>CBDUVQ010000001.1:0-39699 GCA_965370715.1 uncultured archaeon
CAAAAAACAGCCTTAAAGAAGGGCGGTTCAAAATGTGTGAGCTTTATATTGAAGGACTGAAAAAGAGGTTTTCTGGAAAATATATATAATCTGGATGGCTAAAGACTGTTTGTAGCCATAAAATGGTGAAATTTATGCTGGAAAAATATGTGGGTGGGGTAAAAAAGATATTTAGAATACCTAAGGAAGACGATAATACATGCGTCCTGATGGAAAGAGACGCATCCACGACACAGAGAATCCCCCGTTCTGAAGCAAAAGAACCTTTTTTTGCATCTGAAGACGAAAATCTCTTTGGATGCCCTGAAACCTCTATGCAATCCGCACCTAAAGCCAGTCATCTCACTAACGTTCGAAGCTTTTCGAACAAGTTCGAAAATGGTTTGTTTGGTTCTGTTTCAAGCCAGCTCACTTCGCATCCGCGTCGTTCGAATCTTTCGAGTACATCTCAAAATACTCCAACCGGCAACCCCTCCATAAATGAAACTGTTGAAAACGTTCATCTCCAAAACGGAGAGCCTACAAAGTGTTTCGAAGATGGAAAAGTTTTAACGATTTCAGATGATGTCAGGGAAGAAAGACAAAAAAGCCAGCTTGAAATATCAAACATGGAGCTACGAAATAAAATACTATTTTCTCAAAAAGATGAAAAAACAAAAAAGAATGTCAAAGGAGCAACTCAAACAATAGGTGATCTTGCGGGCGAAGATACATATGAATCTATGCAACCAGATGAAAGGCCTTTGCCAAAACAAAGAAAAGGGAAAAACGATGAGTCTGTTATTCAGAACATTTTGATGAGTATAGAGAAAATTGAAGGAAAACTCGAGGGAACCACTGAATCAAAAAACCAGTTGATGCAGAAAACGATGGATCTTTCTGAGAGAATTGGAGAAGTTCGCTCAATGGTTCTTGAAAGAGAGCGCAAGATAAATGACATTGATCTCACAGTAACGCGGGTTTCTGATATTGTAGAAAATGTAGATCCAAAAAAGTTTCTGCGCAATATAGAAAAAATAAATTCAAAACTATCCGAATTTGACGTCGTTATGGAAAAGAACGACGGAACAATAAAAATTCTTAAATCAGAAATATCCCGCCTAAACGATAAAACGTCAAAAATCGGGGATTTCGAGGCACTTTCAAATATGCAGGCGCGCGTTTCAAAATCAGTTGATGAAGTTAATAACAAGAGGAAAGAAGTGTTTGTAATATCATCCAAAATAGAATCTATGTTTGGTGAATTGAGTGCCCGTTTCCCTGAATTAGATTCAATCAAAACAAATGTAGAGGAATATACGAAGATTTTGCAGGATATGTTAAAAGATGTTGATGCGCTTAAAACACAAATGAGTGCTATCAAAACTACGCAAAACAGTATGAAAAAGAAGGATGTCTCAAAAGAACCAACAAAAAAGGATTTTGAATCTTTTAATGAGATGTTTTCTACGGATCTTAAAGCAACCAATAAAAGAATGTTGGCTATTTCGGCTGAAATTCAGCAAATTGTAAAGCATGTAAAGCGTCTTGAAACCACTAATAAAGACAACGCAGCTGTAGAGTTTGCAGCACTCAACAGGAGAATTGAAATGCTTGAATCAAGAGTGCAGAAAACAAATGAAATGGAAGACACAGACCGCAATATAAATCGTGTGCTTACAGAATACGAGAAATTAAACAACATATGGGAACGAGACACAGATGTTGCTATAAAAAATATCAACACAAGCATGGGCGTTATAACTAACAAACTAGGTTCTGTGAGTAGCGAACTGGGGCGATTTGAAGAAAAACAGGCACAGGCAGTTTCTTTTTCAGATATGGTTGTGGGGAATCAGAACCCAAAGACAAGACATTTTCTAAGACAAGACATTGAAAAACCATCTGGAACTGATGACATAGAAGCAGCCATACAGAATACGAAAAAAGCGATAATGTTTATCGATGAAGGCAGGCATTCAGAAGCAGGAAAACTATATAGTAAATCACTCGAAACGTATTCATGCGCTATTACAAAAAACGATTTAGACCCTGCAATACATGTACAGCTAATAACATTGTACGGCGCACTAAAACGCATACATTCCAGGCTAAAAAATGAAAATAAGACCCTTAAGACGCGATCATAATTCCTCGGGGATAAAGCATACCTGCAATCTCTGCGGATATTCTTGGGTGGGAAAAACTTTAGACCGTTCAACGTGTTGTCCTAACTGCTACCAAAAGAATTTTCGGGTTTTTACTATGCGCTCGAAAATAATGCTTCTGGTAAAAAAATCGCGAAATATGTGTAAAAAGGCGCTTGAGCTGACAAAAGAAATAAAGGAGCAATTATATTTGTTCGGAATGGAAAATCAGCATCTTTTTGATTTGTTGCTTTTTGTAATTGCTATCGCTGTTATATTTCGGGTTTTAGTATATTTTATTCTATAACCCAAGTTTGACACTTTAAGCCATATTTCATTTTAAAAACAGTTGACTTATACGTATTTTTACAATATTTGATTCTATTTTCTCATGCAATATTTTGAATTTAGACTATAATCCATAGTTCTATCTTTTATTTTTGATGATTTTTGAACTTTTTAGCGTTTTAGCATACATGAATTTGACAGTTGCATTGTCTTCAATAGTATGCGTTTTTTATGATTTTTAACTTGTTTTTTAACAGTCCATTTGACAGTTTGCATGGATCTGCTAATCGTAAATATTTCACGTATAGCATACCGGAATTCAATTGCCATTTGAAGTCATGAGTCAAGAAATTCACCAAAATATCCATAATGAATTTGACAGTTACGGTGAATTTTAAGGCGAGACACCAAAAACCGTCATTTATTCGTATTTTGACCCCAGAAATACGCTGATTTTGACCTGAAATGAGGCAATTAATTAGAAAAGTACTGAAAAATGAGTGCGTTTTCGCCAACTGTCAAATAGGTTTTCATGCCAAAATTGGGGTTGAACTGTCAAACTTATGCTATAAAGAAGCACTGCTATTGGCAAGCATACAATCCTTTGGCTCAAACCAATACTCAACATTCTCGTCAAAGTATGCGCACGACATCTTCTCAATGGGTATGCCTGTGCGCTTTGAGAGCATCAATGCATAAATGTATAGCTGGGTTGCAGCGTACTTTTCTTTATGCGCCCTCGGCTTGTAGTCAAGTATGTTTATCTTCCCATCATGTATCCTTAGAACATCAACATGCCCTGACATTGGGAAAAGGCTCTCGTCTATTCCTTCTGCTTGGCCATTCATTTCATTCTTGAGCATCCAGAGAGGCAACTCGCATGCGAGTGTGGCAGGGTCTTTGTCAAGAAAGTGTACCTGGACGCGCGAGTGATTCTGCTTGAAGGCGTCTTTATTTGCAATGAGCCCGTCCATTGTGAGTTGGCAAAGATCTCCTTGTTTTTCAACCATATCAAGAGATACAGGAACTTTCATGCTGCTTGCCCGACCGCCCTCGTCAAATGGTTTTTGCGGGCAGTACTTGAAAGTCAAATCAATATAATCCTTTAATTTTGAAAATCCATTGCCTGCAAGCGCGTCAATGCGCGCGTCATGGACACGGTAGTGGTAGAACCAGCCGTGCTTAAGTGAAACAGTCCTAACTGGTTTGAAAAGAAGCATCTTCAGAACACCTTACCGGCTTTGTTCTGGAGATGGCGCGTTGTAAAAATTCCACTATTCGAAGTCATGTTTCTCCCTTAAAGGAGATTAAGATTTTTGGTGTTAATATAACTGAGCCTACTGCTCGCACTCAATAGTGATTTGAAGCTTGCCCGCAACAGTCTCGCTTGAGACCACGCGGCAGTTTTCATCAAACACAGTTTTATTTTTTACAGGCTCAACTACAGAATCTTCCTTAACTTCCTGATCGCCCCAACCAAACAGCTTGACCTGCTCGCTTTTTGCGTCAACCACAGCAACAGCCTTAAGCACCATTGACTCGCGCACTCCGGAATACACAGGCACCACATAGAAGTATCCGTCCTTTATTTTCTTGAACAAGGGTTGCAATGCATACCAGTCACTGTAAAGGCTTATTTCCCCGCGTACATCACCAATAGCTCTTTCAGGCCCGATAAGCCCGAGCGCACGTGTATCATAAATCACAGGCGTGCCATAGTCTGTTCCTGATGCCTCAATTTCCATGTACTGCGTTATTGCCTTCCTTGTATTTCCTTCCGGCTCAAGCTGGAAAAGACCGTATGTCCTGTCTGTGTCCTTGTCATACTGGAAATACATCTCGCGCGCAAGCTCGAAAACATTCTCGTGCTGGAACTGGTAATTCAAAAATCCTTTCCATGTAGCGTATTTTGCCCATTTCCAAACGCGCTCATAAGAATAATCCTCATCTATTAGAACCTGCCCGTCAAGCAGCCATGCCGGGGCATTTCCCTGCCTAATGTCGCTTTCAGAATAAAAGATAACCTTTCCGCTGTTGTCAAGAGTTACAATACCGACCTGCTCTGTGTAGAACTTCACTATAAACTTGGTCGGATACCTCAATTTTACAGGAGCGAACCATACTGGCTCTCCATCGCAATCATGAGTGAATACAGTGTCGCCGTAGTTAAAGAAAGGATATTTCAGCCAGTATTTTGTCTTGACATCGCGTATCTTTCCTGTTATAATCTGGTATGCAAGAAGTATGAGCGCTCCCCGCTCTTCGGAAAACTCAATATCGCCCATTATCTTTCTTCTGTCTGACGGGTTCTGGGCATTCACGATTATGTGTGCCGGAGAAGGAGCTCCGTTGTTTGCAAGGCGCGTGGGCTCATAAGCCATCACCCAGTAAAGCGTATTGTCTATAGAGTAAATGCCGTCCCAGTCACTTGAAAGTTTCCATCCTGTCTCTGTAACCATTGTCTTTGGCACCTGAAGCGCGTATTCCTGTGATACAAGCCTCATATCGCTTATGTCTTCCCAGATGATTTCAGAAAGCAATGCAGGCTCGACATCCTCAACAACTATGGTGCTTACATCGCGCATTTTGTACCAACCAACCTCTTGTGGCGGTGCAAATACTGCTGTCAGGAGGCTTAGAATAATAACAATCATAATTGTTCCGGCAAATAGGCTAGGGCGCGAGAACTCAAAGCGCACAGCAGGTTCACCCTCTTCCATGCGCCTTACTTTTTTGGCAGTTTGCTTAAGGCCGATTATTTTTACTCCCTCAAGCAAAAGGCGCAGAAAAACCGCGAATACAAGAGCGCCTATGGGATTTGTGCTGACAAGTACAGCTCCTGCAATCCAGCTAAAAAGAACATTTGCAACAAGCCCTTTCTTTCCGAAGTTCCGCAATATTCCAAAAAACGCAACAGAGCCAACAAATAATGCCCAAAGAGTATAGAACCCTAAAAAACCAAGACTCATGAAAAGGTCAAGCCACATACACTTTATTTGGCTGAAAACTATATATTGGTATTTCGGCAGTGTACGCAGCAAGATTATTTAAATAAGCGAAAAGAACCCTCTGCATGAAGAGCCTCTTTCCTTTTGACACAATTCGGCAGGGGCAGGAAACACTTGTTGAGAAAGTCGGAGAGGTTATTTCTTCGGGCAAAAACCTTATTGCCCACGCCCCGACAGGAATCGGGAAAACAGCAGCAGTTCTCGCACCAGCGCTCTCGTTCGCGCTCAAAAACAACAAGCGCATACTTTTTGTGACGCCAAGGCACTCTCAGCACAGGATTGCTATTGAGACACTGAAAATGATTTCTGAAAAGCATGGTGTCAAATTCAATGTAGCAGATATTGTAGGGCGCAAGGGGCTTTGCGCTTATGATTATGCTGACATGATTTCCAGTTCTGATTTTGCATCCTGGTGCTCTCAGCACATAAAAGGAAAGTCATGCATTTTTCGGAACCAAACATTCTCGAAAGATATTATGCTTTCAAAGGATGCTGAAAGGGCACTTGAAAAACTTGACCAAAAAATACTTCATGTTGATGAAGCAAAGCAAATGTGCTCTGAGGTGTGCCCACATGAGATAATGATGCGCCATGCAAAAAAGTCTAAAGTAATTATTGCAGACTATAACCATGTGTTTCACCCGCAGATTGCGCCGCTCTTTTTTGCAAAGACGAACTTAAACCCGGAAGAATGCATCCTTATTGTTGATGAAGCGCACAATGCATCATCAAGGATCCGGTCAATGTGCTCTTTTGAGCTTACGTCACAGCGCCTTGAGATTGCAAGAAATGAATTGCTCAAGGCAGGCTTTTCAGATCTTTCTGAAAAAGTCTCTGTGCTGCTTGATTCTGTCCAGAAAATATGCACCCAAAAAACACTTCAGGGAAGTAACGATTCATTTGCAGACAAATCAGACATAACAAAACCTATTGAAAGCATTGGAGATTATACTTCATTTGTAAAGTCTCTTGAGGAGGCGTCAAACAAGATTCTTGAAACAAAGAAAAAATCCTTTACTCACTCACTCGCAGGCTTTCTGTCAGCATGGTCTGGCGGTGATGACGGCTTTGCGCGCATTATTTCAAAAAAAGAGAGTAATTACGGAAGCTATTTTTCATTCGCATACCACTGCCTCGACCCCTCGCTGATTGCATCCGAAACACTAAATGAAATGCATTCTACAATTCTCATGTCCGGAACATTGGTTCCGATAGAAATGCATAAAAATGTGCTTGGGATAAAAAATGTTGACTCACTCATTCTTGAATCCCCGTTCCCGCGCAAGAATCGCAGGGACTTTGTAGCACCGGGCTTAACAAGCAAGTACTCTGAAAGAAGCGAGGCAAATTACAACGCGTATGCAGACTGTATAGCAGAGATTGCAGAAAACGTACCCGGAAACATTGGCGTATATTTTCCGTCATACGCTTTTCGAAACAAAATACATGAATTGCTTGAGCAAAAAACATCAAAAAAAATGATTCTTGAGGAATCCGGGGCAACGACTCAGGCAAAAAGAGAGCTTCTTAAAGACTTCGCATCAAGTGCAAAAAAAGGCTCAATGCTTCTTGCAGTGGTTGGCGCAAACTTTGCAGAGGGCGTGGATTTCCCCGGAGAGATGATGCTTGCAGCAGTTGTTGCAGGAGTTCCTCTTGAGAGACCGAACCTTCTCACAAAATCAATGATAAATTATTATGACAAAAAGTTTGGCAGGGGATGGGATTTTGCATACACATACCCTGCAGTGAACCGGGCAGTACAGGCCGCAGGAAGATGCATAAGGTCTGAGACAGATAAAGGGCTGATATTCTTTCTTGACAACCGCTTTATGTGGCCCAAGTACAGGGAAGCAATGCCTAAAGACATCAAACTTGAACCCCTAAATGACATAAAACATGAGATTTCTGGATTCTACACTTCTTCATGAACCGTAGGTTTTTATTCTTAGCACTTCGCACATATTTTATGGCAGCATTATGCTCCTCCTGCAAAGGCAGAGGATTCTGTGGATCAAAAAGATGCATATACCTTGACCGTATAAGTGCAGTCGCACCTCTTGCAAAAAAAGTAAGCACATCTTTCTTTGGCTCAAGCCCTCCTTCTGTTTTTGTCGGGCGCATTGGATACCCGAATGTCTTTGCAGGTGCGCTCGCCCCAGCAGAGCAGGGCGATACAAACTTATTTGACAGCCCTTCTCTTTGGGCTGAGAAAAAGATGAGCATACCGGATGTACTCGCATACCGGACATCTCTTGTGAATTCACGGCTGCGCACAAACATAAAAAAGAAACCGAAATTTCTTGAATCAATACAGGAAATAGCAATGGCTAAAAAAAGCGTTGAGTTTGAGGCGCACTATGAAAAACCGGTTTCTGTAGGCTTGGGCTTTTTCACGACAAGCGCACCGATTGGCCCAAGCGGCAACATATCAAACATGGCGCTGACAGAAAATGTCCGCGTTGCAAGAAAAGTTGATAGCATTGTATCCGATATTCATGCTCAGGCAAAAACATCTGTTATCGAGCTTTTTGATAAGTCTCTTTCAGAGAACTCAATAATGAAACTTTTTTCTGTCGGGCTTCTTGGAAGAAAAACAGACAGAAAGCTTGTCCCAACGCGCTGGTCAATAACAGCTGTTGATGACACACTCGGCAAAAACATTATTGATGAGATAAAGGCATACAGCGTAATTGATTCTGTACAGGCACTAAAGGCAAACTACAATGGCAATTATTTCTGGATAATTCTTTTGCCGAATGTATGGTCTTATGAACTCATAGAATTCGGGCACGAGGGTGCTGTGTGGTCTAACAAAGGCACAGAAGTATGCGTAACAAAGGATTTTGAGAACTATTTTGGCAGGAAAAAATACGCCAGCATAACTGCCGGCGGATATTACGCGGCGCGCATTGGTGTGCTTGAATACCTTAAGAAAATACGAAAGCAGGCATCTGTTTTGATTGTGCGCGAGATACTGCCTGATTACTTTGCACCGCTTGGTGTCTGGGTTGTACGGGAAACAGTGCGCACTGCAATGAAAACAAAACCAGTAGTTTTCGAAAGTGCAAATCATGCAGTTCTTACAGTCCAGAAAGAGATGAAGGCAAAAAAGAATATTTTTCAGGAAAGCGTTCTTCTGAAAAAATCATTTTCACAGAAAATGCTTTCGAGCTTTGCGTGAATGTTTGTGTTGCTAAAACTTCAGATTCCTTATGCGCCTTGCCGCCTCTTTTGTCCTCTCAATACTTGGGACAAGCGCAAACCTGACAAATCCCTCACCGGGATTTACTCCGTCAACATCTTCGCTTAAGAAACTGCCCGGTGTTGCAACAAGAGCAATATCCTCGACCAGCATCTTTTTAGAAAACTCAACTGAGGTGTATCCTTTAGGCACTTTCTGCCAAATATAGAATGTTCCTGCAGGCACACTTTTTGGAAGCCCGATAGAATTGAATGCCTCAAGAAGTATGTCTCTTTTCTGCTGGTATTCATCCCTCATAAGTTCAACATGAGCTTCATCTTTTAGCGCCTCAGTTGCCGCATCCTGAATGAATGTTGCAGTTCCTGAATCTATGTTTCCTTTAAGCTTCTTGTACGCCTTGATTATTTTTTCATCGCCTGCAAGCCAGCCGACGCGGTAGCCGGTCATTGCGCTTCTTTTAGAAAGTGAGTTTATCGCAACTATGCCTTCCATTTCGTATTCTAAAATGCTGTGCGGCACATCATCAAAATACATTTCAGAATATGCTTCATCAGAAACAAGAATGATTTCATTTTTTCTGCAAAACTCAATTGCTTTTTTGAAGAATTCTTCGGTTGCCATTGATGCTGTCGGATTATTTGGGTAATTAAGCCACATTATCTTTGCTTTTTTCGCAGTCGCAGAATCAATCTTATCAAAATCAGGAAGATAATTATTTTCTTCAAGCAGGTTCATGAAGACAGGGATTCCGCGCGCAAACAGTGTGCCGCGCTCGTATGGAGGATAACCCGGGTTTGGGACAAGAACAACATCACCTGGGTTCACAAATGCAAGATGAAAATTAAACACAGCCTCTTTTGAGCCAAGGCTTGAGGCAATCTGGGTTGCAGGGTTAAGTGTCACGCCAAAGCGCTTCTTGTTCCATGCGACAATCTCCTGCAAAAATTCATGAGTTCCGGCGTTTCTTGGATAGCCCGCAGATTTTCTAATATCAATAGCTTTTTTCACAGCATTGCGTATTATCTCAGGCGTTGGAGTATCCGGGTCACCGACACCGAAGTCAATCACATCAACACCTTTTGCTTTCAACTCATCGCGCATTCTGTCAACTTCATCAAATGCATAAGACTCAAGCGAACTCAATACAGTGTTTTCAGTTATCAATTTTTCCACACTCCCTCGAAAACTTCCTCTGCAGAACCTGTCATATAGACATGGTTGCTCTTTTCATCCCACACTATTTTAAGGTCTCCGCCTTTCAGGTGCGCGGTCACATCCCGCCCTGTCTTTTTGTTTAACACACATGCAACTACCGAAGCGCATGCGCCTGTTCCGCATGCAAGAGTCTCGCCTGCACCACGCTCCCACACGCGCATCTCAATCTCGTGTTCGTTTAGAATCTTGACAAACTCAACATTAATCCTATTGGGAAACAAATCATGGTTTTCAATAATTTTTCCAAGATGTTCGAATTCAGAAAAATCAATATCTTCAACAAAAATAACGCAATGTGGGTTTCCCATTGATACGCATGTAATTTTCACTTTTGTGCCGCCAGCATCAAGCACCTCATCAATAACTTTCCCGTCTGAGCCCATCATAGGTATTTTTTCCCGCTCAAAAACAGGCTCACCCATGTCAACCTGAACCATCGAAACACGTCCTGAAGAAATCAATTTCGGCTTTATGATTCCTGCAAGAGTCTCTATCTCAAACTCGTCTGTTTCTATCATCTTTCTGTCGCGCACGTATTTTGCAACGCAGCGAACAGCATTGCCGCACATCTCTGCCTCACTTCCGTCAGGGTTGAAAATTCTCATCCGAAAGTCTGCCTTTTCAGAAGGCATTATGAGAACCAGTCCGTCAGAACCTATGCCGAAGTGGCGGGCGCTTATTTTTTTTGACAACTCTTGCGGGTTTTCAACTTTTTCCTCAAAACAGTTGACAAAAATATAATCGTTTCCGATTCCATGCATTTTTGTGAATTTCATAAATTTTCCTGCTCCCGCAAAAGGCCATCAAGTGTCTGGCGGCGCCTTACAATTTTTGATTCATTGCCATCAATCATAACTTCTGCTGGAAGAGGGCGCGAGTTGTATGTAGAGGCCATTGAAAATCCATATGCTCCGGTATCAAGTATTGCTAAGATATCTCCTTCATGAATTTGGGGTAGGCTTCGCAGGATTTTTTTATTCTCAGTAAAAACATCTCCGGTCTCGCAGAGGTTTCCGGCAACCATGTATTCCTTTTTGCATGTTGAGTCAACATTATCGCAAACCACAATTTCCTGATATGCTCCATACATCGCGGGTCTTGCAAGTGTGTTAAACCCTGCATTTACTCCAACAACAAGTATGTTTTTTTCCTCAACAGTGTTTGCTTCAACAAGAAGTATGCCTGCGTCCCCAACGATAAATCTTCCGGGCTCTATTGCCACTACAACATCCATGCCAGAGGACTTTATTTTCTCAGAAATGCCTTTAGCATATTCATTTATCGGAAACAGCTTTTGTACTTCAGCATATGGTATGCCCGGACCTCCGCCAAAGTCAATAAAAGAAAGCTTTTTCCCTGTTGCAGCCTCTATCTTCTTTGCTGTGTTTATTGTCTTATCAACTGAAGACAAAAATGTCGGAACATCTTCCTTCAGCCAGCCAGAGCCTATATGCTGGTGCAGGCCAACTATATTGAATCCTGCTTTTTTTGCCTCAAGAACAGCATCTTCAAGCTTATGCTCAGGTATTCCAAACTTAACATATTTTCCTGCAGTTATTGTGTGAGAATGATGCCCTGCCCCACTACCCTCACCAGGGTTCCAACGTATGGAAATGTCAGGCTTTTTGTCTGTAAGTTTTTGGAGCCGCCTGATTTGCGATACAGAATCAATGTTAAGGAAAACGCCAAGCTCAAGCAAATGAATCAAGTCCTCATTGCTGACACTCGTGCCTGTAAACATTATGCGCTCTTTTGGAAAGCCTGCCTTTATTGCAGTTTCAACCTCAAGCGGCGAAACTGCATCTATATATGCGCCTGCATCTTTCAGGGTTCGAAGAATTTCAATGTTAGAATTTGCCTTCATCGCATAATGTATGCGCACATTTTGATTATGTTTAGAAAACGCATTGTTTAACTCATTAAAATTTTCAAGAATCCTTTTTCTGTTGTACACATAAAGAGGAGTCCCGTATTTTTCTGCCAATGCTTTTGCGCTCATGCCGCCTATGAAGAGCTTGTTATCTTTTACTTCCAGATGCCCTTCTTTTTCCCACCACATTCTGCCTCACCTGAATAACTGTAAATCCTTTAGAACAGCGTCCATTTTTATCTTGGTAGCATCTGTGACATCAATCAACGGCAGTCGCGGCACACCGACAGGAATGCCTAACTTCCTCAATGCATAATGCGCAGGGCTTGGGTTTGTTTCAAGAAACAATGCGTCATATAACGGGCGAAGTGTCTGGTCTATTTTCTCTGCACCCTCAAAGTTTTTTGAAAGCGCAAGGCCTACAGACTCCGAAGTCCTCCTCGGGTCAACATTCGCGGCAACAGAAATACTTCCTGCTCCACCCGCTCTAATGAGGTCTATATTAATCCCGTCATCACCTGAAATGACAGAGAAGTCCATATTTGTTGTTGCATCAATTATCTTTTTTATTTGTTCCATATTACCCGACGCCTCCTTCACAGCGATTATGTTTGAGTGCTCCTTTGCAAGACGCACAGTTGTTTCAGCCTCTATGTTTTTCCCGGTCCTTCCGGGAACATTGTAGAGAATGATTTTGCCATCAATTTTTGATGCAATCGCAGAATAATGCTGAAAAATTCCTTCCTGCATTGGCTTGTTCTGGTACGGGGATATCTGAAGGTGCGTTGTTATGCCCAGGTCTTCAATCTCTTTTGCGGCAGAAATTGCCTCGCGCGTGCAGTTTGAGCCGTCCCCTGCAAGAACAGGCACCCGTCCGTTCACATGCTCCAGAGAGTTTTTCATCAGGCTTTTCTGTTCATCCCATGTTAGCGAAGAAGCATGGCCTGTACAGCCTGCAACAAGAACGCCTGTAACACCCCCGTCTATTACATAATCAATAAGCTGGTTCATCGCTTCCTGATCCACAGGGTTGTTGAGCGCGTCCCCGTTGTCTTTTATTGGAGTCACAAGCGCAGGATAACACCCGCTGAATGCCTTAGCCATTGTTACCACACTCCAAAATACTCTTCATCATGTCGTCCATGCTGTAGAATCCTTTTTTGCCAGCCATCCATTCCGAAGCACTTACAGCGCCTACAGCGAATCCAGCTCTTCCGCGCGCAGTGTGCTTAAGCTCAATTGTGTCTGCTTTTGAATCAAAGCCAACGACGTGCGTTCCCGGAAAATTGCCTGCCCGGATACTTGCAACATGAAGCTCTTCTGGGTTAATCTTGCGGTCAACCACACCGTATTCTGCCTTTGATTTTCTGTCAATTCCGGCAAGAACAAGCTCACCGAGCTTTTTTCCGGTTCCTGAAGGGCTGTCAAGCTTCTGGTTGTGGTGAAGCTCGTAAAGATAAGGGTCATATTCAGAAAACTTGTCAAAAAGTAGTGATGCGTTTTCAATTATTTTGAAGAAGAGGTTTACGCCGATTGAAAAATTTTGGGCATAAATTATACCAATATCATTTTTTTCTGCAATTGCTTTGACTTCATCAATTTTGTCGTACCAGCCGGTTGTGCCAATTACAATGTTTTTCTTGTGCTCTGCAATCTTTTTCACATTCTCAAGAACAACAGCAGGCGCTGTAAAGTCTATGCAGACATCAACATCTTTCATGCTTTCTGCGCTTATTTCTGTGAAAAACTTACCGCACTTTTCTTGCGCAGGGTCTATTATTGCCTGAACAGTGATATTTCTGTCTTTGGCTGCCTTTTCAATCTCACAGCCCATTTTTCCGTAACCAATTATTGCTATTTTTATAGCCATAAAGTTCCCTCAGAGTATAAACATTTATAAATTTTTAAGTGTAATCTTCAACGTAGTATTACTACAATAAAGTTATAAGATAATGATGGTGATTTGCATGCCTCTTACAGACCCCGAATTAGGAATATTCCAAGACGGACTAAAAAGGATTACTAAACTCACGGAATTGTTACAAGAACCTGAAGACCCTCCGTCATACCCATCAGACTTCACTAACAGATTAGAAGAGTTAGAAGTTATTAAAAAAGTGCTTGTGGATGGCTTGAACGGTTATGAAGTAATATCTGGCGAAAATACAGGAATGGTTTATACTTGCAAAACGGATGTCTTTGGTTTTGTAGTCAATGAGACCCCTATAAATCTCGATGGAAGTAAAGGTATTGAAAAAAAATTATATATTCTGGGTTCTGGCGAAGGTTGCAAGGTACTTGTAAGTCGTGAACCGATCAATAATAAAGTACATTATAAGTCAGTTTCCTAAAAAACATCTTGAACATTCCTAAACCCTATCTTAACAAACTTTTCATGAGCAAGTCCTCTTTTTTTCATCTCCATCAGCGCGCCCTTTACGTGTGTGCTTCCAAGAGGCAATTTGTAGCCCGCTTTTTTTGACAATTCGTCAATCTGCTTAAGAGCAACTGAGCGCGCGAGTATTGATGCCGCAGCAACCTCAATGTATTTTGACTCTGCCTTTGTCTCCAAGACAGCGCCCTTTACGCGGCAACCGGGATACTGGTCAACAACAATTTCATCAGCGGGAAGTAGGTTGCTTGTCGCGCGCGAGTGTAGTGCATTCAGCATCACAGTCACACTTTTAATTTTGTTGTATTCTTCCGGAAACAATTCTGCAATTGCGTAGTTCTTTTTTCCAAGAACTTTTTTTATTTTTTCAGCCAACTCATGTATTTTACCATTCAATATTTTTTTTGAATCCTGAACACCAATGCGCGCAAGTTCTTCACGTTCCTTTGCACCCATCTTTGCAGAGGCGACAACAATCCCGCCAAATGTGTCTCCCTTGAGAGACTCGTCGCTTCCAATGCGCACTATTTTACTTCCATCCTTATTTGGCAGTATTTTTTTTGCTGCCTTTTTTCCTGTAAGAAAAAACACGGTTCTCTCAACCTCAGTTTCTTTTCCCTGTATCAGAAGTTTTCCGCTCTTGTAATGAATAACTGTCGCAGGTCCACTTAAGCGGCGAAGCTCGTAGGCTGTTTTTATTTCATTCTCACGAAACCCCTGCTCAAGAAGAGAGTCAATTTTTTTTGTGTCAACATTGTTCAGAACAGCCATGCCCCTTATTGATTTATTCAACCTATATATACCCCCCGCAACCAATAATTTACTTCAGGAGATTCTATGGACAAAACAAATGCTTTCATTTTGTGGTTTGACCAGCTCGGCATCGAGGATGTTCCGCTTGTCGGCGGAAAAAATGCATCTTTGGGTGAGATGTATAGAAACCTGTCTTCTCTCGGAGTAAAAATACCGAACGGTTTTGCCGTGACTTCAAAAGCATACTGGCATTTTCTTGAAACAGCAGGAATAAAGGATAAAATACATGAAATACTTTCAGACCTTGACACGCGCAGCATAAAAAACCTTCGCGAGCACGGTGAAAAAGTGAGAAAAACAATATTGGCAGCAGAACTCCCTGATGACCTGAAGCAGGAAATTGTTGAGGCATATTCGCACCTTGAAAAGCAGTACAGCGAATTTGTTGATGTTGCAGTTCGCTCAAGCGCAACAGCAGAGGACCTTCCTGATGCAAGCTTTGCAGGGCAACAAGAAACATACCTCAATATAACAGGTCCTGAGTCACTGGTTCTGGCATGTAAAAAATGCATTGCCTCGCTTTTCACAGACAGGGCGATATCTTATCGCGCAGACAAGAACTTTGACCATTTTTCTATTGCACTTTCAATCGGCGTTCAGAAAATGGTGCGCTCTGACCAGGCAACAAGCGGTGTGATGTTTTCAATTGATACAGAAAGCGGTTTTCAGGACGTTGTTGTAATCAACGCAGCATATGGGCTTGGGGAAAATGTCGTGCAGGGTGCGGTAAACCCTGACGAGTATATGGTGTTTAAGCCGACACTTCTTAAGGGCAAAAGGCCTATTATCTCAAAGTCTATTGGCTCAAAAGAGCAGAAGATGGTGTATACAACAGACGGGCGCCACCCGACAAAGAACGTGCCTGTGTCTGTTGCAGAACAAAAGTCTTTCGCGCTTTCTGATGATGAGATTCTCATGCTTTCAAAGTGGGCGTGCACAATCGAGGATCATTATTCCAAAAAGGCAGGGCACAAAAAGCCCATGGATATGGAGTGGGCAAAAGACGGAGTAACAAATGAGATTTTCATTGTTCAGGCGCGGCCGGAAACAGTCCAGTCGCAAAAGGACAAAAATGTTATCAAAACATATGTGCTAAAGCAAAAAGGAGACCTTCTTGTGGTAGGAACAAGTGTCGGCGATATGATTGGCAATGGACGCGCGCACGTCATAAAAAGCGTTCACAACATTGATGAGTTCAAGAAAGGCGAGGTTCTTGTTACAGACATGACAGACCCTGACTGGGAGCCGATAATGAAGATAGCGTCTGCAATTGTCACAAACAGGGGCGGGCGCACATGCCACGCAGCAATAATATCGCGCGAGCTTGGAATCCCCTGCGTTGTCGGCACAACCACTTCAACTGAAAAAGTAAAGAACGGGGCAAACGTAACAGTTTCGTGCGCAGAAGGAGAAGAAGGTTATGTTTACAAAGGAAAACTTCAATTTGAGATTCAGGAAATAAAGCTTGATGACATACCTCTGACAAAAACAAAAATAATGATGAATGTCGGAAACCCTGGACAGGCATTTGAGAACTCATTCATACCAAATGAGGGTGTCGGCCTTGCGCGCGAGGAGTTTGTGATAAATTCCCATATAAAAATACACCCTCTTGCGCTCATACATTTCAGTAAGATAAAAAAGGATAAAAAAAACAAGGAATTGGTAAAAGAAATTGAAGAATTAACACCCGGATACAAAAACAAGTCTGATTTTTTTGTTGACAAGCTTGCAGAAGGAATCGGTACGATTGGCGCTGCATTTTATCCTAAAGACGTCATAGTTCGATTATCAGATTTCAAATCCAATGAGTATTCAAACCTGATTGGAGGCACACTTTTTGAGCCGCATGAGGACAACCCCATGATTGGCTGGAGGGGTGCATCAAGATATTATTCTGATAAATACAGGGATGCGTTTGTTCTTGAGTGCAGGGCACTCAAAAAAGTAAGAAATGACTTTGGCCTCAATAATGTCAAAATCATGATTCCGTTCTGCCGAACCGTTGATGAAGGAAAAGCTGTCCTGACAGAAATGAAAAAGAACGGCCTCAAAAAAGGAGAAAACGGGCTTGAGGTATATGTCATGTGCGAAATTCCTTCAAACGTGATTCTTGCAGACAAGTTTTCTGAAATCTTTGACGGTTTTTCAATAGGCACAAATGACCTGACCCAATTGACACTGGGACTTGACAGAGATTCTGAAATTGTCTCACACATCTATGATGAGCGAAACGAGGCAGTCAAGCGCCTGATTACAAGCGTAATAAAGACTGCAAAAGAAAAAAAGAGGAAAATCGGAATATGTGGGCAGGCGCCAAGCGACTTTCCTGATTTTGCCGAATTTCTTGTCGAATGCGGGATTGACTCAATTTCCCTGAACCCGGACACTGTTGTTAAAACAAGGCTTAAAATTGCAGAAAAAGAGAAAAACCTGAAACTCTAATCTGATAAGCATAATAATCTTTCTGCACAACATATCTTCATCAGGGGCCTTGGGGTAGCTTCGCGCAATGCACACTGTTTTGCGCGCTACATTGGTATCCTTCCGGTTTCGGGGACCGGGGACCTGTGTTCAAATCATGCAATTGCGTTGCAAACTCAAAGCCATCGCATGTGAAAGTCACAGGGGCCCCACCAATTTATGAGGTGTAATTATGCAACCAGTAATGAAGCAGGCACAACAGAATATAATGAAAAGTATGATACCGCCCATTTTCGCGGATGAAGCAGTGATAATAACTCCTGTTCGGGCAATGAAAGACAAAAACGGTAAAATAACAAAAGAAGGCCATGTGGTTGTTGTTTTTGTTGACATGACAACCCAGCAACCCGTCTCAAAAATTGCAATGACTATGACAACTGCAAAAAACCTTGAGCGCGCACTCACAAATTCTATAGGGCGCCTTGAAAAGGATCTCAAATCAAAGAACATTCCTACAAAGCCAATTGAAAAAACAGAAACTTCAACAAAATACATTGGGTGATGTTATGGCTGATGACTGCATATTCTGTAAAATCATTTCTGGGCAGATACCTGCATTAAAGATATACGAAGACGCGAACTTCATAGGCATTCTTGACATAAACCCGAGGCGCCGCGGTCACGCTGTTGTAATACCAAAACGCCACGCAAAGACACTTCTTGATCTTTCCGAAAAGCTAACAGGAGAGTATCTTGAAGTTGTGCAGGCCGTTGCAAGGCATATAGTCGGGGCTCTTGGGGCAAAAGGGTTCAATTTCGGCTCAAACAATGGCGAGGCAGCAGGGCAAATGGTTCCGCATGTGCATATACACATACTGCCGAGATTCTCCGGCGAAAAAATAACAGCAGGCTTCGAGGCAATATTTCAGCCGGACGAAGCACTCAAAAAAGAGCTTGAGCCAACAAATAAAAAAATCGGCAGGATTGCACCATTAATCAGGCCTGAATTTTCTGAACAAAAAGAAGAGAAACCGACGGAAGAAGAAAATGACAAGAAATCTGGAGAACCTGCATGGGACTTTAATGATCGAGCAAACCAGCCAACGAATTTCTAGGCGCAAGAATTATAAGCTTTTGTGGTACACGTTACCTATGCGAAAAACAAGCTTTTGCGGAACTGACAAATTTATTGCACTGATTAGTTCTATTATTATCCGCTAAAGCCCAAACCCGCTTAAACAACTTTTTTGGAGGGAATTAATATGGGTGAATGTATTATCTGTCGATAAACAAAAAATAATTAAGTTGTATTCATGTCCGTACTTTGATGGACGAATTGAAGCGTTTCAAACAGGGCACAGCATACGCAGTTGCACAGAGTTGCAAAAAGTAGCCAACCTATATGGGCTCGACACTCTTGTCGACACTGTTATGAGATATTTTCTTAGTGAACTCACTAACACAGATGCACCTCTAATTTATGATGGGGACGTGCCCGTTCTCACTCGAAAAGAGAAGGCATACAATCTTGCCCTAAAAACTGTTGCAGACCCAAGAAAACTTGAACAGCTGCTTGCAAACCCTTAAAAACATTAAAAAAGCACTACTTGTGATCATCATGTACGACCAAAAACAAATCGAGAAGGATGTGTCAAAGCTATGGAAAAAAGAGGACGTTCCGAACAAAGTTCGAACCAGAAATCCGGATGGCAAAAAATGCTATGTCCTTGACGGTCCACCGTACACAACGGGCGAGCCGCATGTCGGGCATCTTAGGACCACCCTTGCAAAAGACCTCTGGATAAAGCTTCGCATGATGCAGGGATATAATGTGCGCATACAACCGGGTTTTGACTGCAACGGGCTTCCGATTGAGAACAAGGTCGAGCAGGAACTTGGTGTCAAGTGCAAGAGCGACATAGAAAAAATCGGTGTTGACAAATTTATCGGCAAATGTGAGCAGTATGCTGAGGGGAATATTCCAAAATGGCTTGGCGTCTACAAGCGCTTTGCAGCATGGGTTGGCTGGGTTGAGCCGTACAAAACTTACATGAACTACTATCATGAAAGCGGCTGGTGGACAATAAAACAGATTCATGACAAGGGATTTCTTGTTCCAGGCGAAAAGCCGCTTTACTGGTGCCCTCACTGTGAGACTGCGATTTCTGCTTTTGAAGCGCAGGACAGCTACAAGGATGTTACAGATCCGGCAGTTTATGTGAAGTTCCCACTCAAAGAAAAGAAAAATGAGTATCTGGTGATATTCACGACAACTCCATGGACTCTTCCTGCAAATGTTGCCGCAGCAGTACATCCTGATGAAAAATACGTTAGAGTTCAGGCAAACAGCGACATACTTATTCTCGCAGAAAAGCTGCTAAAAGATGTTATGAAAAAAGCAAAGGTTTCTAATTACAAAGTTCTTGAAACATTTCCGGGAAAGAAACTTGAGGGAACAGAGTACCTGCCGGCACTTGATGTCCCGCTTCAAAAAGGGCTTGAAAAAGAAGCTAAGGCGCAAAAAGTAATTCTTTCGGTTCCGATACTCCTGAAAAAGGGCGCAGGAAAGACCGCGGTCAAGACAGGCTCTGATACAAAGGCAGAATTCGGCCATCTTGTTACAATGGATGTCGGAACAGGTATCGTCCATATTGCTCCCGGCCACGGGCAGGAAGATAATCGCATAGGCGCGCACTACGGCCTGCCTATTGTTTCACCTGTAAAGGAGGACGGCACATTTGAGGATACTGTGGGGCAATTTTCAGGGATTTTTGTCAAAGATGCTGACAAAAAAATAATCGCTTATCTGAAAGAGCGCGGGCTTTTGCTTTATACAGAACAAATAACCCACGCATACCCCTTATGCTGGAGATGTAAAAGCCCTTTGCTGTTCCGAATGAGCAAGCAGTGGTTCTTCAAGATTGACGCAATAAAGCAGAAAATGATTGATGCTAACAGAAAGATAAACTGGATGCCTGAATTTGCGCGCGTCCGTATGCACAACTGGCTTGAGGACGCTGAAGACTGGGCATTTTCCACACAAAGGTATTGGGGAATAGCAATACCTATCTGGGTGTGCGAAGATTGCGGTAAAACCAAAGTCATAGGCTCACGTAAAGAGCTTCAAAAAGAATCCATAGAAAAAATACCGGATGATGTTGACTTGCACAAAAACACTGTTGACAAAATCCACATCAAGTGCCCGTGCGGCAAAACAATGAACCGCATCCGCGACACAGCAAATGTGTGGTTTGACTCAGGCATTGCACCCTGGGCATCAATGGGATACCCGTTCCAGAACAAGGATGTGTTTGAAAAATTCTTTCCAGCAGACCAAATATCAGAGAGTCAGGATCAGGTTCGCGCATGGTTTTATCACATGCTTTTCATGGGAATGATAACTTTTGATGAGACTCCTTTCAAAGCAGCATCAGTCACTGGATGGGTGCTTGACAAAAAGGGAGAAAAAATGTCAAAGTCCCTTGGGAACGTCATTTTAGCAGAAGATGCTATAGAGGAGCTTGGCACAGATGTTGTGCGCTTCTACTATTGCTTTGACACCGCATCATGGGAGACACAAAAGTTCAACAAAGACTCTGCGCGCGAGATAAACAGAATTCTGAATTCCCTTTGGAATGTGAAAGAGTTCTACAAGAGCTATGGCGGAACAGGAAAAGAAAAAATAACTCCCAAACTTCTCAGAAAAGAAGACAAGTGGATACTTTCGCGGGCAAACACCCTGACAAAAGAATACACCACACATCTTGAAAAATTCGAGTGGCATTTTGCAGGAAGGAAAATGGCAGAATTTATACTAAATGACTTTTCGCGCTGGTACATAAAGCTTGTGCGCGAGAGAGTGTCAACCTCTTACAAAGGCGATGACCAAGAAAACGTTTTTGCAGTGAGCGCATATATTCTTCGAAAAATAGCACTCTTACTCACACCTGTTTGCCCGTTTATGTCAGAGGCGATATTTCAGGAAATGAAACCTTCCGGCACAAAAGAGAAATCTGTGCATTTCTGCGAATGGCCAAAACCTGATAAGGAATACATGGACGCGTCTCTGGAAAAAGACATGGATGTTACAAAAAGAATTGTCGAGGCATCAAATTCAGCGCGACAGGACAATGACCTCAAGCTTCGATGGCCGCTTCGAAAAATGACTGTTTCAGGCGAAAAAGATGTTATTGCATCAGCAAAGAATTCAAAAGAAATCCTAAAATTCATGGCAAATGTCCTTGATGTTGATTTTGGCATGCTGAAACTGGAAGTCGTGGCAAAACCAAACTACAAAGTGCTCGGTCCGGCATTTGGCAAAAAAGCAAAAGAGGCTGCATTATTGATAGAAAAAATTGACTCTAAAAAAATACAGGAACTTTCTTCAAAGGGAAAAATATCCCTCGGCAGCTTCAAAGTCACAAAAGATATGGTGCTGATAAAAGAGAGTATTCCAGAAGGCGTTGCCGGAAAGACCTTTGAGGGCGGAAGCGTTTATCTTGACGCAACGCGCGATAAAGATATGCTTGAAGAGGCAGCAGTACGCGAGCTCATACGCCACGTGCAAATCATGCGCAAGGAATCCGGGCTTGATGTCAAAGAAAGAATAATGATTTCTTTTTCAGGAGAAGAAAAATTTGTGGAAAAGCACAACAAGAAACTTGAAACCGGGACAAATTCAACAATAGGTTCTGGCTGCAAAAAGAAGCAGGGCACATTCAAATTTGAAAAAATGAATATTGACGTCTTCTTTTAAGTGTTTGAGGCGAAAAGAAACTGTGGGTGATTGATTTGGAGGTCGCGCTTTCAACATACGCAGGATTTTTTATTGTGGTTTCTCTTGGCACATTCATCTTTTTCACAGTAGCGTCTTTTTTCTTATTCGGCATATCCCAGATGATTAAAAAAAGAGAGATTGTTGTTCGCGGATTTGTCAGGACAAACTTCCAGAGAGTCGGCATCTTCTCATTATTAAACGGACTTTCAGCAACAGCGATAAGCGCATGGTGGCTTTCTGACTTTGTGCCAAAAGAACTCGGGGGTGCACTTGTCGGCCCCTTTGTAATTATAATTTCCGCGCTCACAACCACGACTTTTTTCTGGCTTATCGCGCTTATAATAGAGTTCGTCTTGCGCATCAAGAAAATGCCTTAGATTTAATAAAGTCAATCCATAAATACCCTTATGATTGAGATTCTTCTTTTTGCAGCAGCTCTCATAGGAACCGCCGCAGGAGGCTGGATTGACCTTAAGACAACAGAGATACCTGATATTGTCCCGGCATCAATGGCCGGAGCAGGTCTTATTCTTCACATAGCAGAAGCATATTTTGCCGGAAGCATGTTCCCTCTTTATGCAGCCTTTGCTGCGGCAATTGGGTATCTTGCATTCGGATATGTGCTTTACTACACAGGCCAGTGGGGAGAGGCAGATGTTTTGCTTCTCGGGGCAATAGGATTTCTTCTGCCCGTTGCACCTTCCTTTTTCAATACCACGGCAGCAGGCACCATCTGGTATGCATACCCTTTGATTTTTCTCCTAAACACATTCATTGTCGGTGGTGTTTATTCAATAATTTACGCCTTCATTGTTGCTTTCCGTGAAAAGCACGTCATAAAATCATTTTATTCTGATATTCAAGCCAACGCAAAAAGCTTTTCAAAAATAGCTCTTCTTTTCCTTGCCGGCGCTGCTATTATAGCGGCATACATATCAACATACATTGTTCGAATCCCCATGTATTTTCTCATGGAGCGCGCCCTTGTGATCCTGCCTGCAATCATACTGCTTTTCCTTATCTACCGGTTCGCAATTGTGGTTGACAAAACAGCGTTTCGCAAAAAAGTGTTGTCAAACAAGCTTCAGGAAGGCGATGTGCTTGCAGAGAGTATAACTGCTGGCAAACTAAAAATGGGCGGCAAGCTTTTCGTAGGCCTGACAAAAAACCAGATAAAAAAGATACAGAATGCAAAAAAGACAGTATGGATAAAAGAAGGTATAAGATACGGCCCTACATTTTTTCTGGCACTTGTCGCAACATGGCTTTATGGGAATATTCTTCTGATTGCAATGGTGTAAAAAAGAACAGTGGGATACTATGGTAGATGCAGCAAAACTTTTTGATGAGTGGGCAGAGAAATATGATGAATACCTGCCGCATTTTCCGGTTTATAAAAAACTAATGAACATCGTTCTTCAGAATGCAAATATATCATCTGGCGCAAAAGTTCTTGATGTCGGCATAGGAACTGGAAATACAAGCCTTGGCATTTTCGCCAAAACACCATGCATGATAACAGGCGTTGATGTCTCTGAAAAAATGATGCGCGTTGCAAAAGAAAAAGCAAATGAAATTGGTGCTGAAATCAAGACAATTGTCTCAAGTGCAGATAAGATGGAGTTAAATGATGATTTTGATTTGGCAGTTGCCGCGTTCTCAATACATCATCTGGAGCAAGAAGGAAAACTTGAATCATTCAAAAGAATTTACGCCGCCCTAAAGGAAGGCGGGCGATTTATTCTGGTAGATATAACCATAGAAATTGATGCAAGCATACTGGATGAAAAACGCCTTGAGCATATCATCAACAGGTGGGGTTGTGAAGCATTATACGCTCTCAAATATATTGGTCCTGAAGCTGTCGACACATCCCTACGCGGCCTAAAAGATGTTTTTTACAGGAACGGAGAATATGCCGAAACCCCGTCGAAATTGAAAGAACTTTTGAAGCAGGTCGGATTTAAATTGGTCAAACACGAAGAGCCTGATAAAAGAATCGGCTATCAAGTCTTTGTCTGCGACAAAAAGAACTGAATATTTTTTATCGTATCTTCGCGCCTTCAAAAACATTTTCTACATGCACTTTTTTGCCTGCGCACACAAGAGAGGCTCCTGAAACATTGACTCCTTTGTCTTTTGTAGTCGCCATTGTGTTTTTCTGGAAATCCTCAAATGAGAAAACATCTATAGGATTCTGCACAACGCCTTCTGCTGACACAACCTCGCCAGGCTCTGCTTCACAGAAAAGAAGGCTTAGGTGCTTTTCGTCGTCAGCGACAAGAACCATTGCCTGCGACTCCACCCCGCGTATCTTTGACGGCTTTATGTTGTAGAGAAACACTGCGGTCTTTCCTACAATGTCTTCTGTCTTGTACTCGCTTTTTATTCCTGCCACAACAGAGCGCTTTTCATCCTTGAAGTCAACGCCAAGCACGTAAAGACGATCCGCGTTCGGATGGTTTACAGCAGATATTATCTTTCCTACGCGAAGTGCCATTCGAGTGAATGGGTCTCCTTCGTTTTCTGGTTTTGTCTTTTTTGTATCTGTTTTGTTAGAATCGTCTTTTTCTGAAATCTCGTTGTCCTCAATCTTTTTGAATAATGGGCTTGGCTCTTGAATCTTTTGTCCTGCAGAAACGAGAAATGATGTATCGTTCCAAACCGCGCCTTTAATTCCCAGAAATCCCTGAAGGATTTTTGCTGTGTTCGGTATGAACGGCTCCAGAACAACTGAAAGCGCGCCTATTGCGCGAGCGCATACAAAGAGCGTTGTGTCGCACTTCTCCTTTTTCTCCTGAATTGTTTTCCATGGGCACGCCTCATTGAAATACTTGTTGCACTCATGCGTAAATGCCATAATTTCCTCAAGCGCGCGCTTGAGTTCGATATTTTCCATGTGCTTTGCTACGTTTTCAGGCAAAGCATCTATTTTTTTCTGAAATTCTATGTCTTTGTCATCAAGTGCCGATGGTTTTGGCACAACCCCGCCGTACCTTGATGAAATAAATGTCATAGTCCGGTGGACAAAATTACCGAATGCATCTGAAAGGTCAGAGTTGCACTTTGACTGGAACTCGTTCCATGAAAAGTTGACATCAACCGTGCTGTTAGGGGTTGATGTTGTAAGATAATACCGAAGATAATCCGGCTTAAAGCGCGCAAGGTAGTCTTTAATTGTTATGAATGTTCCCCTGCTCTTGCTCATTTTCTCTGACTCAACAGTCAGATATCCGCGAGTCGGTATTGCTGTGGGTAACGCTAAACCGGCTGCCATCAAAAGTGCAGGCCAGAAAAGGTAGTGAAAGTATATAATGTCTTTTCCGATGAAATGAACTATTCTGGAGTCCTTGCTCTTCCAGAAGTCTTCCCAATTCCTGTTCGCGCCCTCCGCCCATTTCACAGTTGATGACACATATCCAATCGGCGCGTCAAGCCACACATAATAGTATTTATCTTCCTCGCCCGGAATCTTAAATCCAAAGTAAGGTCCGTTCCTTGTTATGTCCCAGTCCTTGAGCCCTTCCTTTAGCCAGCCAGATACATAGTTCTTTACCTCTTTTTGAAGGTTCTTATTTGACTCAAGATATTCCTTAAGCCTTTTTTCATAAAGCGAGAGCTTGAAGAAGTAGTGCTCATCCTCTTTCTTGACCGGAGTTTTGCCGCAGATCGCGCACTTCGGGTTCTTCAGCTCTCCTCCTGCATGAGTCTTTCCGCATGCCTCGCACACGTCACCATACTGGTCGCCTGCCCCGCATGCAGGGCACTCGCCCTTGACATACCTGTCAGGCAGATACCTTTTGCAGTTTTCGCAGTATGTCAGAAGAACCTTTTTCTTAAATATCGCGCCTGCCTTGTTCGCGCACTCGAAAAAGTGGTTTGACATCTTTTGGTTCTCAGGCGAGTGAGTGTGGTAAAACATATCAAACGAGACCCCCATTGCATCAAAGTCCCTTGAGTGCTCCTCGTGAAATTTCTTAACGAATTCTTCGGGCTTTATTCCCACCTTTTCAGCATTTATCTGTATCGGAGTCCCGTGCTCGTCAGACGCGCACACAAAAGCGACATCGTTTCCCATAAGCCGATGATATCTCGTATATATGTCTGACGGAAGATATGTAGATGCAAGATGCCCCAGATGCAGTGGTCCGTTCGCATAAGGAAGTGCTGCTGTAACAAGTATTTTTGCCATAGTATCACCAAAAACTTGTCATTGAATCCTTTAAATATTATCGGAAAAGATAGTATTTCATGCGCATCGTATATTTCGGGCATTTCGGGAAGATTGTAGGAAAACCAGAGGACTCGCTTGATATCCGAAAATCAACGGTTTCAGATGTTATTGGTATTATTGAGGAAAAAAGCCCTGGCTTAAAAAAAGAGTCAGAAGGGCATGATGCGCTCATTCTCAAGAACGGAGTGAATATTGAAGGGCTTCGCGGGATTAATACGCTTTTGACAGATAATGATACTTTGACGTTCGCGCATAAGGTTGTTGGGGGATAACAAAAGATACTGGTGCAGGGGAAGGGATTTGAACCCTCGAATGGACTAACCAACCGGGCCCTGAACCCGGCGCCGTTGACCGCTTGGCTACCCCTGCGTTTTTAATGAGCGAGTCCGAAATTGGTGTGCTCGCCTTACTTTCGGTGCGAGCCATTAAAAAGCTTGAAAAGCCCAACCAATTGAACTTGTGGATCTTCATGACCTCAAAAGGGTGCCAATTGCATCATTTTTGAGGCATCGTATAGGGCGTTTGCTTTGTAAATTTAAAACACTTTGGCAATCCTGTAAAACTCTTTACATTATTGTTCAAAGAACTAAGAAAAAACTTGGGCTCTAGTCCTGTTTGTTTTCGTCATTCTTTTTGGTTTCTCCGAATATCTGCATGTTATGCATTTTATTGTATTCCTCAAGCCTTCCGATATCAACCCAGTAGTCCTTGAAAGGATAGCCGAACACTTTTTTTCCTGACTCAATAAGTTTCGGAATTATGTGGTCTGTAAGATTTACAAGTTCCGGCTTTTCTGTCTTAGGTATAAATTCAAAAATTTCAGGCTCAATGCAGAATATCATTGTACCGGCATAGTGCTTAAAAGTTGGCTTTTCAGAAAACTTATTTACTGAGGAATCTTCATCAAGCTCGTATATCCCGAACTCAACTTTTCTGGAGTATTCAAACAGGGCAACAGTCGCAACCCCGCCATGCTCCTTGTGAAACTTAATGAACTTTGTCAGGTCAAGGGTTGTAAGATTGTCTGCTCCCATCAGGATAAATGTTTCTGTCAGCCTGTCACGGATAAGATTAAGGCACCCTGCTGTTCCAAGAGGCTCTTTTTCCTCAACATAGTCTATTTTCACGCCAAGCTTCGCACCATCGCCAAAATAATTCTTTATCTGGTAGCCGAGATACCCGACGCTTATTATAAATTCCGTTATTCCGTGCTGCTTTAGGTACAAAATTACGTTTTCAAGCAAAGGCCTTTGGCCAACAGGAAGCAGCGGCTTTGGAACAGCATACGTAAGCGGGCGAAGCCTTGTCCCTTTTCCGCCGGCAAGAAGCACTGCAATCATGCACTTTTTTAATGCGCATAAGATATATGTCTTTGCTTTAATGCATTCGTTCAAAATGAATATTATTTAAAAGTACCTCTTGAAGTCAACTCATGCGCCTAATAAAAATTGTTGGAACAATCAATACGCATCACGAAAGCGAGGAAATCCTGCGCAAGGCCATGGATGCAGGAGCTTTTAATGCAGCTATAATGTCGCGCGAGATAGCTCTTGAGGTTTCAGCAGCGCGCCTGAAAAAAGTGCGCGACACACTTCACTCAATGAAGGTGTCTGACATCAAGCTTCGCGAGGAAAGTGCAATAGAATCCACTGTAAGCCATTCAGGGCACGGGCATGATGCAAAAAAGTTCCTGAAGGTTTCCCTCGCACCGGGTACAAGAGTAACCGGGCTGAAATTTGTTTCATTTATGTTTTCAGATAAGTTCAGGCGCGAGTCAATAACAGACCCGGCAATTCTCATAAGCAACTTAAAACGGGTAATTTCAGATACACTGAAAAAAATAGGTATGACAGATGCCCTGATTTGCGTTGAATTCAAGCAGGTAGTAGAAAATGTAGACTCTGCTGTTGAAAACGCCACAATTAATGCATTAATTGATGCAGACGGCATTGTGCAGGTAACGATTTAATTCATTCAGAAAGATTTATTCCCTTATCAACTCAAGTAATGTAGACAAAATAACATCCGGCTTCTTTTCAGCAGGAAGCGCCTTGATTTCTGCAAGAGCCTCTCCATTCTCAGGCAGTATTGCGCACTTGAAGCCAGCGCGCCTTGAGAATGCAACATCTATCTCATAGTCGCCGCCAATGAAAATAACATCTTCAGGGAACATGAAAACGTCCTCAAAGAACCTCTGCTTTATCACATCTCCAGGCATTCCAAGAAGCTTCGGGATTTTGCCTGTAAGTATCTCAACTGCCTTTATTATTGGTGCTTCTGCAGGAAACTTTTCATCTCCTGCTACAAAGTACCGCGATATTCCGGTGCAATAAAACGTTGCCCCGTGGTTTATCAGGTCTGCCGCGGTCTTGAGCTTGCCATAAGTAAAATTGCGGTCAACAGAGATAATAACATGCTTTGCCTTGTCTGAAATTCCTATTCTTCGTTCCTCAAGCTCTTTTATGAGCCCGTGCTCACCAATAACGTATACTTCGCTTGCATCTGCTTCTTCAAGAAATCTTGCCGCAGAATAGCCTGCATTGATTATCTGCTCTTTTTTCACCCTGATGCCAAAATCTGCAAGCTTATCCTTTAGCTCGTTTCGTGAAAGAAGTGTGTTATTTGAAATAAAATATATTTTCTTGTGTTTTGATACAAGCTTGTCAATTACGTTTTTTGCATTTGCCCGAAGCTCACTCAAACGCCATACTGCGCTGTCAAGATCGAAAACAAATGTACTGAATGTCTGGTAGTTCAAAAGCATAGTTGTTTTTGATGAAAGAGAATTATAAAGCTTGTGCGCACGCGCTTCAGGCTTTTATGTTTTGCCTTCCAACACGGGTTATGGGTGTAAAAATCAGCGGCCTTGTAACAAAAGATACGATATCGCTTGAGTCTCTTGCAAACAGGACACTTGCAGTTGATGCATTAAATACGCTTTACCAGTTTCTGTCCATAATAAGGCAGTACGACGGCACACCGCTCAAGGACACTCACGGAAACATAACAAGCCACCTGTCAGGTCTTTTTTATCGCTCAATCAACCAGATGTCTGCCGGAGTGCACTTGGTTTATGTCTTTGATGGCAAAGCGCCGGATTTAAAGACAACAACGACAAATAAACGCAGGGCTGTAAGAAAAGAAGCAAAAGAGAAGTGGCAGGAAGCGCTGGAAAAGGGCGACCTTGGCGAAGCAAAAAAGTACGCTCAGGCCTCCGTGGAAATGACTGATGATATAATTGCAGAATCAAAGGAACTTCTTGCAGCACTTGGTATTCCTGTTGTGCAGGCGCCAAGCGAGGGCGAGGCGCAGGCGTCATATATGGCAAAAAAAGGAGATGTTTATGCTGTTGCGTCAAGTGATCTGGACTCTATTCTTTTTGGTGCGCCCCGGCTTATTCGAAATCTCAACATCACAGGACGAAGGAAGATTCCCGGAACCGGCGCATACCGCGATGTTGTTCCTGAAATCCTGTCCTGCGACAAAATACTGAAAGAGTTAGGCATAACACATGAACAGCTAATAAATCTTGGCATTCTTATCGGAACAGATTACAATCCCGGCGGCATAAAGGGCATTGGCCCAAAGACTGCGCTAAAACTCGTGCGCAAGCACCCGAAGTTTGATGACCTTATGGCTAATGTGAAATGGGAGTTTGAAGTAAGCCCTGAAAAGATACGGGATTTTTTCATCAACCCGCCTGTGACAGATGAGTATTCTTTAGAGCAGGGTGTGCCTGACATAGAAAAAGTCAAAAAAATACTTTGCGGGCGCCATGAGTTCTCAGGCGAGCGCGTTGATAATACATTCAAAAAATTGCTTGAGTTAGACGAGAAAAAGAAGCAAACGACCTTGGGAAAGTGGGGTTGAATCTAAAAATCTGCACTTTTTTGATTTTTGTGAAATACTGATGCGTCTTGATATAGCTTTTCCGTCATCTGTTTTTCTAATTTTCGCGGGTTTATATCTTCCGGAATGTTCTTTAACGAGCTATTTAGTATGCTTTCTGTTGCGTTCAGAAGCTCTAGCGCAAGAGCATCGCAAGTGTCATCAGACACATTTCCAAAGTTATGTTTTCCCATAACTTCATCCAAAATATGCACATATGTGCCCGAAATCACACATGCTATATTTTTTTCGTGTCTTTCGCTTTCGCCTTTAACGCCATTTTCAAGAACGAGTAGTGCGTCCCTAACTCTGCTTGCTAAGCCGTGTTCGGGTCTCTCTCCTGATAAGCTAAACCCATACGCACCAACATCCTCAGAGAGCCTGTATAGATCATATGCACGAAGAACCTGCTGATTGCCAGAGTAAATGCTCTGTGCATCACCTGCACTGATGTCTCCTATTGCCGCAGTCAACCCAAGAGCAAGACCATCCATAATATTTGCAATAGTTTCACAATCACGCATGTATTCACATCTTTATTACTCTTTAGTAACTATTTAAATCTTTCCATCATCGCCTCTCATAGGCACAAACATAAAAGCCCCATGATATGTTGTCAGGTACTCTTTTTCAGAAACCCGCTCTATGAGAGTCATCTCCTGCATGAGTCCGGCACCCACCGGAGCAACGAGCTTGCCACCGATTTTCAGCTGTTTTTTCAGGACATCCGGTATTTTATGCGCAGCAGCAGTGATTATTATCCGGTCATAGGGCGCCTCTTTTTCATACCCTTTTGAGCCATCAAAAAGAAGGGCTTCAACATTCCTGTATTTTTCAAGGTTCTTTTTGCCGAATTCAAAAACTTCAGGGACAATCTCTGTTGTTATGACTTTACCCTCTTTCCCGGCAATCTCCGAAAGTATTGCTGCCTGATACCCGCTTCCTGTACCTACCTCGAATACTTTGTCGCCATCACGCACGCCAAGAAGTTCTGTCATTATCGCGACAGTTGATGGCTGGCTTATTGTCTGCCCTGCCATTATAGGTAAAGGAATGTCGGCATAGGCGCGCTTTTTGTATTCAGGCAGCACGAAGTTTTCCCGCGCCACTTTTTCGAATGCACGAATTGCCAAAGGGCTTTTCAGCACCCCCTCGCTTTTCATCAAACTGAGCAAAAAGCTTTTTTCCGCGCGCATAAATCAATTTCACATGCAACAAATATATAGCCGGAAAAATACAATATGCTTTGATGAAAATTGAGCAAAAAATCAGGGACATAAAAACCCTGAAAGTACAGGGCGCAGAAAACATTGCAAAGGCCGGTCTTCTCATCCTTCACGACTTTGCACAACAAAGCAAAAGTGATGATAAGAAGTTCGTGCGCGAGTTTCTCGCGCTCGCGAGAAAAGTTTCTCGCGCGAGGCCAACAGAGCCTGCGCTAAGGCATGAAATATTCTTTGTAACAGAAAAAGTAAAGGTCTCCAAAACCCCGAAAAAAGATGCGATACTATTGTGCCGTTTCTACATCAAAAACATTGCATCCGTGAAAAAGAAAATCTCCCTGTATGGCTCAAGGAAACTAAGAAACAATGACGTCATAATGACGCACTGCCATTCTAACACTGTAATGGCAATATTTCGTGAGGCAAAAAAAAGCGGCAAGAAGTTTCGTGTCATTGTCACAGAGACGCGCCCGAAAATGCAAGGTGAGCGAACAGCAGCAGACCTTCTGCGAATGCGCGTGCCATTCATTTACGTGGTTGACTCTGCAATGGCTCTCTTCATGAAACAGGCAACAAAAGTATTTGTAGGAGCGGACGCGCTGCTTTCAGACGGCTCTATTGTAAACAAGATAGGAACTGAGGCAACCGCTATTGTCGCAAAGGAATTCCGTGTGCCTGTGTTTTCCGCTGCCGGCACACACAAATTTGATGAAAAGACAATATTCGGTTTTGAAGAACCGATAGAGGAACGCGACCCAAAAGAGATATGGAACAACAAAAAAATCAAAATATTGAATCCTGCATTTGACATAACTTCCGCAGATTATGTATCAGAAATTATTACAGAGCGCGGTGTTTTTTCGCCGCATGCGCTTGCCGCACTGCTTTCAGGGGAGGCAATAAGCAATGTCCGTTGAGACTGAAGTCAAAATTAAGGTTGAAGACTTCAACCAAGTAAGAAAGAAGCTTTTAGAACTAGGTGCAAAGAAAGTATCAAAGGTGTTCGAGAAGAACACTTTGTTTGATGATGAGCAAAAAAGACTAATAAAAAAAGACTGCCTGCTAAGACTGCGACATGACAAAAAAACAAAAATAACGTACAAAGGACCAAGACAAACGCACGACATGAAAAGCAGGGAAGAAATTGAGTTTGAAGTAGCAGATATTGCCAAAGCCGAAGTTCTTCTGAACCGGCTTGGGTTCAAAAAAACACTTGTTTATGAAAAAAAGCGCGAGACATGGCGCTATAAAAACGTTGAGATTGTGCTTGATGAAATGCCATTTGGAAAATACATGGAAATTGAAGGTGGCAAAAAAGAAATTATCTCTTTCGCAAAGAAACTCGGGTTTTCAAAAAAAGAGTTCATCACAAAAACATATTTTGAACTTGCAAAGGAAAAAGGAATAAAAAAAGATATTGTTTTCAAAAAAAGGTGATTTTATGAAAGAATTAAGCTATATTGACCTGAAATACAAGCCGACAAAGAAGGATTTGATTGCAAAATACCGCCTTGAGCCAAGCGGGGTTTCATTTGAGGAGGCGTGCGAGCAGCTCGCAGCAGAGAGCAGCATAGGCACATGGACTGACATTTGTACCATGAGCCCGAAAATTGCAAAAAAGCTCAAGCCACATGTTTTTTCAATTAACAAAAAAAAGAATCTTGCAGAAATCGCATACCCTGAAGCGCTTTTTGAGCCGGGAAACATGCCCCAGATTTTGTCAAGCATCGCAGGAAACATATTTGGCATGAAAATTGTGAAGAACTTACGCCTTGTCGATGTTTCGTTTTCTGAAAAGCTCGGAAAATCTTTTCAGGGTCCTGCATTCGGAGTGTCCGGAATCAGAAAACTCCTTAAAGTAAAAAAGCGCCCTCTTGTCGGCACAATAATAAAGCCAAAGGTTGGGCTTGATGAGAAAGAGCACGCAAAAGTAGCCTATGACGCATGGGTTGGTGGGCTGGATATTGTGAAGGATGATGAAAACCTGACAGACATGTCCTTCAACCATTTTGAAAAAAGGGTTATTGAAACCCTCAAGCTTCGCAACAAGGTAGAAAAAGAGACAGGTGAGAAGAAAATATACATGCCGAATGTCACTGCAGAAACTGATGAGATGCTTCGCAGAGCCAGATTCGTGAAGAAACACGGCGGCGAATATGTGATGGTCGACATACTGACTCTTGGTTTTTCAGCCCTTCAGACGCTTCGAAAAGCAAACCTTGGTCTTGTACTTCATGCGCACCGTGCAATGCACGCAGCGCTCACAAGAAGCGAGCGCCACGGGATATCGATGCTCGTCATTGCAAAGATTGCGCGCCTAATTGGCATGGACCAGCTTCATATAGGAACCGCTTATGTCGGAAAGATGTCCGGCAGCGCAGACGAAGTCATTGATATAGAGCGCGCAATCAATGAAAAATCTTTTGGCATAAAGCCTGTTTTTGCAGTCGCATCAGGCGGCCTTCACCCGGGGCACGTTCCAAAGCTTGCAAAACGCATGGGAACAGACATCATCATGCAGTTTGGAGGGGGTGTGCACGGGCATCCTGACGGCACACGAGCAGGCGCTGCGGCAGTGAGGCAGGCAGCAGAATCAGTAATGAAAAAAGTTTCAATAAAACAATATGCTAAAACACATAAAGAGCTTGCAGGCGCGATTGAAAAATGGGGCTGCTGAGTTAGTCCACAACAATTTTTGAGGAAATGTTTTTTGTAATTTTTCCTTTTGAGTCTTTTGCAAGTATTTTTGCCTGCGGCAGGTGTATTTTTCCGACAACATCCAGTATTGGCTGGATTTTGTATGAAAATACGCGTTCCTCGCCATGCGGGATTTTCCCTACTTTCCACACAATATCAGTTCCCGCAGTTCGTTTCTTTACCATTGACGGCTGGACGGTTCCGTATTTTTCAACAACAACAAACGCCGCAGGTACAAGATCCGAAATCTGAACCTCATCGAGCGTTTTTCTGCTGTTGTTCTTTATCTCAATATGAACTGTATGAACTGCATGCTCTGTCCCTTTGACAACCCTCTTTTTTATTCCTGGCTTCTGCACCTCTCTTATGATGATAAACATGATTATTATTGCAAAAGCGACCACCAAAAGATGCATCCAATACATTACTTCATATCGAATAGTACAGCTTTCATTCGGCGCAATCTCGCAGTGCCATACAAGCTTTTTCTGCCCGTCAATCCTTTCAACAAGCGGGGCTTTCTCAAAAATGTATGCGCTTCTAAGGAACGGGCTATCAATCATCACAGTCTCAGTTCCTTTCTCATTGCCGCTGTTTCTTATTGTGATCTCTGTCTCCCGGCCAAGAATCCCGCTCTCTACTGACTCGTCTTTTTCAAAGATTGCCTTGGATTCTACGGAAAATGATGTTGTCGCAGTTCCGATTTTGTCCCCAAGCTCATTAATTACCTCAAGGTATGCGCCATATATGCCGCTTGCAGAATACCGGTCAAAAAGAAACTCTTCAGTGAATATTCTTTCTTCATCAACTTCAAGAGCGGGAATGTCTATTGTGCGCTCTGCACTGGTTGCACCAGACACCCTCATAAGCATGTGGCTTTTCTTTGACGTTGAAGTGCCGGTATTCTTTATTCCTATAAGAATCGTTATTTTTTCACCAATGTCGTACTTTGACTTTGACGGCTTGAATGTTGTTGTGTTAAGCCCGGACGTTGCAAGAACATACAAGACAACCTCGCTTTGGGTAAAAATATTCTGGTCTGTCTGGGACACTACATTGAAGTCAAATGTGTATGTGTCCTGGCTAGTGCCATAAGGCGGAGTTATGTAAAATACGACTTCTTCTGTCTTTCCACTTTCAATATCAGCAGAAAACGTGTTAATTGTAACCCACGTAGTTTTTGCTCGCGCGCGTACGAATATGTTATATGTGTCTGCAACATCCTGTTTGTTTGTTATGCTAGCAGTGTATGTTGCTATTTTTCCGGCATAGACCGCGCTGCCGTCAGGAGTAATTGTTACAGAAAGAACATCAGTTTCTGCGCTTGCCATAGAAACCCCGGCTATCAAAAAGAAAATAACGGCAAATGTAAGACTTATTGACTGCCTGCTCATAGGCTTATAATGGATTCGTCTATTTATAATAGTTTCTTTCAGAAAATGTAAAGCCCCGGGCGAGATTCGAACTCGCGACCTTTGCCTTACCAAGGCAACGCTTTTGGCGGGCAATACTAAAATGATACAAATTCTTTACCCTCTACCGGCTGAGCCACCGGGGCATAAAAAAGAAATATACTTTATTCTATTTATAGTCTGTGCTGCCTTCTACCCGGCTGATTTCAGATCCTTCTTCTTAAGCCGGAGGGACTTTGAGCCGCATTTTCTGCACTTTGTCTTCTCGATTTTGCCGCTTCTGATTTTAGCGTTGCACTTTCTGCAGATATAGATGTTCTTGAAGACTCGCTCCTCAACAACAGGGTCTTTTGGTTTTGCCATAAGAATCACAATTTAGAATAGATGTTGTGTCAGGAACATTTAAATGCTTTCCCTAAGCGCTGAAATGAATTCACCAGACCAATCTACGTTACCTGGCAAGTGTTTTTCACGATTCTTGCCGCAAATCAATGCAATTGCTTCGCATGCTAGCGCATTCGGGGAGGTTCTTGTTGTATCTATTTCAAATACATTTTTGCATTTTTTCCGAGCCTCTAAAAGGCAGACACCAAGAGCTTCAGCCTCTATATTTTCCTTTACTTTTTCCTTGCTCCAGCCACGCAAAGAAAGCCGCCTTTTCAGTTCCACAGGATTCAGGCGAAGAACAATAATAATATCCGGGCTGCAAAAATGAGAAAGATGCCCATCGAGTATTGTGTTGCCTTTGATTGCATCTGCTTTTTTTCCAAGCTTTTTTTCGTCAACTATCCAGGAACCGCGTTTCACATCCTTTTCTGCAAAAAGCCCGTGCTTTTCTGCGAATTCATTTACATCTATAAGCAGGTGCCCGGTTTTCTTTGAAATGATTTTTGATAACGTACTTTTTCCTGTTCCTGGTGTGCCTGTGATTGCAACTCTTGACACTTTTTTTCTGAGGTCATCAAAGCAAGGATTGATAAAGTTTTTCGAAGAATTCATAAAGGTATTTATAGAAAGATTGTCTTATAAAAAGTAAGATTTACAATATTTGAGCGCATTATGTGGGTTAATGAGAACACTCTCCTGTCTTTTCGTGGTTGCCGTTGTTTTTGCCCTGCTTTTGGTTTCTCCTGCATCGGCAGAAGAGTATGTAATCCTCACACCAAACAACAGTTCTTCTTATTATGATGAAGGCTTCAACCAGACAGCAACAGACATAAACACAACTCTTTCGCCAAATGCAACGATTGTGCGATTTGACTTAATTAATGATACTGTAAGAACATCTGTTGCATCAAAAAATCCAAAATACATTTATCTTGTAATGCAGGCAGCAAACCTTTCCCCTGATTTTCTGAATTCTGTTGACAACCTCACAAAATATCTTGACAGCGACCCGTATGTTGACGCAGGCTGGAGCATCATAACAGGGTATGACAACACCTCAGCAAAAAACCTTTTTGACAGGGACATGGATTCTGCGTGGAGCAACAACTATGTTTTTGTGCCGAACAATGCAAACGCTCAGGTTGCGGCTGGGACTCAAATCGCATCGCTTTTTAGCACGTCTGCTGTAACAGACGCAAGCGCGACAAATGAATCAATATACAATGCGCTTTCAACAATCAGCCCGGTAACAGATTTTGTTTACTTTTCGGCAGACCCTGCAGTGTATTCGTCCATATCTACAAAGCTATTTTCCGGAGAAGGTGCAGCATGCCCTGAAGCAAATGAGGGTTCCGGAGCCCTTTGCATTAGTAACATGAATGTAAACAGGCTACTATTTTTTGCAGATGCTTCTGAAGCAGCAAGGGTAAACGGAACAAATTCTGATTCCACCTGGCTTTCAGATAATTCTGTTGCAAATTACAGCTTTTCACTTCCTATTGGTTTTTTATCATCAATAAATTCAGACGCTGCCGCATCATATATCGGGCCTCACTCAACTCGATGGGTTTCATCAGAGAATATTGCAAAGTTCTTTACATCTTCGCTGAGCTATGGAAACGATATAGTATCCGCCCTCAGGTTTGCGAAAAACATGCTTTTGTTCAATGGAGAAAATGAATCGCTGTCTTCAAATTTTACTGAGTTTATTGCAGCAGAATACAACCTGTTCGGAAAAATGCAAAAGCCTTCAGCAGCATCAGCGCCTCAAAAGACATACAGCTTATCTTTTTCAAGAACCCATGAAAGTAATCCAGTAATATATTCTGAAAACATCACGAACATAACATGGAATAATACAGTCACGGTTTCAGTGCCTTCAACAATAGCGGCACTGTATAGCCCGGTATCAGGCTGGGCTTCCTCAAACGCTTCAGTCTGGTATAAAAACGTCTTAGAGCCATCGGGCGGTAAGGTGAATTTCTCATTTGTTTCTGCCATCTCGGGAGAAATTATTCCTGATTCTGCAACATTAAGTATACAAAACTACAATGGCACCTCAGCAGAGCAAAACATAACTGCTTTTAACATCTCTGTCAATGAGACCTACACACGGTATAATGCAAACGAATCTCTTCAAAACCATCCTGCGCTGAGGTATGAATCAGATGTTGACAGAATCTATTTTGCACGTCTTTTCTCGCCAAATGCAACGCTTTCCGGCACCATTTCACAAGTTGATGTTATATACATCACAAGCGGTGTTACAACAAACAGAACTGCAATAACCGGAACAGAAAATGTCCTTGGGGAAACATTTGACATGATAAATCCTGCAGATGAACCAATAACCTATGCATCCCTGCTTTATGAGCTTCCTTTTAATATCACGTCAAATTGTTCCGTTTCCGGAACAAACTGCTCAATAATTGATGTGGGCAATACAAGATATGCCAATATAACATATTCATCAATAGCTTCCGGGATTACAACAAAGACCATATCGTACAACACAACACTTGATGTTAATACAACTAAAAACTATTCTGTGTTTAATCTTGGCGAAACAATGACAATTATAATCAACATTACATCCACTGAAAACAGCACGGTTCTGGATTACGTTGCAAAGCTTGTTAATTCAACTTCAGGAACGGTCTTATGGTCAAGCACAACAGAAGACATAATGCTTTCTTCATCAGGAGTTGTCAACACAACAATAGACAACTACGCCATTCCGCAAACAACTAGTCCTGGAATATACACTCTGAAAACATATTATTTGTCCAATTCCACAAGCCATTACGCATCTTATGACTCAGTACCCATACAAATTACAAATGAGCTTAACCTGTCAAATACAACCTTCACAGCTACAGTCCTTAACAAGACATCTAAATACTATTTATTTGTGAATGACAGCATAACTGCCACGGGAAATGTCTATGACGTTCATGGAGACGCTATTGTTGGAGGTATAGTAAATATATCTCTTGTTGGAAGCATAGTAGAAAACTATACAGACGATTCAACCGGCTCTGCAGGCGAATATTCTGCACCCTTCAGCTGGACAGGGAGTTCAATAGGAAACAAGGTTCTTCGTGTAATTGCAACATATAACAATAACACAAAAACGCAAAATGACACACTTTATATCACCCGTTACATAGGCGACACCATCTCCGTAACTTTTGACAAGACACTAAGCACAATAGAGAATAGAACAATATACAACAGATGGGAAACACCAAAAATAACAGTAACTGTAAAAGATCCAAGCGGAGGGTCAAACTATGTTTACAAAGCGCTTGTTTCTGACAACGGAGGTCTTCCAGGCATTGGAGGAGACACAGAAACGGCATTAAACGGTAGCGCCACAATTACCTTTGACCCCTCAACAACAAGCACATATTTGATAAATGTTTCAGCACACTCTCCGCTCAACACAACAAAGGTTGTGTACAACGCCACAAGATCGTTGAATATAATGTGGCTGGAAGCTGGCAGCGGATATTTTGTGGGAACTCAGACCCCGTCTTCTGCAAAGAAAGATTCTTCAGTAACCTTTACAGGCAATCTTACACTCAATGCCTATTCCGGAGCAAACACAACTCTCATTACAAACCCCACCTTGACATATAATTTGAATGTTAGTGGAAGCGATGTAACGGCTGCATCAAGTTGCACCGGCGGAACCATTTCAGGTGTGGACAGAACGTTTTCAATTACATGCGAGCCCCAAC
>CBDUVQ010000002.1:0-29903 GCA_965370715.1 uncultured archaeon
CAAATGCATTTGCCTGGCGCTCTGCAACGCGCGCTCCCCGAAGCCCTTCTGTTGCAATGCTCTTTACAGATAGATGTATTAGTTTCCCGCGCTCTGTAAAATCCGCTTTTTTGAGCCTTTCTGTTGGTTTTATTATGACCTCGACAAGGCCGCCGCCTTTTGGATAAAAACCGCATTTCTTTACTTCAGCCTTTATGGCTATTCCGAGTTTTTCCAGAAAAAAGCAAAAGATATCTGTGAAGTAGTCCATTGGCGGGCTCCAGCGAACGTGCGTGCCGCCTTTTATAGCAAAGGACGTCTCTTTGCCACAAAAAACAGTAGGAAATGTGAGAGTTTGAAGTACAAGAGAGATTGCGCCGGCGGTTCCGATGTCAATTTCGTGCCTTCCGCCAATAAAATCACCCGGAAAGAACTCTATTTCTGTTGAGCCAAGTTTTGCGCCGGACAATCTGGCTCCTGAAAAGCGCGCGAGCGCCTTGATGGCTGTAAGGTGTTGGGCAGACAGGCCCGGGTTGCACCTTTTTGCGCGTATATTAATTATACGGACAGGGCGCCCTGTCACAGAAGAAAGGGCAACAGATGTACGCAGTATCTGGCCGCCGCCTTCGTGGTAAGAACCGTCAATTTCAAGCATACTTTGAGTATTTGCGAATAATTATTAAAGGGTTGGCTGTAAAATAATCGTGATTCTTATGGATTTGAATGAGAAAGTTGCGCTCGTAAAGGAAGTTGGGGAAGAGATTCTGACAGAGGATGAGCTTCGTGAGTTATTTTTGAAAAAAGAACATCCTGTGGCATACGATGGCTTTGAGCCGTCAGGAAATATGCATATTGCGCAGGGTGTTCTTAGAACAATTAATGTAAACAAAATGATTAAGGCAGGCTGCAACTTCAAGATGTTTGTCGCTGACTGGCACGCCTGGGCAAACAACAAGATGGGCGGCGACCTTGAGAAGATCCAAAAAGTCGGTGAATACCTAATTGAAATATGGAACGCATCCGGCATGGACACGAAAAACGTTGAGTTTGTGTGGGCAAGCGATCTTGCAAAGGACACAGAGTACTGGAAAAAGGTCATGCAGATTGCGAGACATTCCACATTGAACCGGGTTTTGCGATGTGGGCAAATAATGGGACGAAGTGAAAAGGAAACTCTCACATCTGCGCAGATATTTTACCCCTGCATGCAGGCAGCAGACATATTTCACCTTGGCGTTGATATAACCCAGCTCGGCATGGACCAGCGCAAGGTGAATGTCCTTGCTCGCGAAATCGGTCCCAAGCTTGGCTTTGGCAAGCCTATTGCAGTGCATCACCACATGCTTATGGGGCTTTCTGCCCCGCCTGAGGACGCAAAAGATGTGGTTGAGCGCGCAATCGCTATGAAGATGTCTAAATCAAACCCTGATTCGGCAATATTCATGACAGACACAGAGGAAGACATCGCGCGCAAAATAACAAAGGCGTACTGCCCTGAAAAACAGGTTGACGAGAACCCCCTACTTGAATACGCAAAATATCTTGTGTTTGAGAAGTTCGATATGCTGAGTATTGTGCGCCCTGAAAAGTTCGGTGGTAATCTTGATGTCAAAAATTATGCTGAGCTTGAAACACTCTATTCTGAGGGAAAGATACACCCGATGGATCTTAAAGCCTCTGTCGCAAAGGCTATAAATGAGATGATAAAACCCGTGCGCGAGCACTTTGAGAAGAATGCCAAGGCTCGAAAGCTGAAAGAGCTTGTTGATGGATTTAAAGTCACACGGTAATAGGACGACTTTTTTCTTTTCACGACTGCTTTCTTCGCAACACATACGTTAAGGCTCTGTTGTTCGAAATGTTTTGTATAGTTCTATTTACCACGCCATTGAATACAATACAAAAATGGCGCTCGTTGAAGCAACAACAGTACTCTGTAACCTCTTGTAAATGTTTCGGCACTTGAAAGAAATACGCTATTCTTGAACCGCTTTCCTGTTCAGTATGTGTTTTTCAGAGAACCCAATACCCTCTTTAGACAGGTATACGCGCGTTGTCCTGCCTCTCGGACCCTTGATGACGAGCTCGTTCTTTGCCAATTCTCTCACAATTCTGGATAAAAAAGACTCTTTTGAATGCCCTGCTTTCGGCCCATATGCCTCTTTCACTATTGTCCTTATGGAAACCGCCCTCTCAGGAGCATCTGCCTGAATATTGTACAGCACGAAAAGAACTGAATAATGCCCCTGAGTCAATTTTAACTTTGTGTTGGGGATGAATTTAGGCATGATCGAAACACCATAATTTTCGTCATGGCTGTCATGGCTTGTAATGGCTGTCACACCTTCGTTTTCGGCAATAGTTGAGTTCAGTTGATTTCGGTTGAGTTTAGTTGAGTTTACTGAGTTGAGTTTAGTCAGTTGAGTTGAGTTTACTTTGATTACGCCCTTCTCCAGGTATGACAAGACTGTAGAGAGCTTTTTCTCAAATTCAGCTGTTTTTTCGCGCTCTTTCTTCAAGTCCTCGTAATTTTGGACCGTAAGACGCGCGAGTGTCTCAAACTCCGGAGTGGGTGCAGATGGTGTGCCTTTCATAGAAAAAGAATTGAGTTTTCCCTCGATTTCGCTCATTTTTGAGGCCAGGATGTGAAAGTTTTTGTCAACATGGCTCTGTTCGTTAAGAACAGACTGCCTAAGGGCATAAATCTCACCGGAATGAGCTTTCTGAGACTCTGTTAAATCGTCCTTTGTAACAAATCCAGGAAAAATGCGCTCTAAAAAGCCACGTGCCATAGGTAATGCTTGAAGACGAAAATATAAATTCCTGTGAAAGCCACATATGCCTATGATTGACATCAAACTAATACGGGAAAGCCCAGACGAGGTCAAAAAGAACCTTAAGAGGCGCAATAACGCAGAATATCTTCGAATTCTTGATGATGTGATTAAAGAAGACAAGAAATGGCGCACACTTCAAAAGAAGACAGATGAATTAAGAAAAAAGAGGAATGATATAGGCGCGAGTGTCGCAAAGCTGAAAAAAGAGGGAAAGAGCGCTGACAAAGAGATTAAAGACATGCGAAAGATAGCCTCAGACATTGAAAACACAGAAAAAGAGACAAACAATGTGAGAAGTGCGCTTGACACGCTCATGCTAAAGCTGCCTAACATGCTTCATAAGAGTGTCCCAACAGGCAAAGACGAGGACGAGAACAAGGAAATACGAAAATGGGGCAAAATCCCTGAGTTTGGCTTCAAGCCAAAAGACCATATTGATATTGGCGAGGCGCTAGGTCTCTTTGATATAGAGCGCGCTGCAAAAGTCGCAGGAGCACGGTTCTATTACCTAAAAGATGATGCTGTACGCCTTGAGTTCGCTCTGGTGCAATACGCACTTGATATCCTTGCAAAAGAGGGATTTACACTTACCATACCACCCATGATACTCCGCGAGCGCGTAATGCAGGGCGCAGGGTTTCTGCCTGCTGGCGAAGAAGATATCTACAAGATTGAAAATAACGAAGGAAATGAAAGACTTTTTTTGGTCGGTACAAGCGAGCAGGCGCTCGCAGGCATACATATGGACGAGGTTTTGCTGAAATCAGAGCTTCCGAAAAAATATGCAGGCTATTCTTCATGCTTTAGAACAGAGGCAGGAAGCCACGGCAGGGACACAAAAGGCATTTTCCGCGTCCACCAATTTGAGAAGATTGAGATGTTTGTCTTCGCAGACCCTGTGACAAGCTATGACGAACACGAGAGCATGATTTTAATTGCTGAGAAAATATTTCAGGGCCTGAAAATCCCTTACAGGATTGTAAACATCTGCACAGGCGACATAGGTGTTGTCGCTGCAAAAAAATACGACCTTGAGGTATGGCTCCCGGGACAGGGAAAATACAGGGAAGCTGTTTCATGCTCAAATTGCACTGATTACCAAGCAAGACGGCTTAATGCAAAATACCGCGAAAAAGAGGGCTCATCCCCTGCAGGACTTGTGCATACACTTAACAGTACAGCCATAGCGATTTCAAGGGCGATTGTCGCAATTCTTGAGAACTACCAGAAAAAAGACGGAAATGTGAAGGTTCCTGATGCTCTTGTGCCATACCTGGGTGGGTTAAAGGAGATTAAATAGCTGAAAACCGCCTTTCATAGCCGTCATACCTTGTTTTTAGCTTTATATCTTGCATTCAAAAGGTTTAAAAACGTTTGTGAGAATTAAAGATTCCTTATTAGGGAAAGCTAAGTGGCTTTCTGTTCATCTTTACATACATAACTTTTTTTCTTTTAGAAAAAGAACAATTTTCTTCCATACCCAAAAAAAAAGGTATGAGATGTTGGTTAGTTCTTAGATTACACTCAACAAGAGGGGATGGACAGCCACCTCCAACGCGACCCGTCATCGCGGGATTATATGGTTGTTCCATCCTATCCAAGTCACAAAGAGGTACCCGTACCTCTTTTGATGACCCCCGGACGCATTTCTCATGTTCGGGTGTGGTGCAACAGGCGAAGGCGCAAAGGGCTCCATCCCCTCCGTAGCGCATCGAAGAAAGTGGCTTGTTGCACCACTAAATTATCTTTACGGATCTTTTATTTTTTAGTATTATATCATTATAGTATATATTAAATAAACATATAAACATTTCCCTCCAAAAACACATTATGAAAAGAGAGGAGTCCTTTGTCACAAACCTTGCAAAGCTCTATGTCCTGCTCATTCTTTCCCGGGAACCTGCGCACGGGTACGATATTATGAAGAGTTTTCGCGAGGCAACAGGAAAGGTGCTTTCCTGCGGGCAGGTGTACCCGCTTCTTGACACTATGCAGAAAAAAGGCCTTGTAACATACCATGAGGAAAGCGACGGCAACAGGAAAAGGAAAGTTTATTCTTTGACGCACGAGGGTAAAGCGTTCGCAGACGATTTAAAGGCAAAGATTGTGAGACTTCTTGGTTTATAATTACTAAAAAGTAATAACTATAAAAACATTTCCTCCTAAATTGAATTATGGACTGTTTTTTTTTCGTAGGTACGCAAAAGGATCATACAAATAATGAAGCACCTATAGGCACAACAATCGACGCATATCTTAATCAAACACCTGTTGGAAAAACAGGATATATTGGTTTGCTTATGGATGAAGACCCAAAGACCGCATGTCTCAAGCTATATGATTCTCCTTTTGATATGTTCGTTGCATTTTCTGCTCAAGAAAAAGGTGTTGGAACTGCGCTTTTGAATAAGGCAATAGACTTATTGCATGAAGAAGACTATCAAATTTTGATGATTTTAAATGCAACAAAACTGTCTGAAGGATTTTACAATAAGGTACTTGAAGGATTTGTAAGTACAAAAAAAATTAGTTCGTTTGCATGTCGACATAAAGACGAAGGATATGATTATGATATACGCCTTTAGGCGTCTTGTATAAATTTTTCATATAGAAGGGCATAATTTTTTTCTTTTTTTCCACCAATATATAACTTAATGACATATTTTCTTCTCAAACCACGCCCAAACACGATGTAAAAACATATATGCCTTGCTGAGAATTACTTTTTGCTTTACAACCCACTCGATTATTTTAAACGTCGCGCATTCTCTAATTGAATGATATGAAAGACGTTTAAGGTAGTTCTAAAATTGTTGGGTTTTTAAGAAGCAATTGGTGAGAAACGTGATTGTTGAAACAACTGTGAAAGTGGGCGAAGCTACGGCAAGTGTGCCTGGTTTCGAAGCCGTTTTCGCAATAGCGGGTTTGCTTGCATTAGCATATCTCATATTGCAAAAAAGACCTTAAGCTTTGAGGGGCATTCTCAAAGCATACAAAGTGTAACTTCGGCGTACCCCCATTAGTAATATAAAAGCATGTTTTTGCTTTTTTGGGTTGCGTCTGTATTTTTTTCCACCAACATATCATTAAATAATATATAAGCGCAAACTAAAAATATTTATATTTACCAACCCATAATCAAAGTAGTTCGCGCGCGCAAACTACATTTTGCTTTGAATGCGTTAACTGTTAGATCATTTTCCATTACAGATTTACTTTCTTATTTTCGAACCCCGTTGTCGCATGACAACAAAGACGGTTCACATATTATAGATTATCTATCACGCTAAAAAAGGATTTGTGTTTTGCGGGCAGCGCAATTCCTCATTATCATCTCATCCAGCCCGCACTTTTTTGACCGGCAGCCATTCCGGTCACCTCTTTTTGGGCAGGTAGTTGCTATATGGGTACTACGCATCTTTTTTTGTTTGCCTGCCCCCTCCTTTTTTTCATACAATATATCATTATCCTATATATTGCGCGCAACACCTTATATAAACATTCCCAACCGCTTTATAGAACCATGTCTTATGAACTCATAATTGCAGAAAAGCCGAGTGCAGCCAAAAAGATTGCTGAGAGCCTTTCTGACGGCGCGCCTAAAATGGAAAAAAAGGGGAAGGTCACGACATACTCTATCACGCGAAACGGTGTTGAGATAAAGGTCGCGTGCGCGGTCGGTCACCTTTATGGAGTTGCTGCAAAGACAAAGGCATGGATATACCCTATTTTTGATGTTGAGTGGAAGCCGACCTACGAAACAAATGATACTGCTTCTTTTGCAAAGCCATATCTCAACAACATAAAGGCGCTCGCAAAAAAGGCAGATAGTTTTGTTGTTGCATGCGACCTTGATGTTGAGGGAGAGACAATAGCATATAATATTCTTCGCTTTGCCTGCGGGGTGAAGGACGCAAAGAGAATGAAATTCTCGACCATGACGGCCTCAGACCTTTCAGAAGCATATGACAACCAATCGCCCCACATTATATTCGGTCTTGCCAATGCAGGAGTCACGCGCCATATTCTTGATTTTTATTTCGGCATAAACATGAGCCGTGCGCTTTCACTTGCCCTAAAATCCGCAGGGCGCTACAAGATTCTAAGCGCAGGGAGAGTCCAGGGTCCAGCGCTCGCAATTCTTTCAGCGCGCGAGAAAGAAATCAATGCTTTTGTTCCTGTGCCTTTCTGGAATGTTGAACTCATAAATGAAACGTTCAAAGCAGGGCACGAGAAAGGAGATATTTTTGAAAAAGATATTGCAGAAAAAATTGTGTCAGACTGCGCAGGCAAAGAAGCTGTTGTCTCATCAGTCAACAAAAAAGAATACAAACAGAACCCGCCGACTCCATTCAACCTTTCAGACTTACAGATGGAGGCGCACAAACTTTTTGGTATGACGCCGCGCGACACACAGGTGGTCGCGCAGAAGCTTTATGAGCAGGCGCTCATCAGCTATCCGAGAACTTCTTCGCAAAAGCTGCCGCAAAAGCTCGGCTTAAAAAGCATTGTCGAGAAACTCGGCAAAAGCCCTGAGTATAAAGAGAGAGCGCTTGTTGTCCTGAAAACAAAGATGATTCCAAATGAGGGTAAAAAGACTGATGACGCGCATCCTTCAATATACCCTACAGGAGAATTGCCAAATGTGGCACTTGACACAAAAAACAAAAAAATATATGATTTGATTGTAAAGCGCTTCTTTTCAGTATTTGGCACACCTGCAATCCGCGAGTCGCTCAATGTAAAAATCGCAATCGGAGATCACATTTTTATTGCGCAAGGGAAGCGCACTGTAGAGGAAAACTGGTTCAGCCTTTACGCGCCTTATGTGCGCCTTGACGAAATCATACTTCCTGAAATGAAAGAAGGCGAAAAGATTGATGTGAAAAAGATTGAGCTTTTGTCAAAAGAAACAAAGCCTCCTGCACGATACAATGAGGCGTCAATTGTGCGCGCACTTGAAAAGGAAAATGTCGGCACAAAAGCGACAAGGGCAGACATCATCGGCACGCTATACAAGCGCGGCTATCTTCATAACAAGAGAATTGAAGTAACGGATCTCGGCATGCAGGTTGTTGAAACCCTGCAAAAGCACTGCCCTAAAATAATTTCTGTTGAACTTACGCGCCGCTTTGAGAATGAAATGGAAGATATTGAACATGAAAAAAACACAAGTGAAAAAGTGATAGATGGTGCAAAGACAGAACTTGAAAATCTTCTTGAAAAATTCAAGTCTCATGAAAAGGAGATTGGACAAGCGCTTCTTTTGGCGCAGGACAAAACACAGGACGCGCAAAGTATTCTCGGCCCATGCCCAAAATGCGGCAAGGATTTGAAAATGATAGTTCTTCGCGGGCGCGGAAGGTTTGTCGGCTGCTCGGGATACCCCAACTGCAAGACAGCGTTCCCCCTGCCGCGCACAGGAAAGATTGTTCCTCAAAATAAAATCTGTGATAAGTGCAACACCCCGATTATTGCTGTGTACCGAAAGGGCTCGCGCGGGTGGAAAATGTGCCTTGACCCGAAGTGTGAAACAAAAAAAGACTGGGCAAGCAACAAGGCTGCTAAGGAAACTGATAAAGAAAGCGTTGCAGAGAAGTGAGTATTTTTTGGTATTCTTGTATTGAGAACCATTTTTTCAGAAAACGTGTCTTTTGCCCTCGCTACGTTCTACGGTCTACTCAATACTTCTTCAAAAGAGCCCAAACTTCTTCCCTGCATCAACAAGCCCTTCGTTCTTTATCAGAAACTCTGCGCTTCCGCCCTCTGGCTGGGAACGATGCTTGATGATAGTTGCCTTGCGCCGTACGCCGGAGGCCCTTTCAATATGAATAAGACATCTTGAAGAATACTTTGGGATATCGCGCCCGACCAATTCAAGTTCGCCGGAATCAAAATCCGAATAGACCTGGTTTGTGACGAGAACCGGAATTTTGTGCTCGCGCGCAATTCTCGACAGCTCTGCGAACTGCCTTGAGAGCATGCTATTTGCATTTGCGACATCAGCCTCGTGCGTATGGATTCGGTAAAGCGCAACAATCGAGTCAACCACAATCAGGCCAACGCGGTCTGTCTTTGATATTTTTGCAGTCTCTGCTATTGCTTCTGCTTGTGCATCAAAATTTTTTGGCTGGTAAAGAATAATGTTTTCAAGCCCTTCTTTTGTGTGCGCCTGAAGATATCGCTCCACAGAGAAGCTTCCTTCCGGGTCAATAAAGACTGCTTTTTTGCCTGACTTTATGCATGAGAGAACTGCCTGAAGAGCAAAGTTTGTCTTGCCGCATCCGCTTGCGCCATATACATTTGTTATTATCTCGGGCTCAAGCCCGCCGCCAAGAAGAGAATCTATGCCGGGTACATTGAGCGCGAGTTTTTGCATACGCCCTGTTCTGATGGCATATTTAAAACATTACGTGATAATATTTAATTGTTTGCAATAAGGGCTCTTTTATTAGGTGCAGGTTTGCAGGGCGCAATAATATTGCGGTTCTATACAAAAACCTAATAAGTCATGCTCCAAGTCTCTAAAGGTGATATTTTGGCAACAAAGGAAATACAGCTTAAGGTCGGCGAAATCCCATCCAACGCGCAATCTGATATCGGCATCGGAATTGTTCGAATGGACACCAGAAAAATGCAGGAGCTTGAATTGCATGAGGGGGACGTTGTCGAGGTTGAGGGTAAAAGAAAGACCGGCGCAATAGCTGTTCGCCCATACCCGTCTGATGTCGGGCTTGATGTAGTTCGCATGGACGGCTACCTGCGAAGGAACGCTGGCACGTCAATCGGCGAAAATGTAGTAATCAGAAAAGCAGATGTCGTGGAGGCAAAAAAAGTCACTGTTGCTCCTGCTGAAAAAGGTATGCTTCTTCAGGTACAGGGAGACCAAATAAAACGTATGCTTCTTGGACGCGTTGCTGCAAAAGGAGACATCATAGCCCCGGCAACAAGGCGACAAAGGCAGTCATTTCCGCTTGAGGATTTGTTTGACATCAACATAGAGGACATGTTCTCATTCGGCCTTGCAGAGATGCGATTCATCGTTGCAGGCACAACGCCGAAAGGCATTGTGAAAATAACTGATATGACTGCTGTCGAGGTTTTGCCGCAGGCAGTTGAGGTCAAAGAAGATGAGGCTGCGCTTCCTGTTCTTACATATGAGGATATTGGCGGACTTCGGGATGAAGTCAAAAAAGTACGTGAGATGATTGAACTTCCGCTAAAGCATCCTGAGCTTTTCGAGCGCGTCGGAATTGATCCTCCGAAAGGTGTGCTTCTTTACGGAGTCCCCGGAACCGGAAAAACCCTTCTTGCGCGCGCTGTCGCAAACGAATCAGGGGCTAACTTCATTGCAATAAACGGTCCTGAAGTAACATCAAAGTGGTACGGCGAAAGTGAAAAAAAGATACGCGAAATTTTTAAACAGGCGCAGGACAATGCTCCGACAATAATATTCATTGATGAGATAGATTCCCTTGCCCCGAAAAGAGAAGAGGTGACCGGCGAGGTCGAGCGCAGGATGGTTGCCCAGCTTTTGACATCCCTTGATGGTTTGCAGAACCGCGGTCAGGTGATTGTGATTGCCGCGACAAACAGGCAGAACGCACTTGACCCTGCGCTTAGGCGACCTGGTAGGCTTGACCGCGAGATTGAGCTTGGTGTTCCGGACCGAAACGGCAGAAAAGAGGTTCTGCAAATCCACACAAGAAATATGCCTCTTGCAAAAGATGTAAATATTGACAAGCTTGCAGATACAACGCACGGCTATGTGGGTGCAGACCTTGCGGCGCTTGCGCGCGAAGCTGCTATGTCAGCGCTTAGAAAAATACTTCCAAAAATAAACCTTAAGGACGCGAAAATATCTCCTGAGATATTAAAGAACCTTGAAGTCGATATGAAAGACTTCAAAAATGCCCTACTTCAGGTTGAGCCATCTGCAATGAGAGAAGTTCTTATAGAAATTCCAAAAGTTAAGTGGAGTGATGTCGGCGGGCTTGAAGAAATGAAGCAGAACCTGAAGGAAATGATTGAATGGCCACTCAAGCACCCGAAAGCATTCAAGAAAATGGGAATCCGCCCGCCAAAGGGTATACTTATGTATGGGCTTCCAGGAACCGGTAAAACACTTCTTGCAAAAGCTGTCGCGAACGAATCTGAGGTAAACTTTATCTCAATAAAGGGGCCTGAACTATTGAGCAAGTGGGTTGGCGAGAGTGAGAAGCACATCCGCGAGATGTTCAAGCGCGCAAAGCAGGTTGCGCCCTCGATAATTTTCCTTGATGAGATTGACGCCCTTGCACCCAAACGAGGCTTGCATGCAACGTCTGTGACCGACCAGGTCGTGACCCAGCTTTTAAGTGAAATGGATGGGCTTGAAGGGCTTGAAGGTGTTGTCGTAATAGGGGCAACAAACAGGCCGGACATGATTGATTATGCTTTGCTTCGGCCAGGAAGGTTTGACCGCCATGTTCATATTCCTGTGCCGGATGCAGCAACAAGAAAGAAGATATTCGAAGTCCACACAAAAAAGATGCCTATTGGAAAAGATGTTGACCTTGATGTGCTTGTCAAGGACACCGACGGCTTTGTAGGTGCAGACATCGAAGCCGTAGCGCGCGAGGCGGCGCTATTGGCACTAAGGCACAATATGGACGCAAAAGAGATTCCAATGAAATACTTCCTTGATGCACTGAAAAAAGTAAGGGCATCTGCGAGCAAAGAAGACATAAACGCGTTCAAGAAAAAGATCGAAGAAACCAAAAAGCTTCGTGAAGATACAAAAAGCGTAAGTTATGTAGGGTAAGGCAATCATATGGCTGAACTTGGGCTTTCAACAATGGAGCGCCTGATGAAAAATGCAGGTGCAAAGCGTGTGTCAAAGGATGCGGCGCTTGAGCTTGGGCTGCTGCTCGAGAATATTTCTGCAATAATTTCAAATGATGCTGCTGAGTTCGCGCTTCATGCAGGAAGAAAAACCGTTTTTGCAGAAGACATCAAGCTTGCTGCAAAGAAAAAAGGGTTCTAGTTCTATTGGCATGCAACTCGCGCAACATATTTAAATGGCGCAAGAGACACTCATCTGCATGGAAGACGAAAAAGAAATCATTGGTTTGATTGCAAAGAACGCTAAGATGACGCCTAAAGACGTCATAAAAGAAGTTGAGGATAAGGAGCTTGAGTTCAGCGGCATGGTCTCGCGCGAGGGCGCGATTTTTTTGATTGCCCGCGAGCATGGCATAGACCTTCTTGAGCCAAAGCAGCAGACAACAAAAATAAAGGATATTGTTGCCGGAATGAGTAATGTCTCTTTCTTTGGAAAGATAACTGGAATCGGGGACGTGCGCGAGTTCAAGACAGACAAAGGTGAAGGCAAGGTTGCAAGCATATTTTTAGGGGATGAGACAGGCACCATACGTATGTCTCTCTGGAATGAGAAAACAGAGGCTCTGAAAAAGATACAAAAAGGCGACATCCTTGAGATAACCGGGGCTTACACAAAAGAGGATAACAGAGGTACTCCTGAGGCGCGGATAGGCAAAGGCGGGAATTTGAGAAAAACGTCCAAGGACGAAGAAATAAAAATCGAAACCGTTGCCTTCAATAATACTGATGCTGCTAGAACAGAGGCAAAAGACTTTGATAGTGCGCAAGAAAGGGATAATGTTTCTGCAAAGGCGTACATTGTCCACATCTATGACCGGCAGATACTCTATCATATGTGCCCTGAGTGCAGAAAGAAGCTTCAAAATGGCTCATGCAATGAGCACGGCAAGGTTGAGCCATCCAAATTCATGGTATTGTCCTGCATACTTGATGACGGGACTTCAACCATGAACGCTGCCTTTTTCAATAAGGGTGTTGAATCCATTCTTGGCAAAAGTGCTGAAGAAATAGAAAAAACTATTACTGAAAAGGGCGCTCTTGAACTCGTGAAAGGGGCAAACCTTCTCGGGCAGGAGATCTATATTTCTGGATTCGTAAAGAAGAACAGCTTTACAGGGCGCCTTGAGGTTTCTATAAACTCTGCAAAGGCTGTTGACACAAAAACAGAGATAACTAAGATGGTTGCGTCTCTTGGCGCTGCGCCGAAAAAGCAGGAAGCGGCATAATACTTACGGGGTGTTTTTAATGGAAGAAGAAGAACTCATAGAAGAAACTATAGATGAAAGTGTAGATGAAACCGAAACGTTTGATGCGGACAGAAAAATAGATATTGAGTCTTTGCCAGGCATCGGACCAAAAACAGCCGAAAAACTAAAAGAAGCAGGCTACAGCGAACTTATGACAATTGCGACCGCAAGTGCTGGTGAAATTGCAGCAATCGCGGATATCGGAGACGGGGTTGCTGCAAAGGCCATTGCTGCTGCGCGCTCTGCCCTTTCAATGGGTTTTGAAACAGGCATAGATGCTCTTGAACGAAGAAATAGAGTTGGAAAAATAAAGACGGGTAGTACTGAACTTGACAATCTCCTTGGCGGGGGCGTCGAAACTCAGGCAATAACAGAGTGCTATGGAGCATTTGGTTCCGGAAAAAGCCAGTTCGCACATCAGCTTGCAGTCAATGCCCAACGCCCGAAAGAAGAGGGTGGCGTAGGCGGCGCAGTCATATTCATTGATACCGAAAATACATTTCGACCCGAAAGAATCAAGGATATGGCAGAAGCTGTAGGACTTGACGCCACCAAAGTGCTTGAAAATATCCATGTCGGAAGGGCATATAATTCAGATCACCAGATGCTTCTCGCAGAAAAAGCAAAAGACGTAATCAAGGAAAAGAACGTAAAACTCCTAATAGTGGACTCTATAACCGCGCACTTTCGGGCAGATTATGTTGGTCGGGGAACACTTGCAAACAGGCAACAGAAAATAAACCAGCACATCCACAACCTGCAGAAACTTGCAGACACCTATAATGTGGCAATTTACATCACAAATCAGGTGATGTCACGACCGGATGTAATGTTTGGAGACCCGACCACAGCTATTGGAGGGCACATCCTGCATCATGCCGCCACATACAGAGTATATTTAAGAAAAAGCAAGGGCGAATTAAGAATTGGTAAAATAGTTGATTCTCCAAACCTTCCGGAAGGGGAAGTAATCTTCAAAGTAAATAAAGACGGCATTCGGGACAAATAGCTTTTTAGCTGTTTTTTGTCTGGATTCTAAAAAATATCCTTTTCGCTTACAATGACAAAATCGCCGACAGATTTGACTGCGCTGAAGGGGATTATTATCCTTCCCTTATCGTCCTGTTGCAGCTGAAGGTCTGATGTTGCCCTTGTTGGCTCAGTCAAAAGAAGGTTCATAAGCTCTCCTGTTTCCGGAACAAATGAAATATCTCCGACACTGCCGAATTTTTTGCCTGTTTCATCACTGACTATTGTTTTTCCTGTAAGTTCTCGCGTTCTTGTTTTTGTCTCAACCATGACATCACCAATCTAAATATTCGAGGCAAAGTTAATAAACTTTTGGACGCCCTATGCTTTCACGAGCAAAGTCTTGATTTTTGGCTCAAGAGCGTATTTGTATCTTTTGCCTTTCTTTTCCCTGCAAACAATGTTTGCTGCCTCAAGACGACGAAGCATGTTGTTTACCCCCCGAAGGGCATGCGCCTTGGTTTTGTATTCCGGCAAATCTGCCTTTGAAACAATGTCTGTGGGCGTAAGGGGCTCTTTTGAAAGAATTTCAAGCAGATGCACCTGCTTTTGTGTAAGGGTTGAAAGTATTTCATCTGCATCAAAATTTGTGGGCTCTGTCCCGTCCAGATACGAAATGTCGATTATTGATGCATCCCGTGCACTTGCTTTCAGCACGAGATCATTGCATATCTTTATGACCTCGCGTGGAAACCCGCCTGTTTTAGAGTATATTTTAAAGATTGTGTCTGCTGTAAATGGGTCTGTCCCACGACCTCCGACGCTTTCTATTCGTTTTCGAATAAGCTCAAATGTCTCGTCTTTTGTCAGAGAATTCATGTTTATTGAAATAGTAACTCTTTGTGAGAGCGTTTCGAGCTTGTCAAGGTGTGTTGACTTGAATGAATGCAAGCCTGCGAAAATCGCTGACTGCCCTTCAATCTGGTCTATGAGCGCACGAAACCACTCAAGAACATCTATATCGGATTCATTGGCCTCATCAATCAAAAGTATTGGTGGCTTTCCCTTGTACTTTTTGTTTACATTTTCAGAGAAATTATACAAGCTGACGTCTTTTGGCCCGAAAAGCTTGCGCGCTATGCCGGTGCCGAAATAAATCTGGCTAAATATGTTTAAGAGCTCATCCTTTGTTGCAGGCGGTTTTGGCAGATAAAAAGAAGGGCTCTGCATCGCTATTTTCTTAAGAAGTGTTGTCTTTCCGGAGCCCGTTGGCCCGAGAACAACAGCATACTTCTGCCCTGCAGAAAGGCCTCTTTCCAGTTCAGAGATAATGCCCGCACACCCGACAAAAAGCTCCGGGCGAATTTCAAGGGCGAATGGATTTTTTGACCAGCCTGTCTTTGAAAACCAATTGCTTGTTTCAGAATTCATAAAACTCCTCTGTAGAAAACAATTATTTATTGCCGGCAACATAATTTAAAAATGTTGCGCAAGTTAACGTGATGTTCATGAGATGTTTTATTGCAATCGAGGTTCCGCGTGAAGAAATAGTGAAGTTTCAAAAAATACAAAAAGTATTCACGCCATTCTCTACTGTGCGTCTCTTGAATGCTGGTTTGCTTCACCTGACACTGGAATTTCTCGGAGATCTTGAAGAAAACGAAGTTATTTCTGTAAAAAAAGCCATGAATCTCGCTGTTGCCGGCAAAACCCGGTTTTTGTGTACTTGTGGGAAACTTTGTGTTTTCCCGTCAGAGTCTTTCTTTCGTGTACTTTGCATTAAACTGGAGAAAAACAGGGCACTGCATGAGCTTCAAAAAGATTTGTCTTCAAAAATATGCTGCGAACTTGGAACGAAAAACCACTGTGCTGGGTGCGACTTTGTGCCACACATAACATTCGCGCGCGTAAGAAACATACAAGAAAAAGAAAAAATACTTACAACACTATCTGCTGCCAATAATAAAACTCGAAAGATATCTTTTTATGTAAAAGAAATCGTACTCATGCAAAGTGTCCTTGGGTCTGCTGGCGTAACTTATAAGCCTCTTGAGAAAACTAAGTTGGGTAACTAAGAGTGTGTTTATTTTGAATGAAAAAGACATTACAAACGTATGCCTTCTTGTTGCCCTTGCCGGCATTGTCATAATTTATCTTGCAGACACTAATCTTGACCCCACACCAGTAACTGGCGCAGAAATAACAAAGGCGCTTGTTGGTGAAAAAGTGCTTCTTTGCGGAAAAATAATTAGTGCAAGCAGCAGTGAAAAAGGGACTTTTTTTCTAGAAATTGATGACGGAACACAAACAGATGTTGTGCTGTTCCAGAACAGGGCAACAAAAGAGAATATAGAGAACATAGAAAAGGGAAAACAGGCGTGTATAACAGGGACTGTGGCTGAATACAGAAACAAAATGGAGATTATCGCAACAAAGGTCTCTGCCTCATGAGTGCCTTACTTTAACAGCAATTCCGCTGGTGAACTCGCGCATCCCTCCTGCATTCAATATCGCGGTACCGCATGCAATAACCTTCTTCTTTGAATCGATAACAAAAACCTCATCAAGCGGCCGTATTTTCCTGCCTGCGGAGACAACAAACTTCGAGAAAACGCTTTTTCCGTCTTTTGCAAAAGGCGCGGCATCATCAGAAACCATAACCGAATAATCGTTTCCTGTTTGCGAAATTATTTTATTTGCTCCAAAAACCGTTGGCACAAAAACCCCGTCATTTGCCCGTATTGTTCCAAGCAATTTGTTTTGTTCGAATGCACGGCGCACCCTGCCGGTCTTTTTTGAGACCTCCATGCGGCTGTTTTTGGAGATTATGTCTCCTGCTTTCACGCCATACTGAAACTGCAGTGCACAGCGCACAAGTTCACGCGGCTCTGTATGTGTGAATGTCTTGTTCTGTTCGCCCACAGGAATTGAAGATGAAAACGGGTGGCGTATGCACAAGCCGGCAGGTATCTGTTTGCCGTACCACGAAAAGTGTTGCTTGGTCTTGATTTTTGCCGCACGGTTAAGTGCCCTGCGTATGTATGGATTACGCAAGCTTGTTTTTTCAAAATACAAAAACGGGTGTTTTTTAGTCATGCCTTCTTTTTTTTCAAAGAAAGCGTATTTTGAAACCATTGTTTTGTATGCCAGATAAAGCGCAGGGTTTGTCCTTGCCCTATTTTCCACTAGGTTCCACAGCCTTCCGCTCCTGATTGCCTGGCGTATGCGCCTTATTTCAGCAAAAGTAACATAGAGATTATGGCGCGCTATCAAGTTAACGTCAAGTTCACGTGGTGTGTGTGAAGAACAAACAGGGCATTCGCAGGGAAGGTCTTTAAGCTCTTCTGCCTTGAGCGTACCGTACGGCGTCATATATCGTCCGTCCTGTGCATAAAGCGCATATGCTGCGCTGTCAAACAGGTCTACACCGCAGGCAACGAGAAGTGAAAACACCATTGGGTGCCCTGCCCCGAACGCATGAACTGGTCTGTTTGAAGGGAGCGCGCTCTTGCATGCGATAATTACTTCCATAAGTTCCCTGAAACGATATTGCTCCATCAAGGGCACGATACCGCCTATGGCAAACACATCAGGATTCGCTTTGGCTGTGGCTTCTGCAGACATTTTTCGGAGGTCTGGATACAAGCCACCCTGTATCGGCCCGACAAGCTGCTGCTCTTTCACGTGTTCACGCGCCATGTTCACGCGTTGTGCTGTTTCGTTCACGGCATTAAGTGCATCCCTGTGTGAACTTGAGGGTTCTGTAAATATATCGAGGGGAGTTATAATATCAGAGCCTATCGCTTTTTGAATTTTCAGTGTTTCTTCCGGAAGTATTTGTACGTGCCCTCTTGAGTGCATCTGGTATGTTCCGGAATCTGTGTAGATTGGGCCGGTCCACTTAAAGTGCTTGTGAAGGCCGCGTGAAGAAATATCTTTGAATGTGTCTGAGCGCTTTATGATATACGCATTTGTAATTATGATTTGGGCGCCAAACTCTTTCTTGAGCTCCTTTGGCTCTATTGTCAGCTTGTTCGGATTAACAACAATCGCGATTTCAGGGGTTGTAATTTTATGGTTTCCAAAAGTCCATCGCCCAACCCGGCCTGCGGCATCGCTCTCAAGTATTTCAAACATGAGTTGAGTTGAACTAAAAGTATTATATTATTCACTTTAGAAGAAACACTATGAAAGAATCTGTAATTATTGAGGAATGCGGCAGATGTTCGTGGAATAAATGCATCTTCTGCAGCTTCAGCAAAAAAGAACGTGTGTGTGAACCCGATTTTATTCGCCTAAAGAACAATCTCGATAGAAAGGTTATGCCCGGCACTACGCGGCTGAAATATTTTAACTCAGGCAGCTTTTTGGATGAAGCTCAAATTTCAGAAAAATTCAGGAAGTGTCTCCTTGAAGTTTGTGCAAAAAACGGCATAAAAGAGCTTTTTGTTGAGTGCCGACCGGAATACATAACTGAAAAAAGCCTTGCACAGCTCAAAAAAGAAAACAGCGCTTTTGGTAAAGCGAAACCAAAAATTTACTTTTGCCTTGGCCTTGAAGTCGCTGATGACACGGTTCTTGAGAAAATGCGCAAGGGTTTTTGTGTGCAGGATTCTGTACAAGCAGCACAACGTTTGAAAAAAGCAGGTTTTTATGTAAGGACCTACCTTCTGGCAAACCCCCCCTATGTAACTAATATCAAAAAGTCGCTTTCTGCGTCTGTTGCTTTTGCACTTCAGTACAGCGACCTTGTTGCAATAATCAACACGTTTGCCCGTGCGCCTGCGCCGTTGTTTGATATGTGGCTTTCCGGCAAATGGATGCCTCTTGACAGGCGCGAATTTGAGAAAATAACTGCGTCTTTCCGAAAAGACAAAAAAATTGAGTTGTACTTTGACGATTACCTTGATTATCCGCGCTTCACAAAACACGAGCGCCTTGTCGGTGCAACTAAAGAAAATCTCATCCACCCACACTACACTGTCTGGCAGGACTATATCTCTCGTTTTTATGAAACGCCAAAAACAAAAAAATATGCCCTTTTTCTTCCGTGCAGCTTCAAAAAACCATATTCTATGTCAAGGACGCATAAAGAGATTCTCAGGCGCCTTGTGTCACTTCCTCGCTATGAAGAGCTGCACCAAATCATGATCTCAAACCCCGGCGTTATTCCACGCGAGTTTGAGGCAAAGTATCCTTTTGCCAACTATGACTGGCCTGAATGGCAGGAAACAAAAAAAATCAAACAAGAGTATATTGATGTGACAAAAGAACGGCTACTGAAATATCTTTCACGCCACAAGTACAAGCGCGTCTTCGCATACTTCAAACCCACCTCAGAAAGCTTCATCGCGCTTTCGCGCGCATGCAGTGAACTTGGTGTGAAATTCATTCCGTGCTTTGACAAAAAAACGTATGACTCTCTGCCAGACAAGGACGGCGTTCTCTATAACCGAAAAATGCTTGATGTGCTTATAAAAACCCTGCGCAACAAAATGTAAATCGCGTTTGTTTATGCAATACGGGGACGATCTGATGAAAAAACAATATCTTGAACGGGTTGAGAATGCCAGAAAGATTCTTAATACAAAAAAGCTTGATGCGCTGCTTCTTTTTTCAGGCGAGTCCTTAAATGACCTTTCTTCTGAAAACACTTATTATCTTAGCGGGTTTTTTGATGTTTGGCATCATGCGGTTCTTGTGACAAAAAAAGATGCTGTGTGTTTCACAGCAGACACCGTGCGCGCTGAAAAAGAGTGCGCGCTTGATGTAGTAGATGTGCGCAAGGAAAAGATACATGCGTTTCTGAACAAAAGGTGTGTGCGGCGAATTGGTATTGATTCGGGCTTTTCGTTTAACCAGTGGAACAAAATCAGGGGGAAATTAAAAAGGCCTGTTTTCTGCGACATTTCAAAAAACATGCTTGAAATAAGAGGCATAAAAGACAAGGAAGAAATATCAAAAATGCGCTCTGCTGCAGGCGTCACAAAAAAAGCTCTTGATGTAGTACAAAAAAAGCTGCGCCTTTTTGATGAGGGCGACCTTATCAAGAAGGTCAAACAAGAATTTGCTCTAAACAATGCAGAACCTGCTTTTGCTCCAATCATTGCAGGAGATGCTAATTCTGCAAACATACATTATTTTGCATGCAACCAAAAATACAACAAACTTTTGATGTCAGACATTGGCGCAAGAAAGGATTTCTATAATTCGGATTTCACGAGAACACATCTCCTAAACAAGGATAAAGAAATGCTTCAGGCGCACGACACTGTCGCGCGCCTTGTTGAAGGGCTTTTGGATTTTGTTGTAATCGGAAAGACCGGTCTTGAGATACACAAATATGCAAAAGAATTTCTTGTAAATGCAGGATACAAAAAAGAAAATTTTTCCAATTTTCACGGCCTTGGGCACGGGGTCGGACTCGATGTTCACGAACACCCACACATATCAGAAAAAGCGCCATACAAAAACACGGTCTTTCAGGAAAATATGGTCTTTGCACTTGAGCCTGCAATCTATTTCAAAAACAAGTTTGGAATCAGAACAGAAAGCACGTTTTTGCTCACAAAAAAAGGGTTAAAAGAACTATGATTGCTTGTTTGATGCCCCTGCAAGTTCTTGTTTCTCTACAAATGCATGTGGGCAGATACATGCGCTCGAAAATTCCGCGCCTCCGTCTTCTGATGCCTGCTGTGTTTCTTTTGTCAGCACAACATTCTTTAAAAGGTTCTGAACAGTGCCTGAAAAAACAGCGTATCTTGCAGGAGTAAGAACGCCTTTGTCTACAATGAATGCGTTTCTAAGCTCAAATCCAAATGTGCCTGTCTCACTGTCCGCTGTTGCAATCCCTGCATTTTCCACAAAAATACCTTTCATGTCAGAAAGTATGTCTTCCAGTTTTTCTTTTCCGGGTTCTACAACGAGGTTGTGAGCCCCGCAATAGGGGCTTGATGTGTAAAGCTTTTCAGGTCCGAGCAAGCTTGTTCGAAGTGCGCAACCATCCGAGGATTCATTGAAATAGCTCGCATATTTCTGTTCATAAAAATAGTCTTTGAATATTCCTTTTTCAACTAATTGCTTTTTTGTTGTCTTGTTTCCTTCGGCATCAACTGAAAATGATGCCATTGCTTCATCAAGCCGTCCGTCCATTGATGCAGAAAAGTTTTCTGATGCTACGCGCTCGCCCTGCTTCTTAAATGCGCCTGTGCCGTCAAGCCTTGCCTTGCCTGATGCCCAAAAGCCCACAGTATCGAGCAAAAGAGAACCAAAAACTTTTGGGCTAAGCAAAATATCATATTTTCCGGTCCTTATTTTTTTTGGCTCCACAAATGCAGAAACCATACGCATTTTTTCCTGAAGCCAATCAAGATATTTTTTTTTGTCGTATTCGCGCGCTGCAAATTGCATCGAAACCTCTGCAAGAGGCTTCTCGGTTATTGCCTTTGTTTCCATGCTCGCTGTAACGTATGTTCCTTGCTCTTGTTTTTCAATTCCGTTGCTGTTTTGTATGGTGTATTTGAAAAATGTGGCTCTTGCGCGCCCGTCTGTTATGTGTATCTTTTTTTCATGTGCTGCTGCCAAGGCATCCTCTGCCATACAGATTGCACGTTCCTCAAGATTTTTTGATGTCTCTTTGTCGAATGTTCCTGAAACAGGAGTGCGTCCTTTTTTGCCTGTGAAAGAAAATTCCTTTGGCAGGGGCTTTGTATACTTTCCGGCAGCTACGCTGTTTGCTGCTGCGGCATCAATATTTTTTTTAGTAAATATGTTTGAATGCGCGCTTCCAAGGCGCTGATCTGACAAAGTTCTTATGTTGTATCCTTTTTCTGACACAAGCCTTGATGCGTTTATGTCGTTGTCAAATGCAACCTCTGCAACGACAAGGTCTGAAACAAACACTTCAGAAGTATATTTTTTCAAAACTTGCTCAAACATCATGCACCACCCACAGTCAGGCCATTTATCAGTATGTATGGGGCTGGGTTGCCGACAGGCACCCAGTTCTCGTGCCCTTTCCCGCACATTCCTGCGCTGTTGCCGCCAATCTTTTTTGATACAGCGACAATGTTTAATAATGTTTCAAGAAACGATGAAGATGATATTGCGGCTCGATTCAAATGCGTGGTTATGTTTCCGTTTTCCACATTATGCCCTCCAAGAGTCTTAATCTCAAAGCTTCCTCCGGCAGGATCCTCAAGCGCGCATGTGAACTTGTCAACAATTATGCCTTTTTTGATCGAGGACACCATTTCATCATAAGACTGCTCTCCGGCAGACATGCATGTGTTTGTCATGCGCGGAATAATCATGTGTGTGTGGTCCTGCAAACGGCCATTGCCGGTCAAGGGCATGCCAAGTTTTTTTGCAGATTCTCTGCTGTGCATATATTGCTTTAGAACTCCGTTCTCAAGCAGAATATTTTTCTTTGATTTGATGCCCTCATCATCATAATAAACAGAGCCCCATGCGCCCGGAATCGAGCCGTCGTCATATATTGTCACACTGTCTGAGGCCATTTTTTGGTTTAACTTCTTTGCAAGAAGTGAGCGGCCATTTGCAATCCAGTCTGCTTCAACAGCATGCCCGAAAACCTCGTGAACTAATGTGCCTGCAACTTGTGGAGACATCAGAACTTGCGTTTTGCCGGGTAATGGAGTTTTTGCAGACAAAAAGAGTGTTGCTTTTTTAGACACCTCTGTTGAAAAATTTTCTAGTCCTTTGTGCATCACTTTTTCAATGCCGCCTTGCGCAGCAGATACATCATAGTTCATTGCCTGCTTTGACGCATTCCTTGCAACGCATGTTAGCCCGATACGCGTGCGCTCTATTGCGGTTTCTATTAGGCTTCCTTCTGTGTTTGCAAAAACTTTTTCTGCCTTTGATGCACTGATGCCGCCCTGCGCAAAGACAATGCTTTTGCTGCGGGTAAAATCAAGCATCTCATGAAGCAGTTTTCTCTGCTCTTCAAAAGACATATCAAAAAGGCTTTCTTTTCCAAGAACCTGTACTTTGTCCTGATTCGGCTTTTGAATATCAATCAATATTTTTTCTTTTTTATTTGCTGCGATTGCAAGCGCGCACTTTCTTGCCGCATCCACTGCTTTGTTGAGGGCGCCTCTTTCAGCAGACTGTGTGGCGGAATATCCCCATGCGCCGTTTGCGAGCACCCGCACACTTATGCCGAAAAACTCGCCGCTTTGCGCAGCCTCTTCTTTTGTGCTCACACCCATCGAAATGTTTTTCGATGTTATTGCGCGCGAGTCTGCGTAAGAAACGTTTTCAAGCCCTGCTGCGTAATTCATTGCCTTTGCCAATATGTCTTGCATTAGTATGCTTTCTCCTGTTGTTTGTATTGGGTCTATACGGGCATGCCGTTTTTCATTACAAGCTTTCCGTCTGCATAAACATTGCCCTGCTTGCCCTTCATTATTTTTATCATATCCTGGTGTGATGATGCCTCGTTTTTTCCCTTGAAAGGTCCTTTGTTCCAGCCGATTGCGATGTGAATGCTGCCGTATATTTTTTCATCAACTATTGTTGTGCCAACGAACTCTGCGCCGGGATTGCATCCAATTCCAAACTCTCCAATCATGTCTTTTTTGCCGGTGTTTGTAGCAAGGAATTTTTTAAACTTTTTTGCGCCGTCTCCTTTTGCAGAAAATTCAGTTGCCTTGCCTTTTCTAAAGACCATCTTCAGGTCACGAATAAGCCCAAACCCTCTCGGCGTAACATAGTCAAAAATTATTGTGCCTTCTGCAGAGGTCTCGATAGGAGCAACAAAAACCTCTCCTGCAGGAAAATTGTAGTGCTCTCCGCCTGCTTTTTTCTTTGGTGCAAGCGCGTCGTCACGCAAAAGCACCCTGTTTTTTATGGAAAATGTCAGGTCTGTGCCGTCATTTGCTGTAATGCGAATCACATCTTTGTTTTTGAATTTTTTCTCATAGTTGTCAATAATATTTATCATCTTTTTGGAAAACGTCTCCTTTAAAGAATCATAAAAAACAGAAAAGTATTTTTCCTGTGTGACAAATCCCTTGCGCTTTATCGGGATTGAAAGAAGCGCGCTTCGCACGCCGGCTTTTTCATAGGCATTGTATCTTTCGCGGGATGCCTTCGCCCCATATGCGAGTTTCTCTTCTATTCCGCGCGACCACTCCGGGTCTTCTTCATCCCCTACAGTGATGGTTACATCTGCTGAATGAATCAAACCAAGAGAAAGTTTGGAAAGCTCAAAAAGTGTGTTGTCAGGCACTGTTTTGTACCGCGCCCTAAGATCTTTTGATGATATTGGAACTCTCATTACATGGCAGCCGCGCGCCCATGCGATTTTCTGAAGCTCGTGCGCAAGCAACAAACAATCCTTTGAGCTTTCAACATACTGTATGATGACGGTCTCACCGATACGGCCTTTGTAATGCACAATTCCTTTTATCTCATAAAAAAGCGGCCCGTATTTTGGTTCAGAAAACTTGTCAATAATTTTATTTTCCTTGCCACTCAATATCTCTTTTTTTGCAGGAAGCTTTTTTGAAATATCACGAACTGCTTTTGCATCGTCCTTTTTCATTTTGGAAATCATCGGGTTGTCTATCTGAGACACCAGCATAGAATCAGAAACACATTTTGCAATCCATGAAAAATTTATTTTGTTGTTCATCTACCTCAGCTCCCTTCGCTGCACAGCCCGGCATTTGTGTTGAAAAATTATCTTTTCTCAAGACCGATGTGCTTTTTTATAAAGTGTTCTGTTGTGCGTGCGCCGTCAAAAACATCGTTTATTATGACATACTCGTTTGTGGCGTGTGTTGTCCCTTTTGTGCCAAAACCCAGAGAAACTCCGTTTATGCCGTGATTCACAAGGAATGCAAGCAAAGTTGACCCTGCACTTCCGCCGACTTTTGGTTCGCGCCCGACGTCTCTTATTGCCAAACACATGTTTGTCACAAGAGAATCTTTTTCGTCAATCTGTACGGGCTCCATTTCACTTTCGACATATAGCTTGTATTTTTCGCTATGGCGCCCAATAACTTTATTCATGTGCTCCTTAATAAGGTTGCATGATATCGGCGGCGCAAAGCGCGCATCAATTTCAAAAACGCAGTTGTCCGCAACAATATTTACTCGCTCTCCGCCATAAATAGTGCCGATGTTTATTGTCGCTTCTCCAAGAAGAGGGTGTTTTTCATTTGATATTGGCGTGTCTTTCAAGTCGCATATTATTTTTGCGCAGTCCTCGATTGCGCTTCTCCCAAGATGCGGATATGCTCCGTGCGCCTTCGTTCCAAACACAGTCGCCTTTGCATGCATCAGGCCTTTTTGCGCAATATTTATCTCAAATCCGTCGCCATCCAAAATCACAGCCTCTTTTACAGGAAGGCTCTTGTTTTCAAGCAGAGGTATCAAACCTGCGCCGCCGCCGGACTCCTCATCAGCCATTGCAAGAAAAAGAATGTCCTGCTTTGGAACAACACGGTCTTCGTTCAGGCTTTTTGCAACTTCTGCAAGCATTGCAACATGGCACTTGTCATCTGTAGCACCGCGCCCGTAGAGCTTTCCGTTTTTTATTTTCCCTGAAAATGGCGGCGTGTCCCACCCACGTCCTGCAGGCACTGTGTCTGAGTGCGCAATAAATACAAGCGGGCTTTCGCTGCTTTTTCCTTTGAGTATACCCAGAACATTCGGGCGATTCTTTTCAAAATAGATTTTTCTGACATCAAGGCCTGCTGAAGAAAACACTTCTTCAATTATTTTTGATATCTTCTCTTCATTGCCGGGAGGGTTTTCTGAAGATGTCTGAACAAGCCTCTGCAGGAGTGCTGTCAACCGTTCTTTTCTAATCATTGTCCCATCTGCCGGCGCGAGCGCCACACACTACTTCAGGTCTTCCATAGTTACAAGAAGAACAGAGCGCGATCTGCTGGCGTCTTTTATTGCGGTGCCGACAAGCGTCTGTATGCCTGTGGATTCTGCAAGGCGCACCATGTCTTTTGTAATCTCTCCGTCAACAACCAGGGATCCCGGTTCTGACACATGGCCTATTGAGCGCTGAAGCTCTTTTAGCGGCACCCTGCCTGCAAAATTTCCCTGTGTGTCATAAATTGCAGCAGCTCTTGTTCCAAGAAGGTCGTTTAACTGCTCACGGAACTGGTCTTTTTTGGCAGGGCTCATTTTTTCTTTTTTTTGTACTTTCTCGGGAGCGGGTGTTGATGTGCTTTTTCTAAAAAGAGGCTTTGCAGGCGTCTGTTTTTTTTGGTCTTGCGATCTTTTCTCTACAGCGCCTGTGTTTCTTGGCTTCGTTGTAGGGGTTTGTGGTGCAGGCACCTTGTCGCGCAATGCCTTGAATATTTCCTTTTTGGTGAGCTCTTCAACTTCTTTTCCGTAAGGTGCCCTTGCAACAAAGTCTATTTCAGCGATTTGCCGAATTTCTTTTAGTATCAGGTCCCCACCACGATCTCCGTCAAGGAAGACTGTTGTTTCTTTTTCCCTGCATAGTTTTGTCAGTGCAGGAGGCGCTGACGTGCCGCCAACAGCAACTGCGTTTTTCACTCCGTGGCGAAGCAGTGTAACCACATCTGCTCTGCCCTCGCAAATTACTATGTTGTTTGATGTCGCAACATCAGGTCCTGCAGGCATTCCCATGTGTTCTGTTATCTCTGCCTGTCTTACAGATTCCATAAGCTCTTCTGTAACTGTTGAGGTTTCAGGTATTTTTCCTATCAGCTGCGAAAGTATCTGCTTGGCCCTGTTTATGACATAGTCTCTCTTTACAGTTCGAAGGTCTTCAACTGTGTCCACAGACAGTTTTGCATTGCACGGACCAACGCGGTCTATTGTCTCAAGCGCTGCTGCCACAAGCGCAGTCTCTGTGATGTCAAGAGAGGAAGGAATCACTATTGTTCCGTTAGACCTTCCGTTTCTTGTGTCAATAGAAACTTCTATTCTTCCTATCCTTCCGGTCTGCTGCATTTCGCGCAAGTCAAGCTCCGGTCCGAGCAGGCCTTCGGTCTGCCCAAAAAGAGCCCCTATTACGTCTGGTTTTTCAACTGCGCCCTCTGCATTTATGCGGGCGCGTATCTGGTATTTTGTAGATGTTTGTGCAAGTTTTGCCATATCATATCACCTTCTGACAGAAGTAGTGCAAGAAACAGCATGTTTATTTCTGCGATTTGTGTTTGTTGTTGCAGTGCGTGTCCTGATATCAGGTACGCGGTATATAGGCAGGCGGTGCCTGCCATGAAGTGTAAACATATACTATTCTTTGCACGCAATACAGTGTATTTTATGCATTGCCTCTTCTGCTGTTATTTTGTTTATTTTCAGTTTTTTTGTTTTTGATTTGTGACCGGAAACCAAAAAAACCGGCTTTTCAAATTCAGTGGTTAGTGTGGTTATGAGTTCGAGATTCGCCCTGTTGTTTTCAGGGCGGTTTTTCAAATATACTAAAATCCTGCCGTCCTTGACAAAGATTTGGGTTTTCTGTTGGCCTGTTTTTACATGAACCTGTAAAAACACGCCACCAGTACATTCTGTTAAAATGCTTCCACCTTTGATGTTTTTGATAAAAGAAGCGTGCTATAGCCTGTGAGTAACACAACCGCGTCATGGGGTCGAAACCCTTGCGTTGCTGACGAACACAGGCTTTTCGTCCTGCGCCACTCTGTTGAGTAATCTACAGAATAGCACAACACGGGTGTCTGTTCGTTCGGGGTTTTTAAATAGCTTTGTTTTGTGTTGCTATGTCTTTAATCTGCGCGCCTGGGCCAGATGGGTTACCAAACCAACCAATGCAATATCCTTTATTTGCCCTGCTTGACAGAGTTTGCCTTCTGTTTTGGTTTCAGGAACCCTGTGATTGGCCATAAAACCACATTCGCGGAGAGCCAGAGAGATGAATGAGTGTAAATAGTTCTCCTGAAACGTGGCGTCTCTTTGGGGTTTGCTTTATATGATGGCTTTTCTGCTTAGTTCTTCGTAAAAGCACAAATTTATGATTTCCATGTTTATGTCATTTATTGCTCTCAGTATTCTGTCAATATATATTCTCAATTCAGGGTTCTTTATCTTGCAGACATCGTCTTTTAATATGTTTGAGTGCAGTGCTGCGCTTTTTAACAGGGATGCCTTTTTGTTGCTTGTAAGATATTTTATTTTGGTTTTTAGTTCGTCCCTTATTGTTATAACCAGTTTTTTTATTTCTGTAATTGCGTTTCTGTCTGATTTTATTGTGTTTCCTATCGAGTACAAATTATCTCCAATGTTTTCAAGTTTTTTTGCAATCAAAAAATAAGCTAGTGATTGTGCAGGCGTCTTTATTGATTCTTTTGTAATTGCATTGTAATTTTTGTCTGAGTAAAGTATTTTCTTGTTTGCCAGATTGTACAATCGGTCTATTTCATTTTCATTGTCTTCTATGGCATCGTAATCAGAATTAAGGAGATTGTCTATTAATTCAGAGATTATATATGATGTTCGGACAAATATCTGATTAAGTGTGAGTTTGGTGTGGTTAAGAAGTGTCTTGATCTTGATCTTGTTTTTGTCTTCGTATATTATTTCTGTGCCACTCATTTGGCTTAGCGCCTTTTTGAGGGTGTTTTTTGTTTTGGTATCAAAGCCTTTCGGACAGTGAATGATTATTGTGTCTATACCAAGATAGTATGACGCAAAAAATACTTGTGCCAGATTTTCTTTGTACTCCTCTGTGTTTAAGAAGATCTGGTCAATATTGCCCGCATCTATTGATTGTGATGTTTTCAGTATTAGTGTTTCAGAATCTTTTTCTTTTATGAACATAACATTTTTTGGAGCCATGCCTGTTTTTTTTACCCATTCTTTCGGTAGTGTAATTGCATAGGTTTTTCCACCTATCATTTGTAGTTTTCTTGGATGCATATGTTGTATCTTATTGTAAAAGTACATATTTATTTGTGTAGTACGTACTTTACGTAGGGGAAGTATATAATCCTCTTTCTCCTTTTATGGTTTATAGAATGGAGGCGATTCTATGGGCTATGAAATGGAAATGGATGAGATCTGGGAAGAAAATCAATATAGAACGGGTTTGAAACGAAGAGAGGCGCCTCACTGTGGATAGGGATTCGCGGTGTTTTAAGCCCGAACTCCGCCCACTTTACGAATGAATGCAAAAATTAAATCAGCATACTACGAAAATGTGCCTGAGGTTCATACTCAATACGTAATGGGTTTTTGCCATAAAACAGGCTAATGCTAGTGAATATGTAAATATTTTGTAAACAGCTCCACCCTGAATGGCTGAGTTTCAACGGTTGTGCGGCTTCTTTGTATGATCTGGCGCATTATGGTCTTTTCAAACGCGTATTTCTGTCAGATGTCTCTCGCTTGTAGGCTACGCCCTTATTTGATAGTATGCGCGCAATAGCATTCAATTATTAAAACATAAAATCAGAAGAGTTGTATGACTTACAAAAAAGGGTATTCTTTTGAGCGCGAACTCAGGGAGCACCTAACCGGCAACGGGTGGGTGGTTATCCGCTCAGGGGGCAGCAAAAAACCAGACCTTGTAGCTGCAAAAGATGGAAAAATAATGATAATAGAGTGCAAGGCCACAAAAGATAATAAAGTATATCTTGCCAAAGAAGAAGTGCTGCACCTAAAGAAAGTCGCCGAAGCTTTTGGCGGCGAGTGTATGTTTGCAATAAAGCGCAAGAATAAAAAGTGGTCTCTTGTTGATGTTTCCTGTCTCAAGGAAACTGCATGCAGCTTTGTTGCGGTATTATAAATTGTATGGTTGGTGATTTGATGACAAACTTAAGTAGAGATGTACTTAAAAAAGAGATTTCTGAAAACAAGCTTGTTGGCGGTGTTGAAAGCCTTGACAAGCAACTGACTGCAAACGGAATTGATGTGCGCCTTGCCGCGATAATAGAGGTTGTTGAAAGCGGGACACTTGCTGTTGAAAAAGCGCGCTGCAAACCCCCTGTGCTGGGTCAGGCGTGGGTTATGT
>CBDUVQ010000003.1:0-25793 GCA_965370715.1 uncultured archaeon
TCGTGAGCTGGGTTCAGAACGGCGCGAGCCAGTTTGGTTGCTATCTTCTGGAAGTGTATATGACATCTGAGGGTAAGGTTCGGGGAGTACGAAAGGAACGCCGAGCCGCGGCCTCTAGTGAACCAGTGGTCTGACAAGGCTCCTGGGTAGCCACGCCGTACGTGATAAGGGCTGAAAGCATCTAAGCCCGAAGTACCACCCAAAAAGAGATGTCTTTGGGACACCCGCAAAAGACGGGTTTGATAGACTGGAGGTGTAAGCAGAGCAATCTGTTCAGCCCACCAGCACTAATCGTCCCTGTATATACGTACAAACTTAGAAATACGAACCTGTGCTTGATTTTATCTTTTCATTTTCTTCGCAGAAGTCAAATTTAATCCCCCGACCCCGGAATGGGGGTTGGTTTATATGACAAGTTATATGAAAAAACTAGGTTCTATGGTGGTTGGGGTGATTAAACATTGCAACCATAACACAGAAATCACTTTTTATATTTAAAATTACTTTCTGTGGTCCAATAATAATGAACACCATCAGAGGTGTAAATTATGCCTTTTGATTCAAGCTGTTCAACATAGCTTGTGGCTTTTTTTTCGCTGTAACCAAGAAACTCCATTAGTTTGTCAATAAATCCCTGCTTTGTCCTGCCAGAACGAAGGAACGCAAATCTCACCATTCGGGGTATTTCCCTTTCATGACTTAACTTCTTCTCGCTTATTGGCGCTTCCAAATGTGCCTTCTCAATAAGTGAGCCCATGTTTTGGTTGATTGTATCATTAACCTTACGGACTATAACATCCTCGTCTTTTACTTTATGCGCCATGCCAAAAAAGTAGGAGGTTATCCTTCCAACCTGCATATCCAAGTTCTGCCCATCAACAATCTGATTAATGATTTCTTCGTTAGTTTTTCCCACCCATTCCTCAACAGTTTTTAATGCCTTCAGTAGTGCGGAGTCATACGCCTGAAACGTTACGCCTTTGTCTTTCACAAGCGAGCAATACATAAGAGAATACTGAAATGCTGCGTCATTCTGGATATCTCGCATATTGTGAATGTTTATGCCTTCGGTAAAATACTTGAGTTCAGATTGCTTAAGATTATTGGCTTGTTGATTTGTCGGCAAATTCCATGAAACGGTTCTAAATTTTTGAGATTTTTGTGATGCTCTCAGTCTCTCAACAGCTGCAGGACTGCTTTTTAAGACGTTCAGTACACCGTGATGAGATATAGGCAACCCCAATTGAGGGTTGTTTAGTAAATCGTTTAATTTTTTTAAATCCTCCATAACCTGTTCATTTTCTAAAAAAGAATTGCCTATGCCATCCGCGTATGATGTTCTTTTTATCCAATCAGCACCTATGTATGGAGAGACAATAGCATTGAAGATATGACTATCTTTCATGCTCAATGAAGATACTTGCGTCAGACAACGATGCATTTGCTTTTGTGTCAATAGAGGTATGTCTGGAGGGAGTAAATGTGGTTGCAAAAAAGTAGGTTCGGGGTTTTCTTTTAGATAAAAAACATCTTCTAACGACGCGACCCTTCCTAGCCGAGTAACTGTGATACTGTAAGGCAACTCCGCATCTATTTGAAACTCAAAAGGCGCGATAACCACAATTCCCGTATCTATTTTTGTTAGTTCTGTGTAGAAATCGTATGTCTTGAACCCTTTTGTAATATCAATTCCATTCTCCTTAAGCCACTTTATGACTGTTTTAGTAAAAAATTTGCTGTCCTTTAATTTTAATACAAGATACCCTTCTACCTCAACTGCAACCCCTTTTGTTGTCCTAGATAACTTCGACAGGGTACTTTGCAGGGCGCTCCTTACAAAGGGCATTCGCTTGGATAATATTTGTGGGTTTTTTGAATATGATTCAAAATATCTCAGCTTCTGCTCAAGAATAACTTCTCTTCCATATTTGAGTTCTTTAGTATCTTCAAACATATAGTCCTTTACGAGCCATATATTTAAATTTTGATATTTTAGAGCTAAAAAATCTTCTGACTTACGAACTCATCTTTAAATAATGTAGTCACCTAAAATATCCCATGCACGTTGAAGTCAGGGCGCAAGGGAAAAAGAAAAAATACTATCTTGCGCATTCTTTTCGGCGCGGGAAAAATGTGAGAAAGATAAGGTTTTATCTTGGCTCTAACCTGACTGAAAATGATATTGAAGAAAAAAGAGAATATGCTGAAAAATCCATAAAAGAAAGAATAAAGGCGCAAGAAATAATACGAGACCCTTTTCGCACTGTGCTTGCTCCAAAAGAGATGGATGAAATCCAAACTCTGGGAACAGTAGGGGACTTAAAAATCTCGCATCTTTCTGAAGAGAACTGGGTGGAGTTTACCAAACTATTTGCTTATGATACGAATGCAATCGAAGGCTCAACTGTAACTGCTTCTGAAGTCAAGAACATATTAGAAAAAGACAAATTACCAAAAGGCAAGCCACAATACGAAGTAGCGGAGACTTACGGGGTTTCTGATGCTATTAGGCACATAAGGAACACAAAAGAGCATATTTCTCTTAGCCTGATAAAGGGACTGCACAAAATTGTTTTCAAAAACTCAAAAGATTTTGCAGGCAAACTCAGGCCAGTGGGTGTGGAAGTCGCGGTTGTTGATGCTGCGGGCAAAACAGTTCATCAGGGCGCGCCGTCTGCGCAGGTAATAAGCCTTCTGGAAGAACTCGTAACGTGGTATCACAAAAACAAATGTAAATATACGCCAATAGTTTTGGCAGCAGTTGTCCATAACCAGTTTGAAAATATTCACCCATTTCAGGACGGGAATGGACGGGTTGGACGGCTTCTTTTGAATAATATTTTGATTAAGCACAAGCTGCCTCCTGTAAATATAGAGCTAAAAAACAGGACAAAATACTACACTGCTTTGCAGGAATACGAAAACAATGAAAACTTAAGACCTACAATTGAATTAATAATCAAGGAATATCGTGCCCTAAAAAAAATAATATATGGGTGACCACACATTATATTTTTGTAGTCACCTAATGCATTCTTAAAAAATACATCGGCGTAATACTAGAATACTCATTATCGTTTGACTCGTATGTCTCTTCAATATCAAAGTGCGCACTGTACTCTTTTTCTTCTTCTGCGCGATATTCATAGACAAACACCTTGTCAATGAATTTTGTGCTCCAGAAGTCCCAGACAATACCAAGTGTTTTGTCCAAATTCTTGCTTCCTGTGTTGAATTCGTTTTCGTTGCGAATTTTTTCAATAAGCTTTTTAGCGTTCAGAAATGTTGCAAGATGGGTTTTCGGGTCGTATGACAAAATCTGAAGCTCAAGCTCTAGTTTCAATGCGTTTTCGTAAGTCGGCTCTCGTGCCTTAAAATGCTCAAGAAGCGCATCAAGTATCGAGAACCGCAATTCCTTTGGCGCGCAAAAAGCGCGCGTCAAGAAAACACCGCTTGGCTTCAGGAGCCTTTTTACTTCTGAAAAGAATTTTTCGCGCTCACTATATGGAAGATTTGGCAGAACAGCATCACCTAAAACCACATCATAATAGTCCGACTCAAGAGAATTTTCAAGCCAGTTTGAACACACAATTGTCTCTTCAGGATTCTTTGTTTTCATGACAGACTTCATTGCCTGAATCATTTCCATGTTTATGTCAATGATTGTGCTTTTGTACCCTAACTCATTAAGGGCATCGCGCAGCTCTGGGGTCGCACCAAGAACAAGCGCGGTTTTTGCCCCGTTTTCCTTAAGGCTTTTGAGCCATTCGTTGTATTTTTCAACCTCGCCGGGTGAAATGCGGCTTGGAGGAGTAAAATATGTGTTCCACATTTCCGCTATATTTTTCCATACAACAGATGTGTTTTCTATATTTTCGGTCATGCCATTAAATGCTGCTTATATTGTTTTATAGTTAATTACAGCCATGAAAGGACTCAAAGGCGAACTTGTACGAATAGATACGAAAGACAAACTTGAGTTACAAGGCATTCTTTACGAACCTGAAACAAAAACCAGTAAGGTAGTAATACACATACACGCATGGGTTGGTAACTTCTACGAGAACCTCTTTTTGGATTATATCGCAAAAGAAGCGGTATCAAAAGGTTTCGCATTTTTGTCATTCAACAATCGCGGTGCAGGGTTTGTTACAGATTTTATAAAAAAACAGAAAGACAAAAGAGCCTACTTTCGCTGCGGTGGAAGCACGGCAAAGTTTGAAGACGGTATTATTGACTTATCTGCAGGGATTGATTTTGTTTCTAAAAGGGGTTATAAACAAGTTATCTTGGAAGGGCACAGCCTCGGATGCCAAAAGAGCGCATTCTATCAGTACAAGACGCAGGACAAACGGGTCAAAGGCTTGGTTCTGCTCGCGCCTGTAGATGACATTGCTTATGTGAAAGGGCTTCTTGGGGGGAAATATGAAAAGAATCTGGAAACTGCAAGAAAAATGGTCAAAAACGGGAAAGGTGATGAACCTGTGCCCAATGGCCTGGCTTTCTGCCCTATGCTGAATGCAAGAAAATATCTTGACCTTGCAGACCCGACAACAATGCATGGAAAAATAATGGATTATTCTGGCGATTTGACAGAATTAAAGCAGATAAAAGTCCCTGTTCTGGCAGTATTTGGCTCAAAAGATGACTACGAAAAAGAGCCTAAAAAGACATTAAATTTTCTTGAAAACGCGCTGAGTTGGGACACTAAATTGATTAAAAATACAGACCACTGGTTTTTTGACAAGGAAAAAGAAATTGGAAAAAGTATCGTTTCATGGCTTGAAAAAATGACGCCCTAAATAGAGGCACTTATTTTAGGCTCAGGCGCACACCCAGATTGCCGCCTGAATCTTTTTCTGCAGAAATGATGAGTGTATACGAGCCCGGGCGAATGCGCAAGATAGGCTGTCCAAGAATATCAATGCTTGTGTATTTCCTGAATATAGATATGTGCTGTGTGTCAGAAAGAGAAAAACCGAATGATGGGCTTGCATATGTGTGTAATTCTCCACTATGAAGCATATCTGTCCGTTCACGAATATCTTTTCGGGCAGTATCTTTTGTAAAAACAAGATAAAATCGATTCCCAAAAATATCCTGCCTCATTGTAAGTTTGGACGCATCAGCGGACTGGGCTTCTGCTGCCCCTTCCGGGCGAATGAGTGCTGTAAATAAAGATCCCTGGCTGGCAGCAGTATAACCTTTATCTGTATTGGACAGTGTGTCAGTCAATGGTGTACTCGCTATCAGGCGCACTGTAACATTGTGCTCACCGGGCACGATGTTTGATGCACCTTCAGTTATTGAAGAATATATAAAAAGCACAGCAAGAAAGCAGAGAATACCTGATAAGCCGCACGCAGTCCAAAATGCTTTTGGGTTGTTGTGTTTTTCTTTCATTTTCATTTCAATCCCTACAACAACTTATTTTTTGCGCCGCGCTACCTTGCGCACTGCTTTTTTTGCTGTACGCTTTCGCTTTACAGCTTTTTTTAGTTTCGCGCCAAATCCCTTTTCAACTGCTTTCTTTAGCTCAAATAAATATGCTTTTCTGCCAAAGCCATTGCCCTCAAGTTCGCCGGTTCGTTGAGTGCGCCTGTTTCTCAAGAATATCGCGGCTGAAAAGCTGATTACGCTGAATACTATCAAATATATGATGTCTGACGCTATCACAGAAGTCATCAACCCTGTCGGAAGGGTGAATATGCTTTCAGTAGCCTCATCTTCTGCTTCATTAACAGCCAGCTCTTCTGCATCAGGCTCCTTTATGGTGAGGGCAAAGGTCTTCTTAAACACCTCTCCTTCAAAAGGTATTGTAATGTCTGCGCCGTGCGTTGTCTTTGGTGCCAACTCAGGTATCTTGAAATTTATGAAAAATGTTGTCTCCTCACCTGCATCAACTGACAAGAGTTCAGGGGTAATAGTATAATAATCTTCAGGTATCCCGGAAATAGATATTTCGGCATTTGACAATGGTGCTTGTCCTGTGTTTACGACAGGGACTTCGATTGTTGAATTCTCGCCAACCACCATGCGCACAGTGTCTGGCAGAACAAGTGAAATCTCTTTTCTTCTAATGACCTCAATTGCCTTTGTTGTTTCGTAGCTCTGATATGGCTCAAGCTCTGCGACAAATACAAGCGTGTAATTGCCTTCAGCTGAAGGCACCTCAATGTCGAGGGCGAAGACACCTTTTTCAGATGAAGTAACGGTCTCTGTATTAGGCTGGGCGTTTATGCGCCCTGTAATTTCGATGTTTCCAACATAGTTTCCACCAGACCTCTCTGAAATTCCGGCAGCCTTTATTACATCTCCAACATAATACGTAGTTTTGTCAATTGAAAAATCAAGAAATAGTGCGTCCAGAGAGCCCATAGTGTATGCACCGGAAGGGCTGCCTGATGAAAACTTGGCGCTGTGCCTGAAAGTGTCTATTGAGGCAGAAATTTCATCCCATGAGCCGGAACATTTCTTTTCTGCATCATAGTTCCATTTGCTGCATTTGTAAACCGCAAGACCTTCGCCTGAGACCTTTCGCACATCATAATTGAGGGTTATTTCTGTGTTGTCAGCAGGAAGTATGGTCTCAAACATGAAAAGGCCTGCTGGCTTGATGCCGGGAATCACAATATCTGCAATATAATAGAACCTTAACGGGTCATCAAATTCTGTTACAAAAACTCCTTCCTGTACAATGGTTGCCCGGTCATGCACAAGCTTGACATCATATTCTCTTGACGGGATGTTAATCCTGTAATCTCCTTTTGAATCTGTGTATACATGACGCTCAAGTGCGCCATATATAAAAGACAATTTCGCGCTCACTGCAGCGTCGTTTGGGTCAAGAAGCGTTCCGGATGCCGGAACAAGATAAGTTATTGTTGAGGTTCTTTCTGCTGTAAAGTTCTGGTGTGAAAACGTGATTTTCAGGCTATACGCTGATGGCGAAAGGCTCGGAATGGTAATTGTGGCAACATAACGCCCGTTTGATGCCAAAGACACACTCGCTACATCAGCAACATAGGAGCCAATCTTTGCGGATATGCTGCTTTTGCTTATTGGAATGGAGCTGCCTTTCTCTGAAGCAAAAATAGTTGCAGTGATGTTCTCACCGGAAAGAACCTCTGACTTGTCCACTGCATCAAGGGAAAACTCAAACACATCCTTGACTTCAAGGGATATTGGTGCCTCAAATATGGCGCCCTCGTAAAATGCTGCCACATAGACATTATATGTGCCTGAAACAAGTGGCGCTGCAAATATAATGCGCCAGCCTTTCTCCAAATCATATACGGGTGTCAAAGACACAGATTCGCCATTTAATAAAACATCAAATGTTACTGCAGAGCTTCCGGAAAGATAAACATCATCTTTTTTTACGAACATGTCTATTTCCATTGTGTCTCCAACGTATATGCTGTCAGGCGAAACAGATGAAATTTCTCCTGAAAACTCTGAGACAGAAAAAGTTGTATTCATGTTGGCTGTGCCGTTAAGGGATGTACAGTATACAGCAGCGCTAAACTCTCCTGTCTTGCCATAAAAATTAGAAACAGACAACATAAATGTGCTGTTTTCATATTCTGAAAAGTTATGGGACGTCCATGATATTCCTGGGCCTGCCATATAAGCGTACACTTGCTCTATTGCACTCTCATTATCAGTGCATTTAACAGACAAAACGACATTTTCACCCACCCATGCTTGCTGCGGTGTTGCTGAAAGAGCGGATAAATCCGGTAATGCGTAACCTATTGAGGAAAACGCCATAACCATGAGTGAAAAAACAAGCACTCTACTAAAAAACAGCCTTCTCTCCCTTGAAAACATAGGTATCCCTAACATGAGAATTATAGCTGGCGCTGTTTATATATTTCGATAAATATGGGTCTTAGTCGCTATCTTGCGCCCTGTATCCAGTCATTTATGAGAGAAATGTACTTGTATATGCCCTGTTCGCGCTTCATCTGAAAAACAATCCTGCCAAGTGCTTCGCCATCCATTGAAACAGCAATAAGTGTTATCTCTTTTTCAGAAAATATGTCTGCTTCATACGGTATTGAAATGCGCGCTGTTTTTTTGCCGGGAAGTGCAAGCAGGGTTTTTTGCTCAAAAACCCACGTCTTTGGATAACCGACAGGCATAATAACGATGTCTGTTTCGCCTGTCTCGGATGTTGCGCTTATTGTTATTTTATTGTCATATATGCGCGGTTTTGACAATAAAATCTCCCGGGACGGAGGACGATAGTCTGTGACGCTGAAATTGTATTCTGCAAGCTGAAATGCATCATTTGCATAGTGGCCAAAAAGCAGGGCTGTGTAATTCCCGGGTTGCTCAATATATGCAAATACATTGAAACTCTCTCTTTCACCAGGCATCACAGCATCTTTTGTGCTCCATGCTGAAAAAATTTCAGAGCCATCTTTTAGCACAGAAAGCCTGACCCGAGCAGCATAGGACACGCTTCCTGTATTGTAAAGCTCTGGCGCGCTCAAAAGAAGCCCCCTAGAAAAGGTGTGCGCCTCCTTCATCTCTGACAATATCAGGCCTTCTATATTTACATTCACTGATGCGGCAAATACAACCGGAGAAACCAATGCCACAAAAAGAAAAAAATACAAAAGCCTCATAGCCCTTTTTTAGAGCCATTTTATAAATATGTTTGAGACCGCGTTTTTAGGCACGATTTTTATAACGCGGACTTTGCCGCTGTAGTTTCCGATTAAAGTACTGTTTTGCGTGCGAAGGATAATTTGGACCTCTTCTGATGCTCCCGGCTCAAACAAATATCCTGTTTCATTAAATTCCAACATATTTTTTATATTGCCCTCAACCTCAAATAAAACACGCGCCCTGTGCCTTGCGCTGTTTGAAATCTGAATGGCTTTTCTTGCATAATTTCCGCCTGAAGGAACAATTCCGAAGTTAAGCACATCTGTATCTGCCGCAAAACCAATAGAAGGCACTTCGCTTTTTGGGTCAGATATCTCGACAAATGCATCATACGCCTCGCTTTGGCTCTTGAAAAACAGGTTTTCTGCAGAACTGCTTGTCATTGCGCCACGAAAAGAAAACACTCCGTAAAATAGCAAAAAAACCGTAAAAACAATAAGAAGAATTGATGCATTAACTATTTTTTTTTTGTTCATTTTTGTACCTGCGGGTTTTACATTCATTACGTGAGTTTCTTAAGCGCTTTTTCAGACAGGATTAAAAAGGTCTTTCCATTGACCTGAATATCAGGTATCGTGAATTTGTTTTCAAATACCAGAACCTTTATTTCATTGAATGTTTCACCAAGCCCGAAATCATCTATTGCCTTATACGGATTGACAGAAGATGTTGGCTCATGTGTAATTATCCTGCCGGAAATTCTGGCAACAAGAGCATCAACATAGTATCCAGTCATAATGTTCAAAAGTTCGTTCACTACAGAAAAGTTCTTGTCGTCCAATGTCTTAAAAGTTCCTATTTCCTTGTGAAGCAGCAAATCTGCCAATGCAAGTATATTTGATGGTACAGCACTCAGTGCAACCACGCCCTTGACAACTCCACTCAACTTTAAATAAATCATAAGGTTCTCGGAACCGTCCTTGTTTACAAATGCAGGAACATCATTTAAAAGCATCTGCTCTGTATTCTGCTTTATCAACTGAACATCCCTGCCAAGAGTGCCTGCAAGAGCCTGTATCGCACCGGATGAAGATGCACCCCACATTTCATCCAATGCGTTTTTTTCAGTATCAGATAATTGAGCATTCATAAGAGTCCCTTCAAACTACTAAGGTATGCAATTTAATATAAATATTCGTAAATGTTATGATTTTTTTCTCTAAGGATATACATAAAAGCACATTGCATTAACGCCTACATCACTAAATGTTTTAAAACAAGGTTTTAATTACCTGTGCGGTTTTTGGCTCGCCCCTCGCCTTGAATACATCACAATGAAAAACAATGCAACAGGAACAATGAATACCCACCACGGCATGGATGAACTTGGAATCTTAATAACTGAAGCAGAAGGCTCTGCCTGAACATCCAACTCTTTAAATGTCACATCAGCGCTCTTTGACGCGCGCGATGTCATGTAATCAACTTCTGAAAAAACCTCGTGAGTTCCGGGAGAGACTTCATCAGAACCAAAAACCACTGCAAGTGTTTGCGTGCTCTTTGGGGGAATATACCGCTGCCCTGAAAATCTGGATTCTTCTGTGCTTGAGTTGCCTTCATACACCACAACATTTTTTGCCATTGCAGATATAGTCACAGTGCCTGTGTTCTTGAAAAACACATTTACAGTCCTGCCACCTGTGTTCTCCCGTCCGGCCACCATATCTAAAATCTGCCCCTGCCGAACAGCATCTCCCGGAACACGAAATATTATATTTATTGGTGAAACAGCGACAATGTTCACCCCTAAAGCCTCTCCTGCCGGAACGTATGGCGATGAATGTATTGAAATAAGATGGTATCCCGGCTCTGCATCTTCCGGCACCTTTATGACAATATTTATTTTCCTCCAGCCGCGCAATGCCCCTGATGACGTGTCAATGGATTTTTCCTGTGGGGAAAGCACAACAGGATTGTTTGGAAAAAGAACCCATGAAGCAGTGTCCTCCTCTGAATATTCATCAACAAGTGCGGAATATGCGGGCTTGCTGAAAAACTCAGGCATACCGCGCGTTGCCTTCAGCTGTATCAAAAGGTCTTCTGTTGATGCAGTAACTATAAAGAACTCTGCGACAGTTTCCTGATCACGCTCAAGCATTCCGAGGTCAAGCAAGGGCGGTGAAACGCCTACCTGATATTCCCTTGCCGCATAAGACATATCCGGCAATGCTGCAAGCGCAAAAATCAAAATCAATAAATAGATATTTTTTCTCATAACTTCGCCTTTTATTTTTTGTCAATATCCTTCAGCTTGTCAGCAGTCCTCTTGCTCAATTCCTGATAAGCGGATTCGGTTATTGTGCCGTCCTTGACTTCTCTCTCAAGAAGGTTCTGCATACGTACCAGCTTTTCGCGCTCAGCCAAAAACTCCTGGCGTGCCTCCTTCTCCTTCCTGAACAGGTGAGCAGCCCTCATCATTATTGCAGGGGATCTGAAAAACAATTTCATCCTGCGCTTGAGCCGGAAAGTCCAGATAAATGCAAATGCCGCGAGAACCGCGAGCAATATCATGATAACAAACAGCCACGGCGGAATAATTTTCGTTGGAACAATATCAATATACTGGGCACCCTTTAAAAGAACTTCTGCCCTATCAAGAAGGTTCTTTGTAAGAAGTATGTGGTTGTGCGCCTCCTCGTAGCTCGCATTTGCGAGCTTTGCTTCAGCAAGGCCTATTTCGTTTTCAGCGCGCTCAAGAACCGGGATGACCTGGCTGATATTTTTGCCTGCAGTTCCTGCAAAATCCATTTCTTCCTGAAGAGCCTGCAAGCGAACTTTTAAAGCCCGTATTTCCGCAAGAAGCATCTCTTCTACTGACTGAAAAATCGTCAGCTGCGAGAGTTTTTCGTCACTTGCCTCGTTTCCTTTTGCTGTAAAAACAAGGTCATATGTTCCGATATCCGCGTTGTCGGGTATATTAAACTCAAACAGGAAAGCTGTGCTGTTCCCACTGGCGAGATCCTGTGCTGTGTCCGGGCGAAGCGTGTACCATGTGTGCGGAACCCCTGTAAGTGTTAAAGATATATTATTGACAGGCAAATCCCCTGTATTTTTTATCTCAATTGTGCTTATGTCGGTCCAGCCGCGCACTGTGCTTACATTTTTTGGATAGCGCATAATAGAAATTATGTATAACTCGCTTCTTCCTGCTGTTGCGCCCGTATCAGCAACCACAGCAGCTGTCGGTGTCTCAGGAATATAGGGCTTTTCTATCGGCGGTTGCATGACAGAAAATGTGTCATGAGCCATCCAGCTAAAGCCAGAAGAAGTGTCGTTTGTAGGCGTTACCTTGGCATATAGCCAGTAATTGCCATAAGGCTGTGAGGAGAGTATATATGCTTTAAGCGGGAGATAAATCGTGGAATCCTTGCCTACATACGCATGCATTGAAGCAGAATACCATGATTTTTCCTCAGTGCCTGCGTTTGACACCCAGTATTCAACAAATATGTCCTGTCCGGCTCCTGCTTTATTTTCAACAATAATTTCAAAATCAATATATTCTCCCGGATAGCGCTCGTGCTGCGTTAAGGACAGCATAACATCATACCATGTACGAACACCAGGATTAAAGCTGTTCTCAGCAAACCCAATCCTGCCGCCATATGTTGCATTTATATGAATCCAGTATGGGTCTGATGTTGAAATCCCTGAAAGGCTAACAATGTATTTCGGACCAAGTGCTGTGTCTTCTCTTACAACGCGCGAATCCGAGATATTGAATGCTGTGTCAAGCACAGACATGACAGAATCATTTGAAAGAAAGAAGTCTCTGTATAAACTAAAATCCATTTCATCTGGCGCGATATACGCACCGAATATATCTTTTACCCAAACACGAAAAGCTATTCTTGTGTCCTCAAATGATGGGTTGACAATATCGATGGTTATTGGTACTGAATAAACCTCAAAAGTCGCATTCTTCTGAACAGTCACTGTTTCATTAGATAGATCATCATAAAACACAGTCTCTGAAATTACTGTATATGTACCTGCATCAGAAACGCATATGGAAAATAATTGCCGTATCCTTTCATTGATAGATATTTCGTAGTTCGTATTTTCAAACCACACTTCATTATCCTTTCGAATTTCAATGCTTACATTCGGGTTAATGTCCGCTGAATTCCACAGGTCATACGCCACATAATCTATTGTGCCGTCTGTGCACTGTGCATCCCCTTCAGGATATTTTGCTGCGGTTGTATTCAAGGAAATAGTCAGATTCCAGTGCACCTTAAACTGCGAAGTTATGGTTCCCAAAGCCCCTGTGTTGTCAGCAGTTTTTATGGAAAGATTATATTGACCTCTCTGGTTGGTTGTCGGAGAGTCCATGCTTGCGTTCACAGGATTAAAGCTGTCCGGAAAAACAGAGCGCCACATAGTTAGGTCATCCACACTTCCATTGAATGTCATGTTTGACGTGAATATTGTTCCATCCGGTGCGGTAACATTTGCAAAAGTCCAATTGATGCCATTGCCGGACATGTCCGTCACATTCACAACAAGTTCAACAGAATTATTCTGCCCAAAAGAAATTGAAGACAAGGAACTGTTCATTGGTGGCGCAATATGGGGAACAATTGATATGTTTACTGTAAGGTTTTCAGGTGTCGTGTCCGGTGTCTGTGCAGAAATGATGTAGGTTGTATTATAATTTCCTTTTCCGGGAAGAGTGACATTGTATGAAACCAACACATATCTTGTTTCAGCGTATTGCAGGGTGAAATTTGTCTCATTCAAATAAGTATAATTTGCCCCTGAAGGAGAAATCGTAATGTTTATCGGTGCATTGCCTGTGTTGTTTATTTCAATTATGCATACAATGCCTTCATCTTCTGCCTCGGCGCCTGTGTATGAAGGCGGTGTCCTGCTCCAGGACTTGTTTTCAGGGACAGATATGTTCAGTACGAATATGTCATAGCCGTCGTCGGCTGCGCTCACATTGACGGTCCCTGTATAATTGCCTGCTTCATATGTTTGCGGAACAGTTACATTGACTGCAACAATGTTTGTATTGTTTGGCGCAATGGTTGAGATATTAACAGGGGTAAAATTCACAATAAATGATGCAGGAAGACCGCTCACAGAAAAAGTTATGTTTGAAGCGTTTGTGTTCCCGAATGACGTGACATTAAAAGAGCCAACCTCCTGAGTCTCGCCGTCGCCGACTATGCCTGTGATATTGGTTTCGGGCACTTCTATTTTGGGGTTCAAAAGAACAGATATGTTAAATGTTGCATTGGCTTCGCTATTTGTCAAGTCCGAATTCATCCATGCAGTTGTCGTATTTATCTGGTAAATTCCCGGAGTTGTCTGGCTTGCAACGGTTATGTTAAAAGATTTCAGGCAAAGCGATAATCGTGAAATGTTCCCGCACTCATAAAATGTTGATCCTGATGCAACTGATGGGAGAAAGAGCGTTATGTTTGCATATTTGGCTGATGCATTTCCTGTGTTTGTTGCGTTCATAGTGAATGTGAAATTCTCTGATGTATACCAGGTTACGTCTGATATGTTTGAATAAAGAGGATCTACTGACGCCGCCATTGTCGTATTTGGAGGCACAACAATCTGTAAAGTCAGGTTGTCCCAGCCCCCGCCAGCAGAACTTGCGTTTATGCTGCCAGTATATGTTGTAGGAGCCTGCCCTACAGGCACAGTGACATTCACTGCAACAATACTTGTGCTGTTTGGCGCAATGGTTGATATATTGACAGGAGTGAAATTCACTATAAATGATGCAGGAAGGCCGCTCACAAAGAAAGTTATATTTGAAGCGTTTGTGTTCCCGAATGACGTGACATTAAAAGAGCCGACCTCCTGTGTTTCACCATCAGCAACCATACCTGAAACAATGCTATCAGGAACCTCAATTTTCGGGTTGGGTAGAACAGATATATTGAATGTGGCATTTGCCTCTGACTTTGTTGTGTCAGGATTTTCCCATGACGTTGTAGTATTTATCTGGTATATTCCGGGCAGGGTCTGGTTGGCAACTGTTATGTTGAATGACTTTATGCAGGAAGCGCCTATCCCGACAAGCCCGCATTCTGCAAATGTCGTGCCTGATGCCACAGATGGCAGATATATTGTAATATTTGTATACCTTGCACTGGCATTGCCTGCGTTCGTTGAATTTATTGTGAATGTGAAGTTCTCAGGCACATACCATGTTATGTTTGAGACATTGGCGTAGAGCGGGAAATATGTCGTGTTCATATTAGTTGTTGCATCCTCTGTATAAAACGAGTCTGTGTCCCAGCCAGTGTTGTTCGATTTTGATGCTGTGCAGTTCAGGTTGTATGCTCCTGTGAGTGCAGGGGATGTAAAATTCAGGCGGTACGTCCCGTTCCCGTAGTCTGTTATGTTTGTAAGCTGTCCTGCGCCATAAGTGCAGTTCAATACAGCTCCGGGAATGTATGTGTCATTTCTTATGTTTTCCACATTTATTGTTGCATTTATCAGCCTGCCGGAAATGCCAAGAGGGTTCTCGACAAAAGTTGTGACTGTGTACTCATCAGTCACATTAAATGTTGTAGAGTTTGTGTTCAGCAAATCCTCGGCTGCATCATACGCATAAACTGTGAAATTCCATGTGCCTGTCTGGTTTGTTGCCGTGATATTAAAGTAGTTTGAAAATATTTTGTCCCCTGCTGTCGCATCTCCATGAGCAGAGTCTCCGTCATCATAAAGTATTATTGTCTGGTCATCGCCGCCGGTTGCAGGAGTTCCCATGTCAAGTGTTGCGTTTACTGAGGACACTTGACCGTAATCATCCAAAGTCACGTTTCCAAATAAGAGGCTTGTTTCGGCACGATTGTAGCCAGAATAATTTGATGATGCAACAATTTCAAACAGAAGCTCGTCCTGGGAAAGAATTGTGCACTTTGGGGGGCTTGCGATATGGTCTCTAAAATCCTCAATCATTGGCTTATTAGAGTCTGTCGCATTAAAGTAAATGACAGAAGCCTGTAGGATAGACTGCCCGGCAGGTATTGCGGTCTCGTTAAGGGATGCTCCCATCCGATTAGCGGATGAATTGTATGCTATGTAATAGCTTGAGGTGCCGCTCTGGTTTTCGTGGACAATTCCCATCCCAGCCCCCCCTGACTTGGATGCTCCATACCATGAGGTTGGATTCGTGCTGTTCCCCCAAAGAGATAGTGGAGGAGTTCCTCCCGGCCAAAAAACTTCTGCTGAATTCAACTCGTTGAATGAAATTGCTCCGGCAAGTGTGGATGAACGATTTATGCTCTGCCCTACGATGTTCGTGAAATTAGTAACAATGCGCATCCATGAGATGTTTTCATAAAAAATATATTTTTTTACCATGAAGCCCTCGTTGGTTTTGTTATCCGGGTCGTTCCAGTATGCCTCATCACCCCGTTGCTCAACAGTAAGCCTTAGCGGGCCTGCTGTAAATGTTGCGTTGTTTCTAAAATCGAACATCAGCCTTGTCGTACCGTTCTGGAATTCTGTGTATTCCTTTGTCTTGCTGTCTGTGCTCACGGTCCTAAAAATAGTATTACCAGAGCCGCGCGCACTATAAAATCCGCTGGTATTCTCTGCGCGGATTGTGTCCACCAGCCATTGGATATGTGTGTTGTTCACGCTAAATTCCTCTCCATCCCATGAGTAATTGAGTGTAGACGGATAAGACGCAGGCGACTTAACCCCGTTTTCTTCAATGTCAAAATAAATGTAGAAATATCTTTTGGTGTTCTCGGGGTTCGATCCATTAAGAAGAAAAATCACGGTACCGACAGCGTTTGACGCAGCATCATATCCTGCCAAAGTATCGAATTGGCTTGTAATCTCATACATTACACCGCCTGTTGAATTGTGCTCTACAACTCTTGTGGAATTTATGTCAAAAGTTCCTGATGAACCTTTCTGCATGAGAATGTCTGTAAAATTGAAATCAACTTCAACCGGCCAGTTAAAGCGCGAGTAATCCGTTGTATTTACTTCAACGCCCACCCTGTATTTCCATGCAGTGTCCCACCATGTTGGTGTGCCTATTGTCTGCGAAAGAGTGCTTATGCTAAGAAGCACGAATGCTGCTGCCAAAACCAATGTTCTTAATTTCATGTATACTCAGTTCGGTATTTTCATCACAAGTTCCTTTGAGTGCTCGTATGCCTGCTTACTCAACTGGCCTTTCTTAAAGGAATCGTCAAGCTCGAAAAGAAGCTTTTCCTTTTTAGTTTGTGGTTCCCCGGACTTTTGTAGTGGCTCTTCTTTGTCAGATGCGGGTTGCGTGGTTTCTATCTTGGAATCGTCTGCTACTTTTGGCGTAGTGTCTTTTTCAGATACAAGCTCCTCTTTTTCTTTTTTCTTCTCTTTTACAACAGGCACGGTTTTGTTTTCTGTATCTAATCCTTCTGATTCTTTTTCAATCACTGGCTCGGCATGCGCCTCTGCCACAACAGGGGTGGTATCTGAAGAAGAATCTGCCTCTTTCCCCACCACGCCTTCCTGAAGATTTTTCAAGCCATCCAGATTTGTATCTGGCTCTTTCGAAGCAGGAGTATCTTTACCTTCAGCAGGTGCCTCGTCTGCATCCTGAACGCTGCCCTCTTCTGCTTTTTCGGGTGCAGATGCTGTTGCCTGCAAGGCTTCACTCTCTTGTTTTTCCTTGGATGAATCAGGACTTTCCGTTGCAGGGGGTACGGCTGGCTGCGCCCCGGAAGCTCCTGGCTTTTGGATAGCTTGCCTTATCTTCTCCTCAATTTCTGCAAGCTTCTTTTGGTTTGCATCCTTTGCCTGCAAGTACTCTTTATTTGAAATCTTCTTGCTACTTGCTTCCTCATCAAGAGACGCAAGAAGAAGCTTTATGCTCTCTCTTTCAGAAGACATCTCCTGTATATCTTTTGGAATCATGAGGTCTGCGATTGGCAGGGCGCGCGACATTGTTGAATTTATTTTTGCAATTTTATCCTCAACACCCTTGAAGCTGTCACGCAAGCTATTCACATAAGTTTTGTTGACTGTGTTTTCAAGGCGGGTATTTACTGTGTCAATGCTCTTTATGACATCCCTCACAATTTCATCAAGTGCTTCCTGCTTTGCCCGGTATATAAAGAACTCATCCATTCTCTTGTTCAGCTCAAGAAACATTTTTTCTGTACGCTCTGTCATTCTTTTTATCTCCTTAGAACTCTCGCGCACATCCCCCAGCTTCTTTGTAACCTCGTGGTCTATGTCAGCAATATTATGCAGCCCGCCGACACTTGTCAGGACATCCTGCAACTCCCGAACCCCTGTTGTTGCATCCTGCATCTTGCGCTCAAGCTTTTCAACCCGTAAATCAAACACACCTAGTGACTTATCCCTTTTTGAGAATTCTTTTTCTACTTTGCGCGGGTCAATCTCAGCCATGTTTTCTTCAAGAAGCTCGATTTTTGACTCTCCTGATTTAACTGAATTATCTGTATTAAACATCATAGAGCGAATCTCCCCTATGCTTTCTGTGAGGCGTTGCATGCGCTCCTCAGACGCTGCCCCTCCTTCTTTCAAAGCATCAATAAGAACCTTTAGCTTTTCAACTTCTCCGTTGAGTTTTGCATCCACTCTCTCAAAAATTCTTGATTCATCAAATGGCGCTGCATTTGGTGTGGGTGGTGCAGGCGCACCCTGAGATTGCTGCGGAGTATCTGAAGGCTGTGCTGTTGCGCCCTGCACAGGGGTTGCGGGTGGCGCGTCCCCTGCAGGAACCTGTTTTTTTTCAGGAGGATTTCCGTCCTTGTCCCCTATTCCAAACTCTTCCAAAATTTCCCTCATCTTGTCAAGCTTTTTTTGGTTGGCCTCTTTCGTGCTCTTGTAACTTTCATCAGATATTGATGCAGAGCGATGCTCATCCTCCAGAGTCTGCAAAAGCATGAGTATTTCGTTTCTCTTCTCTGTCAATTCATCCACACTTAGGTCACTAAGCTCTTCTTCTGCTTTCTTTTTTGCTGCCATAAGCACACCTGCCAATTTTTCTATCCACCCATATTCTTTATCCTAACCTCTATTGACTGTATATAGGTCTCAGCCATCTTGAACAATCCCTGTGACATTTTGTCGCGAGCCATTTTGAGCTCGACCTCTATGTCGTACACATCTTTTCCTGCTTTCTTGAGTGCAGAAAGCCTTTCTTCAAACACCTCTATTTTCTCCTTTACCTTTGTATAAGCTGTAAGCTCTTCTTCGCTTAGCCTGCCTGTGTCGTGCAGAAGCGGCCTATATGTAACAAACCATGGCTTTCCGTCATTGTACTCAGGGTTCTGTGCAAGCCCTGTTCCTATTGTGAGCTTTGATATACGCTCTGCATAGTCTGTGCCGAATTTCTGCTTAACCCGGTTTATGTCTCCATTGTATTTTGTCCTAAGCTGAGTCTCTGTTGCAATGTTTGCGCGTATAGCTCCCTTGAAGTCTGAAAGCACCTGTGATATGAGGTACAAGCCTATTCCCCATTTCCTGAACTCACGGCACCCGCGCTCAAGCTCGACATAGCCGCTCTTGCCACCGTATTTTGGAAGCAGCCTATGCATTTCGTCATACACAACAAGGACATTCAGCCCACGAGCTTCCGGCCACTGTATGCTAAATATCTTTTGGATGCTTCTGCGGACAAATGTGTCAATCTCTACTGAGCGAAGCTTGCTCATTACAAAGACTGTAATTTCTCCGGGCTTCATGTACTTTCTAATATCCAGTTCCTCTTCAGGCATGTCAGGATTCTGCACCATGATTATGTTTGTCTTGAAAGCGCGCGCATCCTCTGGCTTGAGGCCAAAGCGTGGATACAAGCTAAGCATTTTCGGGTCTTTACAGGGCTTTATGAACCCAGTCCATTGCGCTGTCGGGTCAAATACCACTACAGGAATCTTCCTCTTCAAAAGCTCCTCTGCAGTAGACATTGCGCACACACTCTTACCAGAGCCTGTGCCTCCTGCGGCAATAGAGTGCATTGTCAAATTGTTTACGTCAATATATGCCGGAACATCTGTCTCTGCAATCTTTCCAACCCTTATTGTGTTGTCTCCTGCCTGCGGCAGCTTTTTGTAATCCATAGGGAATATGTATCTTGCTGCCTGAGCCTTCTTCAGCAGGTACATCTGATAGAGTTTCCTTGAGCCATATACAATAGGTATTATCACGAGCAGGATAACATATGTGAGCCAGTTCATAAATATTGATCTAAGCAACACAAGAGGCATTGGCAGGGTGCTTACATCAAATGCTGCTGCTGCGACAGCGTATCGCCTCCCGTCCCAGTACGATGCATTTGCTTCAAGGATGTATCTTCCTGTGTCAGTTGAGTTTGGAATGGCTATTGTTTTTGTAAATGACATTGTCTGATCAACTGCAACAGTTTCCTGTTCTGTCAATGTGATGTTTCCGGACTCCATGCTTTTTACATTATATGTTATTGTAATGTCATCAACTTGCGAGGTATCGCCCATGTTTTTCAGGGTTGTCTGGAATTTTAAATTATCTCCCGGCGCAACTGATTTTGAGAGTAGTTCTAATAGGACATCAAGCAACGGCTCTCTGGGAATTTCAATCTTTATTGTCACAGGAGTCCTGTGAGTCACACTGCCTGTGCGCGTGATTATGTCTGCTGTGTATATTCCTGCCGCAGCTGAAATAGGAGCTGAAAGTTCCACCTTTACAATTTCGGTTGAAACAGGGCTTATGTCAAAGGATGTCTTCTGAAGATTAATCATATCCCATGCAACACCTTCTACAGAGAGTGCTGTCTTAACGGTGGTATTAAGATTGTTCATAATTTCAATGGAATGGATTTCATGCTCTCCAGGGTAAAGTGTGACATAAAGTAGGGTAGACTTTATTTCCACAGGGTTTTTGCTCAGATCAAGCAATGTAAGGTTAACTGCTTCGCCACCGAGCCCACCTGCTCCGCCGCCGTCATCAACACCGCCTCCGGATGGACCTCCGGAACCAGGATATATTGGAGTGGGTCCTGTGGTTCCGCCTCCGCCGTCTGTAGACGGTGCGCAGTCCTCTGCACAGTTCTCAAGTGTTTCACCAAAATCTGTGTCGCATTCTGAATTTCCGCACAATCGGTTTGCAAATACATAAGCTGAAGGGAACGCCATGGTTCTTATAGAATATGTTTGCGCAAGCAGGTCAAGAGTTCCGTTCATCTTTATCCATGATGCTTTGCATCCGACAAGTACAGTCCAGTTAGAGCAGTAATACACTGTAAGGTTTGAAGTAGGATATGCAGCATCAGCATACGGAGCATAGTCAAAGACCAGGTTTGTTGATGATGATGGCAGTATTGAGTCAAACCAAAGGCCTTCGAGTGCGCCCTTTGCTATTATGGAATGATGGATGTCTCCGAAAATAATGGGATTATAATAGTCCTCAGACATTGTGCTGTCTGTGAATTTCAGCAAATGCCCGAACGCGCTTATATCAATATCATATTGTTCGGCATAAATTGATTCATTATAATATCCTGTTGTTTCAATTGAAACCACTGTGTGCAATGCAGAGGGCTCGCCATCCCTATAAAAACTAAATGTAACAGGAATTCCAAGCTTGTCCGGATCCTCATTGTTTCTTGCAATTCCTGCAAACACAACTGTTGACCTGACCTCAAATGAGCCTGTTGCATTGTCAAAATTGTCTGACTGGTCATATGATTCAGCATAGATTGTGTATGCGCCTGAAATCAGAGTATCTGTAAAGTTGCCATAATACATGTAAGTGTCCTGAACTTGCCCGATTAAATTCAAAGGAACATTCACTGTTGAAGAGATAGGGTTTGTAACCTGAAGCGTCTTGTTCTTTATGCCTCCTGCTTCTGTTATATTCAGGTATATTGTCACAACTGCGCTTTCCGAAACCATTGAGGGTGCATAAATCGAAACCACAGGAGCATCGTAGTCTGTATATATCACTGAGTTGTTCTGGCGCTCTGCAACAATAAGCCCTATGGGTGTGTAATTGGTAACTAATGACAAATCATATGCTTTTCCTGGAGCCAAAGCAGGAGCAAATGCATCCAGCTGCCATAAGTTATCGCTTGCATTGTAATTTGCTGCAAGAATTGCCAACTCATGCACAATAGCACTATCAGAAAGATTTACACTGAATTCAAGCCCTGATGCTACAGGGGCTGTAGCGTATGTTGCATTTACGATTATTGTGATGTTTTCTCCTGCACCCACATCTGTCAATGGAGATGCAGTTGTAGGAAACTCTATGCCGATGTGAAGAGGATAAACTGTAATATTAAGCAAGGTCTCTTGTTCGCTTGGAAATGTGCTGGTATTTGTTGTCTTGAAATATGCAGTATATTCCTGAATAGAGGTTGTTGCAGGGGCATAATAGCTTACCAAAACGCTTTCTTCTTCCAGGGGGTCTATTGTCAGGGAGCTTGAGTTAACCCCGAAATATGATGAGTTCCCTGTTATTGATGTTGACAACAAAAGCCGCAGGTTTCCTGTGTTTTTGACATCAACAGTTCCAAGTGTGCCATTCATCCCCTGCACAACTTCGAGACTAAGATATGTTGGAGTATGCTGCCATGAAAGGTCAATTGGAATCAAAACAAACAGTGTCGCCTCATCATATGATGATTCTGCATATGCTCTCAAAGTCCCGTTATACATTGCAGGAGGGTATCCGGCAGGAATTGAAACATTCACAGCCACGATGGAATAATTCCCGACTTCAAGCGATGTTATATTCTGCGGGATGTATTCAATAGTGAAATTATTGCAGGCAACGCCTTCAGTACAATTGAAGGATATTGTAGATAGGGGAGCATTTCCTGTTGAGTTCACAGTCATGTTTTCATGGCTGCTGTTTCCTGCCCCTACAACCACTGTTATGTTCTGCTCTACAATGTCAACAACAGGGTTTGGCGCGACATATACAGGCACCTGCAAAATAGATGTTTCATTGCTTTCGTCAAGATTCGTCCAATTAATAGTGAAATTGATATAATAGTAACCGGGGGCTGTTGCAAGAGACACATAAAGCTCTGCAATATCTTCAGCAGACGATGCATTCTTCAGTATTGTGCCGTATGAAAAGTTATACGGAACAAAACTCCAGTTTTCAGGCGTGGCAACAGAGAGATTCGGGCTGTATGCGCGCGAGTGTCCGGTGTTATCCATTGTGAAGTTTATTGAAATATTCTGTCCTGAATAAAGGGTTATGTTTGCCACAGTCATGTTTGTCATGTTTGATGAAACATTGAAAGTTGTGTTTGCTGATGACAGCAGGTTTATCGTGGGCGCGCACCCGATGTTTCCGGCAGTATCATTAGAGCACACTCTTATGTTATGTACACCCCACGCGGTTGCATTGTATACTGTGCTATAGTATGTATTGTTCTTCACAAGCCCAATGATTATTGTTGAAGTGTTTGGCAGAGTAATGTTCAGCCATGCCGAGGCAACCCCGATGTTGTCTGTAATAGTTGCTGAAACAGTGGTGTTTTCAAAACCGGTTTCGACTATGTCCGGAACTGCCATCTCATTAGTTATGTTTGGCGGAAGATCAGTCACATTGAGCCATACAGTGGTTGTATAAGACATAGGTGTTGCAGTGCTGTTTTGTATAACTAATCCGAAATAATACAGACCCTCTGCCTTATCTTCAGGTATTGTGTAATTCATTGATGCTGTTACCTCTGCCCCTACATCAAGGGTAAATGCAGTCGGGTGATAAGACACCAGAGTTGGGTCATCCCCTGTAGGCCATACAGACATATACAGCTTCAGGTTCCCTATGCTCTCTGAAATAATATCCCCTATTTGACCGCTTGTGTTTGGAGGGGTAAGAATAGTGCCAAATGTTGATGGCGTTCTCTGCCATGATGTATTCAATGGCACTGTAATGTTTATCCTTATCTGATCATACCCGTCATTTGATGTGGATGCGCGCAGATATGCCCAGTATGTTCCTGGAGCCTGACCAAAAGGAACATCCACTGTTATTGTTGATGTGAAATTTGTGCCTGCAAACAAAATTCCCTGGCTATCAGGCAATATCTCTAAAACACATAGTGGGCACTCTGTTGAAATATCGCCTCCAATAAAAGACATCTGTACGTTTTGCAGAGCATCATTGCCGTTAGAGATTGTTGTTACATTGCCTATCTGTGTTAACATATTGTGGGGTGTGTTTTGCTGTAAGCCAGTCTCTAAAATATCCACCACTGGGTTGGATGCAACATAGATTGTTGTTGTGTTAAATGTCATGTTCACCAGATTATCTGGCTCCCTCCATGACGCATTTGCAAAAAGAGATATTATCTGCGGAGGTGTTCCTGCAGGCACAGTCACAAGGAAACTTCCTGAGCAATTCCCACCTGCTGGAATGTTATTACACGAAACAAATGTTGTGTTGTAAGACAGGCTTCCTGAAGGGGCTTCTTCAAGGGTTATGTTCATAGCATACGCGTTTGCAGGGCCATTGTTTGTCACATTGACCTGAAGCGCAAAAGATGCTCCTGATGACTGTGTTATTCCGTTTGCATAAAATATTTGCATTTGGGAAACTGAAATGTTTGTCTTGCCCCAAACTGTGAAGTTTCCTGCAAATGTAGAATTAATATTCATTTCAGGAGGCGGGTCATTTGCATACACTGTTGCAAAATATTCTCCTCCAATCGGAGGTGTGTATGTTGCGATGTATTTTTCTGTACTACCTTGCTGCACCATTGTTACATTGGCATAGCTGCTATTTGGCATAAGAATGCTTACCCACGCATTGCTCACCTCTATGTCGTCTGTTATGTTTGCAGAGATGTTTATTGAATCAAGATTTGCCTCAAGATTTGTTGTCTGTGATATGTTGACTGCAGTGAATGTCGGCGGGCGGATGTCCTGCAATGTAAGGGTTGCAAAATCTTCGTATATGTTTGCAGAATAATACATTGTTGTGTTGTCTGTTATGTTGCACTTGAAATTAAGAACGCCCTTGCTTGTCGGAGACCATGTGTATTTTGCAACACCGTCAGGTCCTGTCCAGTATGTCCCGTTGAAATACTCATCTGAGCCGTCTATGTACCAGAAATTCACTGCATATCCTGAAATTGGTGCTGAGGACTGGCTGTCCCGAACAATACAGCTAACATTAAAGTCATCAGGGTATGGAAGCACACTGGCATTTGGCGGCAGGTACCATGCGGCATCTGCAAGCCCGAGTATGTCTATAACCACAAAATCAGAGGCTATGTCGTAATACGATTTTGAAATATTTGCAGATATTGTTTCAGGCCCGGTCTCTTCATTAGTAATGGCCCAAAAAGTGTTCATAGATGTTGCGACAACTGTGTTTTCATCATCGCGCCAGTTAACACTTACTATTTCATTATAGCTGTTTTCATTCCATGCACTGACATTAAGGGGAACAGAAAGCGACTTGCTCCATGCGCTCGCGTTCAGGGGCGCTGTTATGTTTGCGAAAAGCACCCCCTTGACGGTAATCTGTGTCGTGTTTGTATCAGAATCCTCAAGCCCTGCTTTTGTGGCATTTATGTAAATGGTTTCAATATTCGGTGTAGCATTGTCAAACGCATTATATGTTATGTAACAATACCCCTGTGAATCTGTTGTGCAGTTTCCTATGAAAGCTGTGCTATTGAAAAAGGAAACATTTGCTTCAATAGCATTCCCGATTTGCGCATCCTTTGTGTGCACAGTTATGTTTGTCTCAAAAGGAGAATATGTGTCGTTCCGGTATATCGATGGGTTTGAAAGAACTATGCTGTCAATTATTATCGGCCGGTTGAGCCTTATGAAAGATGTTCTCTGTGACAAAGAGGCATTATAATACTGGGTTTCGTTGTGCCCTATCGCACATGTGATGTTGTGATAACCATAGGCCTCTGCTGACGTGTCCCACAACCACGATGCGCTCCCATTCTCGTCTGTCGCATATGATGCCTGCGGCGCATCATCTTCATAGAACGTCACATTATAGCTTTGCAGGGGCTGTGTTGTGTTTGAATCAGATACATTGCACACAATAGTCGGGTTTACGCCTGCAAGATTTACTGTGTTGTTTGGAGGAGAAATTGCATTAATTTCGCTCCAGCCATAAATGTACACAGAAGTGCTATTGCTTGCAAGGTCGTA
>CBDUVQ010000004.1:0-24995 GCA_965370715.1 uncultured archaeon
GAAAAGGCGATAAGTGCTGCGCATGGTACCGCAATACTTTCGGTATTGCAGGGCCGTTTATTTCCGCGATATTCTGGCTTGTCTGCATTACTTTCGGTATATGGGCACTCAAATTTCTTGTGCTCAGCACAGAATCTGTCCCGCTTGCTGGAATATACGATTTTTTTCTTGGAAACATTGGGATATTTTTCCTGATAATTCTTTTGTCTTCGTACCTGTCATATTTTCGAAGTGTATCCCCCAAGGCGTATACTGTGGTTTCGCCTCTGTCAGCGGCGTTTGACATAACTGTGTTTTTATGGGTCGCATCAAATATTGTTCAAATAATAAATGTTGGTCTCAAAAATGATGTCCTTTTAAATGGCGCGAATTATGCCTTAAGCAACCTTGCCGCAATATTCATTCTTTTTGCGTTTCTTGGGTATTTTGTCCTTTTCATTGGGTTTGTTTTTGGCGGGCTTGGGCGCGCGCTCGAGAAAGCCTCTGCAACATGTCAGCCTGCGCGAAAGAATGCAGGACCTGTGCCCCGCAGGATTTATCGCTCTGGAAAAGACAAGATTATCGGAGGAGTGTGCGGCGGCATCGCTGAATATCTCAATGTTGACCCTGTAATAATTCGCTTGATATGGGCTGTTTCAATCCTGTTCTACGGCACAGGGCTCGCGCTATACATAATTGCGTGGATAATAATACCAAGGAACCCGAACTACAAGTGGGATTGATTTTCTTAAACTATTGTATGCACGTTAGAAAATTGTTTTATATGAAGTACCACAATCTATGAAAAAACAATTACTGAATTTCGGGCTTTCCTGTTTGAATCACAAAAAGCCTTTGATCTGCCTTGCTTAGGCGGCGTACTTCATCGTCGCCAACGGATTTTTTTAGCCCATCTAAAACAAAATCTAAGATATGATAGGTTTCAAGGACCTCGCTTTTGTACATAACATAACTAGGTTGACACGAGGTCTGACAAGCACTGTGTTCTTCTCGATATCGTGATGTTGTGTCGCGCACTATGTATCCGACAGGCACAGGATACATTGTTTCGCCTGTTTTTGGGTGTACGTCGCCTTTAAGGAATTCTAATGTCATTGTTTCTTCAAGAAACGCATCAAATTTCGCATCCAATTTAGTTAAAGGTGAGTCGCTTATCAGGTCCTGATGTACTTGTCTGCATTCTTTTGTGGCTTCTGCGATGGGTTTGTCAGAGAATGCATATATGATTTCACAAGATCTTGTATTTACAGGATTTGTTCCATCGGTTTCTTCATAAGTTTTTTTTGAAAAAAGGGTGCATGGTTTAGGAGAAAATGCTGGTTTTTTCCAGAAATCGAAATTATCTACTTTCCACAAAACACTATTTATCAATTGGGCATCTTCGTTGTATCCAAATGGTACGTCCCTTGCTTCATGTGCTTTTTGAATCCCCTGAGGCAGCGTATTTTCTTCATTAGTAGCATACCCATTCAAAGAATTCTGGAAATTGCTAAACGACTTAAAATCAAATCCAATTCCGAACATTGTTGTTTAATGACCAGGAAAGAATAAAAATGTAGGCGCTACAGTTCTTCCTGTCTATCGTGCCTTACAGGCTTTTGAGTATCCTATCGGCAACCCCCTGCAATTAGACACAGAAACGCACATTTGCATTAGTTAATCGCAGAAGTCGGTGTTTACACCAGAAAGTGAGGCAACTAAAGCGCGCAGACAACCTGAAGATGGTTTATGAGTCCAGGCTTTTGGATTTTCTTGAAAATGACTTCGCAGGAGCAGCAATAATTCTTTTTGGCAGCTATTCGCGCGCGGACGACACAATTAATTCAGATATTGATATTGCTGTCCTCGGCAGAAAAGACAAGCAAATAGATTTAACAAAATATGAAGGCGTGCTTGAGAGGAAAATAAACCTAAACTTTTATGATTCGTTTAAAAACATCCACAAAAACTTAAAGGAAAATTTGTGTAACGGCATCGTGCTTGCAGGCAGTGTTGAATTATGAGGGGTTGAAGATACTTGATTCGCAAGTACTGTTTAAGGTGGGGAGGAACCAATGGAACCAATCACTTCAAGCTTGCGTGCTGGCTGCCCTTGGTTGTTGAGGTCGTGCAATAAAAGATTTAAATCACGGTCGCGCATACTAAGTATGATTTCGCACGAAAAAATCAAAAAAACACTTTCTTCATACGGCAAGCCTGTGATTTCAACAATATGCTCACACTCTGCGTTGCAGATTTTTGCAGGGGCAAAGGAAGAAGGCTTTAAGACACTTGGAATATGCACAAAAGACAGGCTCGAGACATACAGGGCATTTCCTCATGCAAAGCCGGACGAGTTTATTGTTGTTGATTCTTATTCTGACATCCTTGAGCCGGAATTCCAGAAAAAGCTGATTGAAAAGAACGCAATAATAGTGCCTCACGGCTCTTTTGTAGAGTATCTTGGCCCAAAGCGAATCGAGAACGAGTTTGAGGTTCCTGTTTTCGGCAACAGGCAGGTTCTTGACTGGGAAGGAAACAGGAATAAAGAGCGCAAGTGGCTTGAGGCGTCTGCAAAGCTTCGCATGCCAAAAAACGTGTTAAAGGACAGCATAGACTGCCTTTGCATAGTGAAGTTCGACGGTGCAAGGGGCGGCAGCGGATATTTTCTTGTATCTGACAAAAAAGAGCTTGAAGAAAAGCTCTCAAAAATGCCTGAAAACGTGGCAAAAACAGCAACCCTGCAGGAATATGTTGTAGGCAACAGATATTATTTCCATTATTTTTACACCCCTCTTTCAGAAGACGGCTTTTCGGCAGGAGATGGCTCAATTGAGCTTCTTGGCATTGACAGGCGCGATGAGTCCAATATTGATGAATTGCACCGACTTGGCATGAGCCGCGAGGAGCTTTCGAGGCGCGCAATAAGTCCGTCATACACTGTAACAGGCAACCAGCCTGTTGTGCTTAGGGAATCTCTTTTGCCGGCTGCGTTTTCTGACGCTAAAAAAGTTGTTGAAGCATCTATTGACCTGTTTTCGCCTGGAATTATCGGCCCGTTTTGTCTTGAGACCGTATGCACACCAGACCTGAAGCTTGTGACATTCGAGGTGTCAGCGCGCATTGTTGCTGGCACAAACATATATTCTGACGGCTCGCAGTACTCGCAGCTGTTTTTCGGGGAGAAAGTGTCAATGGGCAGAAGGATTGCTCAGGAAATTAAGTCTGCGGCTAAGAAAGGGGCTTTGGAGACGGTTGTTTACTAGTTTTTCTTTGAATACCCGATTCTCATAACAGTTCCGCACTCAAGGCAGAAGACATTTACGCATTTCTCTTTAGGGTTAAGGCGCACTTTTGAGTTCTTTCCTGCGCGCAAATACTTTTTGCACTTTTTGCAAAACCTGCGCCGAAATAATGGCGGTATAGAAACATTGTATTTCATGCCTATTTTTCTGGCAATTTCAACATACCTATTGGAGAGGTCAGGGCGCTCATCAAAGCGAGCCTCTGCCTCTGTAAAAAGAATCCGTATGCGCTCTTTTGCAATTCCTGTCTGCCATACGGGTTTATTGCGTGTCTGGCGTTTTCTAAACTTTGGAGAGGGCATACGCATTTACCTTCGCAGAATATGCTTAAATAAGCATATCGCGAAGGGTCTTTATGAAATGCTCCCTTTGCGCAAAAGAAGCGGTCACATACAGGCGCTATGAAGGAAGGTCTCTATGCAGGAGCCATTTTTTCAGGGCAGTTGAGCGCGAGATTGCAAGGACTATCGCGCAAAATCGCCTTATAGAGCGCCATGACCACATAGCTGCTGCAATTTCAGGCGGGAAGGACTCTTTGCTTATTCTTCGTACCCTTGAGACTCTTTCAAAGAAGCGGACAGACCTTAAGATTTCGGCAATCCTCATTGACGAGGGAATAAAAGGCTACAGGAGTGAGGGCGTAGCAAAAGCAAAACAGGCATGCAAGGCAATAGGTGTAAAGCTTCACATAGCATAATTCAAAAAGGAGTTCGGCAAGACACTTGATGAAATGGTTGCAAAGAACAAGTGCAAAGGTCTGCGCGCATGCACTTTCTGCGGTGTTTTCAGGCGCCACCTGATAAACAAGACTGCGCGTAAAATCAAGGCAACCAAGGTTGCAATAGGCCACAACCTTGATGATGAGGCGCAGGCAATAATGGCAAATTATATTCGTGGAGATATACTGCGCGGTGCGCGCCTTGGCGCAAAAGCATTTATTGCAGAAACAGATGCTTTTATCCCGCGCATAAAGCCTCTAAGAAACATACCTGAAAAAGAGTGCGCGCTTTATGTTCTTTTGAAAAAGATTGATGCAGACTTTGGCGAGTGCCCCTATGCCTCCGAGTCTTTTAGGTGGTCAGTGCGCGATGTAATAAATGACCTGGAAGCAAAATACCCGGGAACCAAATTTAGTATAGTGCGCACGTATGACCGTATTCAGCCCGCAATCCAAAGCCAGATAGGAACCGGCAATATAGGCAAGTGCGAAAAATGCGGTGAACCAACATCAAGGAAGGTGTGTAAGGTTTGTGAACTGCGAATGAAAATATAGTGTATTGAAAGAATATGTTTCTGCGGCATAAATTCTTAAAACCAAAAAAGTCTAACAGATTATGGCTCCTTTTTCGATTGAAAACTATCGTAACTTAATAGGTCAACTTCCTGAAGAAATTCAAGAATTTTTGAATACTTCTGTTACGTATGATCAAAAAAAAGCTTCGCAAATACATGCATTTTATCAAGAAGATGATAAAATGACTCCCGTACCCATAGCTGTGCTGTCCTTACGTACGGTACCACAGGTGTATAAGGATCGTATGGCAATTTGCCATGAAGCAGCCATAATGGCTGCTTTGCTGATAAAAGACTCTTTTAATCCAGGGGTTTTACATCTTACCTCTGAAGATGTGTGTGGAGGGCATTGCATTTGTGCATATCAAGACCCAGACACAATGTTATTTGGCGGAGTGGGGTTCTCAAGACACGAAGACTTAAGAGAAAGGCCAGCTCTTCATAGTTCTTTAGAATCATTGGCAGCTAGTTATTTCTTGTACAAGTTAGACGAATTTTCTTTTGTGAGTCTGTTGGATGAATTGGAAAAGCTTAAATCCATACAATCTAATGAAGACTATTACGATGAGTTAATTCTCCATTTGAATGTTTGATGTGTGGCTTAGAAAGCGTTTCTGTTTTAATCCAAATGATTCCAAATCATATCAAAGGTCGGTTTCGCGAATGCAGTGCCAAAATGATCTGATGCGGTCCAGAAAGAGACTTCCTGTGTGCTGTGCGTCTTGGTGTCGTCTGTAAGCGCCAGTACAACTTCTTTGTTGTCTACAAGAACCATTCTTCCTGTAGGAAGGCCTGAGACTTCGGATGACTTGAGGTGCTTTACATCTGCAACAACCCCAAGGGCTTCTGCAGCCTCGCTATTCTTTTGTGTTATGGGCGCAGCAATTCGAATCTTAAGGCCTTTGTCTGCTGCGGACTGAAGAAGGCCTGCGTGGGATGTGTGAAGCTGGTTTAGCCCTTCCTCTGTTGTGAGAATATCAAGTGATTTTTCAGCTGACTTGAACATTGTTTCAATCTGCTGGTGCATAGCATACCTGCCTTTCATTGCACCTGAAAGATCTGCTGAACTGACAAGGCTTACGCCTTCTGTGTGAAGTGTAACAAGCTCGCTTAGTGCAGGGCTTTTTTTGAATTCCTCAAACCTTTGCACATTCTCATCAAGCTTTTCATGAAGCCGTTTTGTTGCCCTGCTGAGTGCCTCTGTCGGGGCAATTGCAACATACCTTAGGGGCTTTGCGTTTTGCACAATAACGAATCCTTTGTCTGCAAGAGACTCAAGAACATCATATGAACGTGACCTTGGAACAGAAGACATTTCAGAAAGCTCTCCTGCTGTTGAAGTCCCTCTTGAGAGCAGAGCTGCATACAGCTTTCTCTCATATAGATTTAATCCAATACCCTTCAGGGCATCAAGCGATTTTTGGCTTATCATATAAACATCCCTCGCAAAAAGCAGTCAGACTATCTTTTGCGTACCAACTATATATATTTTATTTGATTTTACTCTATTTGGCCTGATTATTTAGTATTCACTATTGTGTGTGAAAGGTTTATAAATGTTTCTATTTTACTCATTTATCAGTGACAACTTTGTGCTTTTGATTCGTGAACAAAGATTCAACTCTCTCAAGCCCGTCTGCATCACCAACTGACTTGTCAGGCCTAAGGCGAACCAAGCGCGGAAATCTGAGCGCATAGCCTGAGTCATAGCTTGGCGATTTTTGTATTTCTTCGTATGCAACCTCGAGTGTCAGGGTTGGTGAAATATCAACGTGCTTTCCATCTTCCCGGATTATATGTGGCTTAAGGTGCTCTGTGAGCTCTTTGAAGCTTGTTCCCTCTTCTGCTTTCTCTTTTATGCCTGTACCAAGGCGCCCTATGGACAGGAAATTTCCTGTTTCATCCCTGCATGCAAGGACAAAGCTTGAGAGCCAGCCAGCGCGCTTGCCCTCGCCCCATTCTGCCCCGACAACGGTCAGGTCAAGGGATTCCATCACAGGCTTAAGCTTGAGCATATAGCCGACTCTTGAGCCGGGCTTATACTCTGCGGACAGGTTCTTGAACATCACACCCTCGTTTCCGCGTGATAGCGCTTTCTGGTAAAAATCATTCGCCTTTGTTGCTTCGTCTGTCACAATCTGGTCTGCGAGAACAACACTTTCCGGGATTTCGCGAACATTGTCCTTTAGGACACCCCGCCTTTCTACAAACGGCTTTTCAATCAGGACATTTTCATTCAAATAAAGAATGTCAAAAAGGTTCAGCCTCACAGGTATTTCCTTTGCAAGCTTGTTGATGTCGTATTTGCGCCTTATCCTGCGCGAGAGTTTTTGGAAAGGCAGCCATCTTCCTGTCTGCGTGTCTATTCCGATTGCCTCGCCCTCGACAATACAGGACTTTGCCAAAAGCGCCTTTTTCACTGCAATGGCAACTTCAGGGAACTGGGCTGTCACGTTTTCAAGCCTGCGTGTGTATATCTGCACTTCTTCGCCCTCCTTGTGTATCTGCATCCGAAAGCCGTCGAACTTGTACTCTATTGCAGCAGGGCGCTCGACAGTCTCAAATGCGTCATCAATGCCGTCTGCTTTTTGCGCGAGCATGACCTTAATCGGGCGAAACATGACAAGCGACAGCTTTGAGAGACCTGCGTTTCCCTGTTCAAGCGCTGTTTTTGCAACAAGGGCATAATCGTTTGTCAGGGCGTGCGCTTTCTCTATAAGACCGTTTATCCTGCTTCGAAGCTCGTTTCCAAACTCAGCTTCACTGACAAATACAAAGTCAATGCCAGCCTCTTTTTTCCAGAAAGAAGGAATTAATGAAATCTCGTTTGCTGTTTTCACTTCAACTGTGTTTTTTGATTCAAGGGATGCGAGAATCTCTTTGTTCTCTTTTTTGATGGAATTGTAAAGCGCGTCCTCAAATATGATTTTTTTTGAGTCAGCGCCCTCAAAAATGTGTTCATAGAGCTTTTTCTTGTTTGTTTTGGCAGACAAAAGCGCACTCCAGCGCACTTCTGCAAAGAACGCCCCTGCAATCGCATCGCGAAGCAGGCCTTCTGCAACACCAATGCGCAAGTCCCCGATAACAATTCTTGCAAGATATTTTGCCTCTTTTGGCCCTGCAGAGGACAAAAGCTCGCCGATAAGACCAATTTTTCGCTCTTGGGATTTTGCTCCTGACAATCCTGCGGCTTTTTGCAGGTTTGAGACAACCTTATCAACATTAAGCTTTGGCGCAAAAAGAACTTTCTGCCTTTTTTTGGATGAGAACTCTTCTGCCACAAGCCCGAGATCCCCTGTTTCCCTCCATGCATCGCTTATTTTCTTTTCAGAGACCCCGTATGACTTGCTGAGTGTCTTGACCATCAAGAGAGACGCTATGCCGAGCTCTTTTTCACTCCATTCCGGAAAAACGCGCCCTCTGCATAGCAAAATAATGTTTTCTATTTCATTCGAAGAGACGTTTTCAAGAAACTCGGCAAGAATCCTTGTCTTCTTTAGCTTAAGGCTAGTTGACTCGAGATTTTCATAGAGTTCTGCAAGAGAAGAGTAATGCATGAGAACTATTATTAATGCATTATTAAAAAATTTGACCAAACAGTTCGTTGAATTTATTTACTTGTTGTTCCATTCCGTAAGACAGTCACTAATCTTTTCAATATTGTAAATACCCACCCCCAATGAGGTTAAACCAACGGAATTTGGTGTGGTGTATACAATATTTTCATTCTTAAGTGCATTTATATATGGCTCTAAATCTTCTGTTGAAACTATTGCCGCATCCCCCGTAATAACTCTCCCTTCTTGTTTTTTAAGAGCGTCTAACACATCCTCTGTACTAGCTTCTTCTTCTTTTTGTATTGCAAGATATTCGACAATAGCATAGCAAAGAGGACATTTTTCAGACAATTTTTTTAATGGATCAATAGGGTCCGACAAAATGCCTTCTATATTGTTCAAATTCATGCTATTTACTACTAAGGGATGCTTTAAAAAACTTCTGGTTCGTATTTTTTGCTTTTCTAAGAAAAAAAGAAATATTAAAGCACACCGGGAACTTTCCCGGCATGCTTTAAATGGAGGTTGACCTCGTGGCAAGGGAAGTTGGCTGCTTCATCTCCCGCAAAATGCGTACTAGAAGCGTTATGCTCAAAGGATTCCCTTTTCTTTATCGAAGATCGAAAATTTTACTTCCCACACCTTCGCGCACAATATGTGCGGCAAGCCACTAGGACGTTTTAGAGCGCACGAACGAAAACCTGTGCAATGGGCACAGGCTCGTGCGTCCTAAATATAAAGAGGCTTATGCCTCTATTCGCCTAGCGTATCACTTCAATTCCAAGCGCGTGCCCGATTGAAGGCCTTGCAGATCCAGTGGATGTGGCCTCCTGCATCTGTGGGCCAAGTACGTATTGTGACTTCACACCTGTTATGATTGTTATGACACGTACTTTTCCTTTCATCTCGTCCTCAACGCGCGCACCCCAGATTGTTTGGGCTCCTGCATCAAGGTGCTTGGATACATATTCTCCAATTTCGTTTATTTCCTCAAGCTTGAGGTCAGGTCCGCCTGTGATGTGCACAAGAGAGCCTGTTGCACCCTTATAATCTACATCAAGAAGCGGGTTTGACATTGCCTGCTCCACTGCCTCGCGCGCCCGCGCAGCTGAAGAGGATTCAGCGACACCAATCATCGCTACGCCGCCTGCGCTCATCACAGCTTTCACGTCAGCGTAGTCGAGGTTGACAAGCGAAGGTGTTGAGATTGTCTCGGTTATGCCCTTTATCATTGTCACAATAATCTCGTCCGCAACTGCAAACGCCTGCTGCAAAGGCATGTTTCCTGCAATCTCGACCAACTTGTCATTCTCAATGACAATTACTGTGTCGCAGTTCTGCCTGAGCTTTTGCAGGCCTTCCTCTGCCTTGTGGATTCTTGCGCCTTCAATCTTGAAGGGCATTGTAACGACACCTATAACTATTGCGTTCTGCGAATGGGCAATCTGAGCGATAGTTGGTGCAGCCCCGGTTCCGGTTCCGCCACCCATGCCCGACACAAGGAAAAGCATGTCTGCGCTCTTCATCGCGTCTTTCAGTTCATTCATTGACTCTTCTGCAGCCTGCTTTCCGATTGCAGGATATCCTCCGGCGCCAAGGCCTTTTGTTGTTTCCTGGCCGAGAAGTATTTTTCTGTCTGCGCTGATTGTCCTCAAGTGTTTCATATCTGTATTTACTGCAATTGTTTCAGCACCCATTATGCCTACTTTGTGCAGCCTGTTGATTGCATTGCAGCCCATGCCGCCTGCGCCGACAACCATGATTTTTGCATCATTGACATCGCCGAATTCTTCAAGTGACTTGTCAGGCGTAAGTCCAAGCCCACCTGTTATTTGACGCGAAATTGCGCTTTGTATAATCGAATCCATTTTTACAACCTCCTATTGATACCGACTTGCTTCTTAAACATACATCTAATAATATCTTGTTTTTTATATATATGTTATGTAAGCGAAATGCTTTAATAGCACATTTTGCATTAATATCTCTTAGAAACAATTGATTCGAAGAGCGCGCCAACGCTTTTTCGATACCTGAAATTAATTCAACAAGTTAATTCGTGTTTGCTTCGATTTAAGTTCGCCAAAACTTAAACGGAATTTGAAAGTTTGCCCAATCACTTTGATGTTCGCCAAAACATTCAAGTGGAAACTACTTCTTCATTTACTCTTACCCATATATAAAGGTTTTGACAGGCAAAACTATATTTCTGCAAGTATATGATTTATCTCATACAAGTCATTGTTAGAAAACTGGTGCGAGCGCGCTTTTGGCGCTCGAATTTATAGGCTTTGGTTCTTGTGGAACATTTATTTTTTCTGGTGGACTAACCTTTGGTTCTTGTGGAAGATTACAAACAAATTTAAACATCATATCTCTTTAGTATTATTGAGTGGATAACTTATGAATTCTTCTTATCGTTTAGCCAACTGTAATTGGGCTGCTGTAAGGGATTTGGGTTTTGATAACGAAAGTGGCTGCCACACAAGTGCAGAACTTGCCAGTTCTTCAATATATCCCGCTCTTTATTCAAAGAAAGGTAAATTGAGTGTTCTGCTGATTTTGAAGCCGGATACAAGCGTGTCTTCTTTTGAACAATACAAGCATATATTTCCTGTCAAAACACATGAAGATTTTGATTATAGCCCTCTGGTAATTGTAACGTATGTTTCGGGTGGCGGAAGGCGCGTGCAACTCCAGTATGCAGAACCCAACAATATACCGGATTTATTGCTTGGTGACTTACGACTCATTAGCAGAACTGATTTTGTAGGCGATGCAGACCATACAATTCCTTATAATTTGCCTAATAATGGAGAGCGTTTTTTTGATGCAGAATCTCCTAATACGGCGGTTGTATTCCCTGAAGAACTGCCTCAAGAGGTTATGGATTTATTGGATGGACGTTTAAATGCTATAACTAAAGTGCCGTTGGATCATGCTTTATTAAAGCCATGGAAAGAAAAGGATAATGCTAGGGAAATTCTAGAGACTTTTATTCGCAAGAATGATGTTGATGATTCTTTAAGCCCGGAAGAATATTATCGTTTGTATCGGATACTTTTTAATTCTAAATAATGCCCTTTCTTGATAGCCACGGACTTTTCGTGGACTATTCAGGCAAAGTCGGTTTCGTCTCAGAAAATTATAAGCCTTATTTCCGTTAGTCTTTGACTGGTGGCGTAAATCTATAAGAAACATTTTTCTTCTAGATTATCTATAAATAGGCTGAACCTCAGAATTAGTAAAATGAGTGCCAAAATAAAATTAATTGGATACGGTAGCCTGATTAATAGAACTTCATTAAGAAAGACCATTAAAAGCCATTCTAATTTCCATGAAGTGTGGGTTCATGGATACAAAAGAGTATTTGACTTAAAAGCTGTAAAACAGTTATATGAGCCGTGGGACACTGACGTTGCGGTCTTGAATGTTGAGAAATGCAGAGGGGCAAAATTTAATGCAGTTGTATATGAAATCCCACTTACTCAATATCACAATTTGTTAAAAAGGGAAAAAACCTACAAACTGATCAAAGTTAAATATTCTGACTACACCACAAATAAACTTGTTGGTGACGCATTTCTTTTTTTAGGATTGGAACAATCCATACACAAGAATCTAAATCCCCGGACACACTATTTTCATATATGCCGAAAAGGAGCATATGCTATATCCAGAAAATATGGCGAGGTTTGGGATAAGACAACTTTTTTAGCTAACGGAAAAAGAATTTCAGAATTAGGAAATCATTTGATTAAATTGAATAAGTATCATCAGATAGAAAATCCATACCCTGAGAAAATATGAGTCTGTATCCAACACAGCAAATTACAAATATTAGCGGGTTATCCCATAGCAGCTACATCAGACGCCAAATTCAGCCCTATAAGGCATCTTATCTGCGTATGCGTCCGTATTTATGCGCGCGGACAATTTTTGTTCTAATACACCCATGAAGTTCCCATTCTCTGAAAGAGGTCGTCCATTCGGCTGAATAACACTATCAACATACAGCTTTGCAAAACCAGGAACTTCCTGCTCAGCTCCTGTCAATCCATTAGTTAGCATATCTATGTATCCCGCAGGTATTTCTGAATAGGGATTTGAAGCAATTACTTCTAACTTACCATCAACATCTGTAATTAGAGGCGACTCTAATATCCAAGCGCCTTCATCAAGAGATAGTTTTGGATTCCCTCCAATTACTTTTATTTGATCAGGTTTTATTAGTCTTCTTACATACTCTATTTCACCATAGTTTTCTATTGCAAGATACTTTATAGGATTTTTCGTTAAATCTGCCGGATCAAATATTACCGCATACGCACTTGCACCTTCTTTGGGTCCGGAATTTAATACAGCAAGATAATTCCTTATTTCTTGTGTAGGCCCGTGTCTCTTTGCTGTTGGAGCACGATTGAATCCCAGTTCTAATCCTGAAATTTTAGCATAACTAATTTTTTCTGTTATGTGTTTTTCCTCTGCTAATTTCCTTTTATCTTCTAGACCCAATAAATTTCTTAAATCACCATCTTCAGTATTACATGCAAGTTCGTATGGGTCTAAAAGACTACCATAACCAATTAAAGGAGGAACAGACTTCATTTTACTTAAGTCATGCACTGTAGGTCCCTTTTCTGTTAACTCAACAATATATTTACATGGTTCTTCATCAACGTAATTTCCACGGGCTGATTCTCTGACCAATACATGAGGCTCATATATTTTTTCATCAACAGTTTCTAAAAGTTCAAAGCTTTCTCTGAGTTCGTTAGTAAGTTCACTTACATCTATTGAGGGGTCGGTACGGATGTCTTTGTAAACAATGTTAAAATCGCCAGATTGTTGGCTTTTACAGCCCATGCTAGCTAACTCACGAGCTAAAGGGTTTATTCCATTGCTTTTTGTTAGTATGTAGGGGGTTATGCGACCCATAGCATTGTTGTCTTGTAATTCTTCTTTCATGTGGTTCACCCATACTTAATGACTAATTTCTGTTAGGGAATAGAATTCAATCTACAAAAACATATTTGCCTTCTATGTCTTTGCAAATAATCTTTCCAAAAAAATCCTCTTCCGGTTTATAAAGATGTGATGAACCGATTTGACCAAGAACATCTTCTAGTGCTTCAACAGCTTCAACAGGTTCGCCAACATAGGTTGCTTTTATGGCCCAATTTAACTTTGCGTCGTAAGCTTTTCGAGCAAGAGCAGTTAATGCTGGATCGTCTTTATACTCTAGATCCTCGTCACATACATCTAAAGAAAGTTTTAATGGATATGGCAGTTTACTGGAGTCGCATGACGCCACGTTAACAGGCTCACTATATAAGCTGCTCAAAATTTCTTCTACTCTCATAGAATCAATAATTCCACCGGCTATGCGGTTAAATTCTTCTTTTGGACCATCATAACGAACAAAACCGCACGCTTCTCCAACCGTATTTGTCTTGTCATTCATAGCCCTATTATGAATTCTGCTCTTTATGAACCTATCGTTTTTAACTACGGAACAGTGGTTATGTGTGTATTCGCTATAATCGTTCTTAAATGCCTTGTAAAGGGCATTAAGTGGATGTTCACGAGTATACTCTAAAGAATTCACACTGAAAGCAGTACCAATCCAAGCAAAATGGACACAATTCCTGCTTTCTGGTTGAGCTCAAGCGCCTCGTTAAAGTATTTTCTTGCAAGAAGAATCGTGACTGCCGGAGCTGCGGCAATGATTGGTGCGACCACTGCTGTATGCTCTGACGTGATGCCAAGCCCGTAGCTCAGGTGTGCAAAAACATTGAGACCTGCGATAAGTAACATGAGTTTTCCAAGCCCTAGTGGAAACCGTATGCTGCGCTGCGTTGCCCGGGAATATGCAAAAATGTAGCCCGCAGAAATTGCATGTATGAGAAAGAGCGGAACGAACCACCCATATTTTTCAACAAGAATGTCTATGGGTATGAAATAAATTCCCCACCCTAAGGCCGCGATCAGGGCGTATTTTACCCCGCTTGACGGGCTTGAAAAATTTAGTTTTCCAATGTCGCTTAGCCGAAAGGACACCATGATGCCTCCGGTGATTGCAAGTGCAACTCCTGATGCCTGAATAAATGTCAGGGACTCTTTAAGAAGAGTTATGCTTAGAATGACTGTTATTGCAGGCCATGAAAGCGCTATCGGGCTTACTACAGAAACTTTTCCGACCTGAAATCCTTTGTAGAATGCCAGCCATGATACAACCGTAAGAAGGCTTGCAAAAAGAAGCAGGGCAACCGAGGTCCACGAAAGGACAGGTATCCCGAAAAAGGGCGCGAGAGGCAGGAAAAATAGCACACTCAGTAGTGCGCTCCATAAGTACACAGTGAATGATCCTGCTTTTCGAACAGCAATTGCAGCAAAAAAGTCAGCTGCTCCCCAGCCAATCATTGCAATGATGCCAAAAAGGATGCCTTCCGAAATATCCATGAGTAAATATTACTTCTTAATCTTCTTTAGCCTGAAAACATTCTCGCGCTCAATTTCTTCAAGCCTGAGTGCTATGAATGCTGCCTGAGAGCTAAGTGTCGGAAGAACCTTGAACTCTAGCGCATTGACTCTGCGTTTTGTCTTGTCAATCTCGTCAAGAAGGCGGAGCATTGTGGTCTCTGCTTCTGCTGCCTTAAGGATTTTGTCAACAACAGTCTCATAAGCGTATGCTGCCTCGTCTATGCGCGCAGAACTGCCTGCAAGGCCGTAGCCGCGTTCGTGTAAGTGGCGCTTTATGATTTCAGAGCGTATTCGTGGTACAACCACACCCATTATGTTTTTTGAGCCGACATCAACCGGAGGGGCTGCGTGAACTGCCATAGCAGCAGAATGCACAGAAGGCGAGCCGTCAAGGGCTGCTGCAACTGCAATTTTTCCTTCAGCAGAAGTGTAGTCTTCCACAAGTTCGCTTCTTATGTTTTTTGCGTCCTTGAGTATCTCAAAGAACTCCATGATAAGGCCGTCGCGCTTTTTTTTCAAAAGGCTATGGCCTGACGTTGCAAGCTTTATCCTTTTCTTGAGCTTCATGAGCTCAGAGCGCGTTGGTTTTACGTCTTGTGCCAAAAGAATCCACACCTTTATTTCTTTATTTCCTTTGAGTCCTCGGATGCCGTGCTTTTATAGCGCTTGTCCTTGAACTCAGGCGATATCCTTGTCAAAAGGTCTTTTGGCATCCTGCCAAGAAGGTCCCATGATATCTTGAGTGTCTTGTCTATGCTTCGGTCATCGCGCACTCCCTGCTTTACGAATTCGTTTTCGAAGTTAGCTGCGAATTTCAGAAGGTTTCTGTCTCTATCAGATAGGGCTTCTTCTCCGACAATTGCCACAAGGCCGCGAAGGTCGCGCCCTTCTGCATACATTGCATAAAGCTGGTCAGAGACCTGCTTGTGGTCATCGCGTGTTTTTCCCTTTCCGATTCCAAGGTTCATAAGCCTTGAAAGCGATGGCAAAACATCAACAGGCGGGTACACACCCTTTTGGTGAAGCTCCCGCGAAAGCACAATCTGGCCTTCTGTGATGTATCCGGTAAGATCAGGTATTGGATGGGTTATGTCGTCTCCGACCATTGTAAGGATTGGCAACTGCGTTACAGAGCCTTTTTTGCCCTTTATCATTCCTGCTCTCTCGTAAAGCATTGCAAGGTCTGTATACATGTATCCAGGGTATCCTCGCCTTCCGGGAACCTCTTCTCTTGCAGCCCCGATCTCACGAAGTGACTCGCAGTAGTTTGTAAGGTCTGTCAGAATTACAAGAACGTGCATGTCATGCTCATAAGCAAGGTATTCTGCTGCTGTGAGCGCCATTCTTGGTGTGATGAGCCGCTCTACTGCAGGGTCGTCTGCAAGGTTCAGGAAAACTACAGCCCGCTCAAGCGCGCCTGTTTCTTCAAAATCGCGTATGAAGCGCTGGGCTTCTTCATTGGTAATTCCCATTGCTGCAAAAACTACAGCGAATTCTCCCTTTTGTCCGACAACCTTTGCCTGCCTTGCAATCTGAAGTGCAATCTCATTGTGCGGAAGCCCTGCACCAGAGAAAATCGGAAGCTTCTGCCCTCTGACAAGAGTGTTCATTGCATCAATTGTCGAGATTCCTGTCTGTATGAAGTCTGCTGGCTGCAGGCGCGAGTATGGATTTATTGCAGCGCCTGTGATGTCCATCTTTTTGTCAGGGATGATTTCAGGCCCGCCGTCAATAGGCTTTCCTGCTCCGCTAAGTATTCTTCCAAGAAGGTCTTTTGAAACCGGGAGCTTTATAGACTCGCCGAGGAACTTCACTCTGGAGTTTCGGTCTATGCCGCGCGTTCCCTCAAAAATCTGGACAACGACTATATCGCGCGATGTATCAAGAACCTGTCCGCTCTTAATCTCTCCTGAAGGAGTCTTTATGCTGACAAGGTCCTCATATCCTATTTCCTCTGTCTTTTCAACAAAAACAAGAGGTCCTGCAATTTTCGAAATTGTCTTGTATTCTTTCATAAATAATCACCATTTATTTCAGTTTACTGAACTCCTTTTTCATGTCAGCCTCAATTGAATTGAGGAGCTTCTTGTAATCGCGCTCAAACTTGACCTCAGCAATTCGGTTCTTTGACTGTATCTCGAGGACATCTGCTGCAGGAACCCCTGCATCAAGCGCTTGTTTTGCCATATTTTGATACATCAGGATGGTTTTCAGCATCATGTGCGTCTTCTTCAGGTCGCAGTATGTGTCGACATCGTGGAATGCGTTCTGCTGGAGGAAGAACTCGCGTATAAGGCGCGCAACCTCAAGTGTCACCCTCTCCTTTTCAGGAAGTGCATCGCTTCCGACAAGCTGCACTATTTCCTGAAGCTTTTCCTCTTCCTGAAGTATGTTCATTGTCTGGCCAACAAGATTTGACCAGTCACTTGCGACATTCTTTGTGAACCATTCCGAAAGAGTATCGCGATAAAGGCTGTATGATTGCAGCCAGTTTATTGACGGAAAGTGCCTTCTTTGCGCAAGCTTTGCGTCAAGTGCCCAGAATGTCTTTGTGACACGAAGCGTGTTTTGCGTGACAGGCTCTGAAAAGTCCCCGCCTGGCGGGCTCACAGCACCGATAACTGTTACAGAACCCTCTTTGTCGGTTCCAAAAGGCACTACTCTTCCAGCGCGCTCATAAAACTCTGCAAGCCTTGTTGAAAGGTATGCAGGGTATCCTTCTTCTCCGGGCATCTCTTCAAGGCGGGACGAGATTTCTCTCATTGCCTCTGCCCATCTTGACGTGGAATCGGCCATCAAAGCCACAGAATAACCCATGTCCCGGTAATATTCTGCAATTGTTATGCCTGTATAGATTGACGCCTCGCGCGCAGCAACAGGCATGTTGCTTGTGTTTGCTATCAAAACAGTCCTGTTCATAAGCGGCTTTCCGCTTTTTGGGTCTGTAAGCTGCGGGAATTCTGTAAGAACCTCTGTCATCTCATTTCCGCGCTCTCCGCATCCGACATAAACAATTATTTCTGCGTCAGCCCATTTTGCAAGCGATTGCTGGGTGACTGTCTTTCCTGCGCCAAAAGGCCCTGGTATTGCCGCAGCACCACCTTTTGCAAGGGGGAATAGTGCGTCAAGTATCCGTTGTCCTGTAATAAGCGGGATTTCAGGCACAAGCTTTTTCTTTGACGGCCTTGGTATTCGAATAGGCCATGTGTGCGCAAGCCTTAGGACTGCTTTGCTGTCAAGCTTTGCAACAGAGTCATTGACAGTGTATTTTCCGCTTGAAATATCAACAATCTTTCCGCTGGTTCCGGGCGGAACAAGAATGCGGTGCGTTATTCCGGGGCACTCCTCAACAGTGCCGATAATATCTCCCTGAGAGACAAAATCTCCTTTTTTCTTTGTGGCCTTGAACTCCCATTTCTTTTTCTCATCAAGCCCTGAAGCATCAACACCGCGCTGGATAAAGTCCCCCATTTGCTTTACAAGTTCTGGTAGAGGGCGCTGTATGCCGTCATATATTGATGTCAAAAGCCCTGGCCCGAGCTTTACTGCAAGAGGCATACCTGTTGTCTCAACTGGCTCGCCAGGCTTGAGGCCTGTAGTATTTTCATAAACCTGAATAACTGTCTTGTCCCCCAGAATCTGGATGACTTCACCCATGAGCTTTTCTTTTCCGACACGAACAACATCATACATCTTTGCGTCAATGCCTGTTGCGACTGCGACAGGACCTGCGATTCTGTATATCTCTCCTTTTGTTGTTTTCTGAGTTTTGCCTTTCATATAATATACACCTCTATCATGATATTTTCTATCTATTTCTTTTCCCAGACATCCACACCAATCGCGCGGTTCACAAGCGCGCGTAACACTTCTGCGCTGCTATTGTCTTTGGATATTGAGACAACCACCGGTGTTGTTGAGTTGCGAAGCTTTTCCTGAAACCGCAAGGGAAGTGTTTCGATATCGTTTTGTTTTAGTACTAGCACACCGGTCTCCTTGTCAGCGAGCGCATCCTCTATTTTTGTATGGATTTCGTTATTTTTTGCATTTATGATAGTTCGTACTCCAGCGAGGCGAAAACCAAGCGTAAATTGCTCGTCTCCGACAACAGCTATGTTAAACAGGGGGTTTATTTCACTCATTTTAAGACCTATGCAATAAGATTTTCGGCTATAACGCGTTCAGGAAGGTTAAATGCATGAACATGGGCAATTAGCCTTATGTTTTTGTATTCTATTTCTTTTGATAGCATGAATCCGAGAATCGGGTTTATTGAAAGTGGATGTTGATGAAGCATTAGGTCTGCCTTTGCAAGCCAGCATTTGTCCAGAGCGGTCTGTATTGGCGACATGCTGCCGGATTCCCTGAAGTTTTTCAGGCTCTCTGCAAGGACTGCTCCGTAAGATGTCTTTTTCATGGCACTGCAAAGCTCATCAACAGACGATGTTGCTGCAAGCATTGACAGATCTGTTTTTCCAAGGCGCGCACCGGGATATAAGACGTGCTTTAGAATTTCCTCTTTTTTGAAGCCCTCGCGTTTCAGCCGAAATAGCAGTTTTAAATTTCGTATATCTATTTCAGTCTCAATAAATGCACGGATAACCTTTCCCTGTTTAGGCATACTTTCTGCATGAGAAAGTAGGTTTGAGTAATATGCCTTATCAAGCACGTTTTCTGCATCACACAGGCTTGCTTTTGCCTTATATGCCTGTATGGCTTCTTCTGCCCCAAGGACGTATTTTTTCTTCTTAGCTGCTTCAAGCAAGTCTTCGACAGTATTCTTTTTGAAAAGTTCCTCAACAAGAGTGCCGGATATGTTTCCACAGGGTATGAGTGCGCGCTTGACGTCCTCAAGCGGAATTTTTGAGTGTTTTGCGCGCATCAGGGCTTTGATGTTTCGAAGGTCCCATCTGCCAAGATACACCTCAATAAGCATACTTACCTCGTTTGATGATATTCGTATCAATTTTGAGAATGTTGCTGCAAGATTTGCCTCTATTGCGTTTTCTATCAGGTTGAGGCCGTCGTATTTTTGCGCGAACTCGTTTATTTCATTTTTGTAGCCGCCCTCTTGCAGATATCGGGCAATGTTTGGGAGGCTCATCTTTGAAAGCTTCATATAATCGCTTTTCGGTATTAGCCCAGCCTTCATAGCGCGGACTCTGGTGTTTATGTAGGGGTATCTTCCAAGCCCGATTTTCTTTTTTTCAGCCATTTTTTCACCATTAATCAAAAAGGATTTTTGAAACATCTTTGATGTTTTCTGATTTTAAGGTAGCCAAAGCACTGTCAAAGGATTTGTCAAGGCGCACAGTGCGTTCGGAATTCTCGAAAATAAGGCCTCCAAGAATATCCTCCTCAACTACCTTTGCCTTTTTAGAAAGCTTTTTTACAAGTGCAATGTCTTCCTTTCTTGCATATATGTATGCTGGTTCAAACTCTTGTTTTGCGTTTTTTACAAGCTTTGAGTATACCTTTTCTTTTGTTTTTTTGTCAATAGCAATGACCTTGTTTTCAAGTTCAGTGTACACTTTTTCTATCACATCTTTTTTTGCGTCAAGAACAAGCCTTTTTTCTTCAAGCTTTGCAGAGGCAAGCTCTTTTTTTGTCATAGCCTCGACTATGTTCTGCGTTTGCCTGTCGGCTAAGCTTTGTTTTTCTTCGATGCTTTCATTTACAGATTGTATGATACTTTCTGCTTCCTTTTTGGCAGCGTTCTTTATTTCGTCTGCTTCCTTTTTTGCTATTGAAATGATTTCATCTGATACATTTTCAAGGGTCACTCTAACACCTCTTTAATAGTATGCCGCAGCCAGAATACACCGCATAAAACCGTGTTTGCTTTGGTGTCTACTGACTACTGTTGTTGTTTACGTGATGGTTTACATCTTTCCTATAATAAGGAACGATATCACAAAGCCAAAGAGCACAATTGTTTCCGGAATGACAGTCAATATCAATCCCTTCACGAAAAGCTCTTCTTTCTCAGCCATTGCCCCGACAGCAGCAGCACCGATGTCTTTCTCTGCGATTGCCGCAGCCAATGCTGTAATGCCTATTGCTAGGCCGGCTCCAATTGCTATAAGTCCTGCTTGTTCAGCCATAGTTATTTCCTCCTTTATAAATTAAAATAGTACGTGCCTATAGCGCCTTCTTTGCGCCGAAAGGCATATATTTCTTTCCCCCTCCGTGGTAAAATTTCAGGAAAAATTCAACATAGTGAAGACGCATTGAATGAATAAACGGACTCATTAGCCCAAGACATATATTAACTGTATGGCCTGCAACAAATATCAGTGTCGCAAATACCATGCCAAGAGGTCCTGCGTGGAACAGCGTAGTCGCGTTTTCATTTACTACAACTGCAAGTATGACTGACACAAGCCCGACCGCCATAAGGCGCGCATAGGATAGTATGTTTGTCACAATTGACGGAAGCTCAAGTATTCCTTTGATTCCTTCTCCTTTTCCAATCATGATAACAGACAGCACAAACAGAACATACCCTGCTGATGGAGGGATGATGTTGTAACCAAGCATGGGCAGGGCTATAATGAGTGCGCTTACTTCAAGTAAAATCCAGCTTGCTTTCTCAAGGACGGCATGTTTTAAGCCATGCATGTTTAGGGCATTGAAGAATCCTATAACGAGTCCAATGTTAACATGCACTACTCCGAGTAGTATAGATATAAGGAAAAGCTCTTCTGCTGCGTGAACCCTGCTTAAAAGGTGCGGCAAATGATGTCCCCAGAGTTCTTCAAACCCGAAAAATTCTCCGTATGCAAGACCGAAAATAATTGTTGAAATCGATGAGAAACAAAGGACAGTCATGAGATTTTTCATGGGCGGTATCTTGCTGCGCAAAATAAGGAAAACCGCAAGCGTGAGTAGCCCGTAGCCGAAATCACCAAGCATGAATCCAAAGAAAAGCGGGAATGTAAGAAACATGAAGAATGTAGGATTTATTTCATTATATTTTGGCAGAGAATAAAGGTCAAGGAAAAACTCGTATGGCTTTACAGCTTTCGGATTTGTTAGGGCTACAGGAGCATCTTCAAAGTCCTTGTCTTCCCTGCTTATGAAAAGGTTGTCTTTTGTAGTTGCTTTTAACTTTTCATCAAATTCAGCATATTTTTTTGCAGGAATCCAGCCTGATGTCACAAAAGCGTTTTTGCTCGAAGCAAACTTCAGGGGCGCGTTCAGTTTTTCTGACTCTGCCTCAAGCATACCCGTATTTTGTGCAAGATAGCCGGAATACTCTTTTGCAAGCCGTTCTGTGAGGCTTTTCAGGATTGCCTTTTTTTTGTTAATATCAGAAACCTTTGAGGAAAGAGCAGCAAGAAGCTTTGTTGGCTTTCCGTGGAACTCACTCACACTTTTTATGCTTATTTCAGAAAAATCATGTTCTGTCAAAATCATTTGTACTGTATTAGAGGATGCCTTGTCGCAGAAAACAGCGACTGTTGGTTTTGTGCCATCTTCTGATGAATAAATCTCAAGGTTTTTTGAGCAGCCGGACAGCTTGTCTTCTAAGCCCTTTGTTGTTGAGACATAGCCGACAAAAACAGACAATGACTTGTATTCAGAGTATGCGGCAACATCAAGGTTGATGCCGGAAAGCGGCTTAAGTTCAGAAACAAGGGAGGATATTTGAGAGGATTGGTCTTCAAGTTTCTTGGATTTTCCACTGATTGCAAGTATTTTTTCTTCAAGGGACGCAATGCTTTTTTGCAGGCCTTCAAGGGAATCTGTTTTCTTGTTGCCCGAAACAGGCGCATTTGATTTTATCCCAAGATGCGACATGACAGAGCGCGTTTTAACAAGAGCCTTTGAGACTTCGGGCGCACCGGACATGGGCGCGGCAATATCAAACCCGCCTTCTTCTGACGCCCCGAATGCTCCGTCTTCTATATGGAAAAGATTCATGTCGTGAAGCGTGCCTATGACTTTTGGCATCTGCTTTTTTGTGCCTGCAATGGTCACAAGTGTCATTTTTTCTGCTTTAAACATTTGAGGTACCTATTTGCGTTTGACTACAACATATGCAGCCTACAATCCGGTGGTGTGATAGACGAAGTTATTCAAGTAAGCAAACGCAATGCGTAAATTACTCGTTTATTGTGCCAAGAAACTTTTCGAAAAGAAACTTTTCTGCTTTTGCAACATTTTTCAAAGACTTGTTCCGAAGGTTCTCTGCATTCAGTTTTGCAGAGCCTATCTCTTCTGATTTCTTTTTCTGTATCTTTGAGGTCTCGCTGCTTATTTTTTCTTCTTCAGACTCATTGATTTTACTTTCAGATTCCTCAAGCAGCTTTACAGAGTCCCTTTTTGCCTCTATGACAATCTTTTCAGCCTCTTTTTCTGCGGCAGAAAGAATATCCTCTGATTTCTTTTCTGCTGCGCGTATCTTATTCAAAACAGCTTCGTCAGCCACTAAATCACCTTTTGTGTGAACATATATTCGGCGCCGGATTCCTGTAAGAAAGAATATGCGCCACGGATAGCGCATAATTGTAGTAAAATCAATATAAAGATTCACTTGGCAGCGGGGTTGGAATGCCACAATCTCTCTATTGAGGCAATCAAAACAATTATGATATGCCTTCTTTTTTCATAAATTCCCTGAATTCCTTTTCCCCGAGAAGCTTTACTTTTCCTTCTTTTATTTCAGAAAGTCTTCTTTCAGCACAGTTCATTAGTTCTTGCTCAAAAGTATCCATTATTTTATCTCCTTCAGAAGTTTACTGATATCTTTTTCATCCATTCCAACAAGCGGCCTGAAAACAACAAGAGGCCTTATCTTTTCTGCATCAGCATACTTTCCAATATCATCAAGCTGTTCCGGCACGACAACTGCTTTTGCATTGTATTCATCTGCAATGTCCAAAAGGTTCGTGCCTTCTGCGACCTTTATGTGCGGGTCAAACTTCCTGAGCACTTCAATATGCTTTTCTGCGCCAGTCTCAGAAAGAACAAGTATTGCCCGTGCACCCCTGCGCATTATAAGCCACACTGCTGCAAGGGATTTTTCATCCTTTGTCAGGATGCCGAGAACCTTGCCCTCTGCGCCTAAAGGAAGCCCGCCAGCGCCCCGAATCACTTCTGTATATACATAAGCGTCATTATTTCGCACTTCAACATGTATTGTATTGTCTGGTTTTGTCAGATTCACCTTGAGCCCGAATTTATCGACAACAAGCGCGCCGAGATTTCTTTCAAGCTCCTGGCTTGTGAAGGAGTGCGTTCCCTCGCGCTTTGCGCGCACAGCAAAAGTGTCGGTCTTTTTGAGTGTTTCTGCAAGCAAAATCACTTGGCTTTCAAGTCCTTCTATATCTGTTTTTGTAACAGGTGAAAGCGAGGATATGCCAAACACCCGTTTAAGCACAGGAATTGCCTTTTCCTGCTCTTCTGTTTTTATAAAAAACCGCGTTCTTGATGCAATGAAAGAGTGTTTTATATTTTCAGAATCAAGCAGTGCCCTGATGTTTCTTTGAAGTATTGTGAGAAAGCGCTTTTTCACGCTCTCTGACTTGAGCCACAACTCGCCGAATCGAAGAAGGATTAGTTTTGCCATGCGTTCTCTTGGGAAAAAAGATTATTAAGCGCGAGCGCGTAAATAAGCAAGGTGTTTTTATGATTTCGCTTTGGGTGTTGTATGCATTTGTCGCATTAATAGGATTTTTTTTAGTGAATTTCCTGTTCAAGGTCGTGTCAAATGAGAATCCGTTTGTGGTGTCCCTGATTCTTTATTCAAGCGCAGTAGTTGCAATACTTGCAGTAATTTTGCATTCATCAGACATTTCAATGGCAATATCCAGAAAATCAGCAATAATTGCAGCATTCATTGGCTTGTCCTCTGTGGGTGCAACAATATTTGCCCTCAAAAGCGTAGAGATTGCGCCAAATCCCGGATACAGTGTGGCAATATACTCTGCCGGCTTTGTTTTTGTTGTGATTGCTTCTGTCTTTGCTTTTGGCTCAGAGTTTACAATGATGAAATTTGCAGGAGTTCTTGCGGTTTTTGCGGGAATGGTTCTTTTGGCTCTTTAGAATCGCAATGTTGTATGGTGTCGCGATATATATGAGATAATACATCACCCAATTTTTTCGGTTCTTGAAGTGGAATTAGATGCCTGCTTTTTATGGTCATTCTACATATTTCGGGGTGGTTGATGGCATTAAAGTATTTTTCTGTATCTGTTGATTTTGATGCTTCAATGGAATAAACATCCATATTTTCTTTTTTTACAAGAGCTCTTATTTTTTAAATAATATTTTAGTCGGATGTGTGTTCTTTCAAGTCATCTAGAGCCTTTATAAGACATTTTCCGCCATGCGCTTTTGTCACATTAACAACTTCTTTGTAGATTTCGTCTTT
>CBDUVQ010000005.1:0-24488 GCA_965370715.1 uncultured archaeon
TGTTTCCTTTTTGATACATATGTATCATAATAGATACGAAGGGATTTAAATGTTTTGATATGGTGCTTTGCTTTATTGGCAATGTACCGGAGATATGTTTATATTCTGTGCCTGTGTATCAATATTGTATGGAAGAAGAAATCGGAAAGCTCGTAGTGTTTCAGGGGAAACAGATAAGAAGGACGTGGCATAACGACGAGTGGTATTTTTCGGTTGTGAATATTGTTGAGGTTTTAACAGATAGCCCTACGCCTCGCCAATATTGGGGCAAGGTAAAAGACCGTGAATTTATTCAACTTGAACTGTCCCCAATTTGGGTACGTTTGAAATTACTCGCAGAAGATGAAAAATTACGAGAAACCGATTGCGTTAATACAAAAAATGCACTCAGAATTATCCAGTCAATCCCATCAAAAAAGGCAGAGCCTTTCAAAATGTGGCTTGCTAAAGTCGGCTACGAACGTGTGCAGGAAATAGAGAACCCTGAATTGGCACAAAAGCGCATGAGGGAACTCTACCGAATGAAAGGTTATTCTGATGAATGGATTGAGAAAAGAGTTAGGGGCATCGCAGTTCGAGACGAACTGGTTGGTGAGTGGGACAAGCGCGGCATAGAAACCGATAAAGAATACTCTATTCTGACCGCAGAGATTTCAAAGGCAACATTCGGGCTAACACCCGGCGAATACAAAGATTTCAAAGGTTTAAAGAAAGAGAATCTGCGCGACCACATGAATGACCTTGAGTTAATTTTCACAATGCTTGGCGAAGCATCCACTACGCGGATAGCCAGAAACAAAAATGCAACCGGCTTCACTGAAAATAAGGGCGCTGCAATCGAAGGCGGAACCGTTGCCGGAGTAGCAAGAAATGAGTTGGAAAAAAGAAGCGGTGAGAAAATAGTTTCTAAAGAGAATTATATTGATGCGCCTGAAAGCAGGAAAAGGATTGGGAATAAAAAGAAATAGGGGTTTGCTAAACGGATTTCATTCATCTAAGCAAAAGCTTGAATCTTCTGCCATACTCATGAATTTCCTTGCTTGTCAGATTGGACACAAGCGCATCAAAACCAATAACAAACGCCTTTGCTTCGCGCAGCATTACTTTTACGTCATCTTCTTTTCCGATTTTCATGTAATACTGCGCATCAATTCTTTTGTTCTTGTGCCGTACAATTGTCTTTGTTGACTCTCGCCCAAGAAGCCGCTCTACAGTAAGAATTGAGCAAAAATGGTTTCCGCACTTCACCCCTATTTTTTGCAGAAAGGAATAAAGCGCATAATATTCTGCATAATAAGCGACAACCGTTGTCCAAAGCAAATCACCTTCTGCAAAGTTTTTCTCTGCGCGCAGAAGAGATGCTTTTGCTTCGTTCAAATAGGATTTTGAAATCTCTTCATCAGGCTCTGTCATTCTTAAGCCGTCTTTTAGCCCTGCGCACCATTTCATACTGTCCTGCATCGGCATGATTGTTCCACATCCAGTCTACGAAAAACGAGTGGTTGTTCAGTATAATGTGGTTTTCTTCAACCTTTTTTATCAATGTCTCGCCCGCCTTATATGCCTTTGTGAGGTTGCCTGCCGATAGATAAATTTCGTGTATTTTATTTGGCAGAAGGTGCGCAGGAAGCTCTATTTTCTCATCGGCAATAATCAGGATGTCAACATCAGACATCTTGCCTGCCAAGAATTTTGCAAAGCTTCCAAAAACAATTATCGGAGAAGTTTCATTTTTTATTTCCTTTAGAAATGTCCTGAAAACAGGATATTTTTCAAGAAATGCAAGCGTTCTTTGTGATTCTGCCTGCAAAAGCATATATTTTGTCTCGATGTTCTCAAGGTTGAGGTAAAAATACTTGTTTTTCCCGCGCACATCAGACTTCATTATTCTTGCGCTCTCAAGCCCTGCCAGCACCCTTTGCGTTGTACGAAGCGCAAGCCCTGACGCCTTGTTTATTTCACGAAGATAGAACTTCGCCGAGTAATCGCCGAGATAGAGCGCAAGGACAGCAAGTTCTTTGTTTCCTTTTTGATACATATGTATCATAATAGATACGAAGGGATTTAAATGTTTGCGCCAGCGGTTTTGCAGGAGTTTATGCGGTTGTGCGTTCGCAGGTAGTATGAATAAATGAGAAATAGTAAAACGCGCTACTTCAATTGCATCTCTTTGTTGCCTGCTATCGCAGTTCCCTGCATGTTATTCCAAAGCAGCATAGCGGACGCTGTTGCCCCGGGCTCGTCTTTCTCTTTCAACAATTTCAGGATGGTTTTCTTTGTCAGGTTTGCCGATTTATTTACTGCCTCTTCGGCAGTGTTGCCTTTTAATAGAGAGCTGACTACGAGATTAGAAGGCTCGAAAAACATTTTTGCTGTGTTGTCATTTGCAGGCTTTGCCGACCATTTTTCATTAAGCCAGAAGCTGAAAGGGCTGTTATATCCTATGAAGCATCCGCTTTTGCATGATTTGCCTAAGGACGCAGCCGCCCAGCAGGCGCGGGCATAAACCATCTTTGAATCCAGAAGCCGGTGATTTACACCTTCTTCCACAAGCACCTCTTCCACAATCCCTGTTTTATCCCCGTAAATTGTTTTGGCATCCCCGTGAGCATTGAAAAACAGCAAGGGTGTGGCTCTGTTTTTAACAATATTTTCAAAGTTTTTTCTTGTCAACCGCGGGCGCTTGAGGTCTATGCATAGTATTCCTTTTTTCTCTGCTTCTTTGATAATAAGCCCTGCATAGTAGAAGGAGTAGCTTGTTGCATCATCGTACTTTGGCCTTGTTACCAGAATTTCTTTCATAAATGGCAGCTCACATTATATTCATTCTTCTGCCAGCACTTTTGAGAATTCACCGCTTGAAATGGCCTTGATAAACTGCAACTGCATCTTGATAATTTCCCGACCGACTTCATCTTCAGTTTCCACGTGCTCTTTCATTTCTTCCTTTGTGAATGTTCCCTCACCACCCATACAGAGCTTAAAGTGCTTTGGCACGCCGGCTTCTATTCTCCAAAGAATCAGCTTCTTTATCTCGGGGTCTGTCTTTTTGCTCATACTACACCTACTTTTTCCAAGACATTCAATATCTTTTTCCCAAGTTCTGTATCGTTCTTTATTTCAATCATTGCATTGTTCCACGTAAACGGTTTATCATCCACAACTGCGATAACATCCTCGCCCCGTATCTTATCCGGTACATTGGCGAAGACGCGCGTGAATTTCTCTTTTTTGTCCTGCATAAGTTAATTGTGGAATTGAAGGGTTAAATACATATTTTTGCGTTTGACTATTGATCTCATGGAAGAAGAAACCGGAAATTTCGTAGTTTTTCAGGGAAAGAACATGCGCAGGGTGTGGTTTAATGAGGAGTGGTGGTTTCCGGCAGTTGATATTATTGCAGCCGTAGTAGAGTCTAAAGATACTTCCGGATACATTAAGGATATGAGGCGAAGGGATGAGGGCTTTGCAGAAGGGTGGGGGCATATTGCCACCCCCCTTTAATTTGCCTAAAACGAGGCTGCTGTAATTGAAGGCGGAACCGTTGCCGGAGTGGCGAGAGATGAGTTGGAAAAAAGAAGCGGTGAAAAAGTGGTTTCTAAGGAGAATTATATTGATGCGCCTGAAAGCAGGAAAAGGGTTGATAGTAAGAAGTAGAAATCACCACCGCGGAACATGGCAAGTTCTTTGTTTTATTTTTGATACAGATGTATCATAATGGATATGAATGGATTTAAAGGTTTTTGTATGATGTGGTGCCTGAAAAATTGCTTATTTTGTCCTCTTCATCAGACCGAACAATACAAGCAAACATAGATAAAATTATGGATAAATAAACAGCGTGGAATGAAGGAATCTATGCATGACACACATAATCTGGTTTAAAGAATGGTCCTGAGAGGGGTATTGATGAATAGAGCAGTTAATGCAACTAAAGAAGCAATGAATGTGCTTGGAAAAAACGGTAAATCTGTAAGTCGACAGGAAATAATAGAATATATCAAAACAATGCACCCGGATATTGCCGAAAGATCTATATTGCCTGCCGATTATTGCATAAATACCGTGACCGCAAAAGGCGTTTCGGGAGAAAAATTTCTTTTCTCTGTTTCTTCAGGAAACTATAAATTGTATGGAGATGGCAATAATACAAACATTTGGAAAATCGGATCGTATCCGTTTGAGTTAGACGAACTGAAAGAAAAAACCGGTTTGAATAAGCGCGATTATGATATGATTTCAAAGGAAAATCGCTTCGTTGCCATTGGTTGGGCGCATTTGGGTGATTTGAGTGATGTTCAAACAGAACAGGATGTTAAGATAAAAGGCCCCGCGTTACGGAGTAATACGCGGGACGGAATTGTTTCGTTTTGCAAAAAGATTAAAGAGGGCGACATAGTTTTGCATTATGGAACGTATTTCAAAATACTAAATGTTGGACGGGTTATCAAGCATAATGGAAAAAGACCATATTATTTTGTTTCTGAAAGTGACGATAAAACAAGCTTGAATGGAATGGCTCCCAACAGAATCGAAGTAATCTGGTTATTTGAAGGAAAATCTTTTAAAGCAGATTTCAGCAAATGGCAAGATACCGTGCATAAAGTAAAAAAAGAGGATCTCTCGTTGATAGATGATGGCGAATTAAAGGATTACTTGCTTAGAATATTAAACAAAGAGATTGACAATGAAACCAACGAAAAATCTATTTTGCCTTTGAAAAAACAGATAATACTCTATGGTCCTCCCGGGACGGGCAAGACATATAATTCAAGAAAGAGGGCTGTTGATATTATTGAGATGGGCATAAATGGATAAAATAGAGCCGAATTGGATAAAAGACGATCTTGAGAGAGGTTACAAATTCTCTATCGTCGGTAAAACAAACGCCACTTCAAATACTCCTGGTATCGGAACTACTCCCGAAGCATATATTTGGATCATTTGTTTTTTATCTATCAAGACCGATGGATTTGTTACATCTAAGGATGTTGGGGAAAAACAAAAGGAATATATAAAAGATATTGGACCTAATCAGGAAGATTTTTTTACAGCACATTTAAAAGCTGCAAAGAAACTATCGGAAAATCAATTAAAGAGCCATACTGATAGAGGGGAACACGCATTTAATGTCTATCGTCGATGGTTTTTAGATAAAGACGCGATAGTTGAGTATGATGAATACCCCTATAGATTTCGCTTAAAGAGCCACAGACAATACATATCTAAAATAATTGATAATTTTATAAATAATGTGCTTATTGAACACGTGCCCATCAATATTGAAAAATCAAATTCTTTATTGTTTTCAAAAAAGCAAATAATCCTTTACGGCCCTCCAGGAACTGGAAAAACATACAATTCGCGCAAAAGAGCCGTTTTTATTGTAAGAAGAGGTGAGAATATGGTCGATACAGATGCAGTAAAGATTACTGAGGAAATCAACATGAATGATAACAACTATGCCCAAAAATTCGATGAATTACGACAAGAGGGTAGAATAGAATTTATCACATTCCACCCGTCATATGGTTATGAAGAGTTTATCGAAGGCATTACCGCCGATACTACGAGTGATGGTGGAATAAAGTATTACAAAAAGGACGGTCTTTTCAAAAAACTATGCTGTAAAGCGTTAGCGAATATACTCGAAAAAAACGACATTCATGTTGATGAGAAAGACAAATGGAAATCTGTTTATGAGTTATTCGAGAATAGCAAGCCTAAAGACAGAGAAGAACTCAAAGCATTCCTCAAAAAAGGAGATTCCTTCGTGCTCATCATAGATGAAATCAACCGGGGCAATATATCGAAAATATTCGGAGAACTAATCACGCTCATAGAAGACGACAAGAGACTTGGCGGCGGATGTGAAATTATCGTAAGGCTGCCCCATACAGAAGACACGTTTGGAGTGCCTTCAAATGTGCATATTGTTGGCACCATGAATACGGCAGATAGAAGTATCGCGCTTTTGGACGTTGCTTTGAGGCGAAGATTTCAGTTTGAAGAAATGGCGCCAGATTTTGAGATATTGATGAGACAATCATTTTATACCGAAACTGGCAACGAAAGTCTGCTCCACATATCTGTTGATGCATTGAAGAAAATCAATGTTGAGCTATCAAAGATGAAACGAATTGGAAAGGATAAACGTATAGGACATGCGTTTTTATGGAATAAAAAGTCGGATTCGGAAGTATTAGCTGTTTGGAAAACTGAAATTCTGCCCTTGTTAGAGGAATACTTGTATGGCGACTATGAAGAGTTACAAACATGTTTTGGAAGTGAGATGGTAGATCGGTATATTGGAGTGAATGCGAATATGACTACTGAAATGCTAAAGAATTCGCTGAAAAATAAGGTGGCGATGTGGAATCCATCATCAACAATAAGTGGTGGTTAGACTGCTGCAATACGAAAACTCAGAAGAAATTGAATGCACTAATGCTGATGATAACTACCTAAAAAATGGCGTATTCAAAAAATGCGTTGAAGTACGTTATTGCAAGGCAGAAACTGGATGTGCGCAAAAAGTTCAATTAAATTTTAAACAGTATGTTGGCACGGTGAAGCTTGAAACTCAGCAATGTGATATTTTACCGAGGTTTAACGAGCAATTAATACCGCTTTTAAAATATTTAAAATACGTTGAAAGTAACGATTTCGTATTTGACGAAAATCGCCATGTAAAAATGGAACGAGGAACCTGTTTCTTCGATATTCTTGGTTTCATATTTTGTAATCAATTACGGGATGTAATGGATAACGGTTTGCTCAAAAGATATATCACAGATGAAGATAATATGTCATACCTTAAAGGAAAACTATTATTTAAAAAACACCTAAAGAACAATCTAATCAGACAGAATCACTTTTACTGTAGTTATGACGACCTGACGTTTGATAATATGGAAAATCAAATCACGCTCTACGCGTTATCTTCCATCATCAGGCTTGTGTCGTCCAAAAACAAAAAACTTCAAAATGATTTGCATTATTACCTTACGCAAATTCAGGACGAAATCACTTATAGGGTAATCGAGCCACACGAACTTAAATGTGTAATATCTGACAGAATAAATGAGCACTATACAGAACTTCTCAGAACATGCAAAATCGTAATTGAGTCCGTTTACTATAAGTCAATAAGTCCTGAAGAGTCTGTTGGTTGTAGTTTTCTTGTTGATATGAATAAGATTTTTCAGCAAGCAGTTACAGGTATTTTACAGGAAATAATAGCCACAGAGTATCCTGAATACGAATTGCGTTCCGAACAACAGTTACGTTCCCTTGTAAAGGAAGGAGGAATAATTGTCAGACCAGATATTTTGATAAAAGGCCCCAATACTACGTTAGTAATAGATACAAAATATAAGAGACAGGATTTATCTTCGGATTATTATCAAATCATTGCATATGTTATTGCTCTTAAGGAAAAATGTCAAAAAGGCTGCCTTATTTACCCGTCTATATCGGAGAGCCAAGGTAAAACATTTACACTTTACACATCTTTGGACAATAAATTGAACGCGTCTGATGAAAAGCATTTGTTTACTACGTACTTGAATGTGGCGAGCAATGATGATTATATAAACCATCTTCGCAATCAATTGAGAACTCTCTTGAAACAATTAATAGATTAGGTATTTGTGGTGGGTGGTAAATACATTATCCAATTATTCTTAACACACTCGCAACCCTCTCTTGCCCAACAGCAACAATAAGGGAAACAAGTTTCGGCCCTCTCTCCTTTCCAAGAAGCGCTAAATAACAAGTCCGAAAGAATTCCTTTGGTGCAAGCCCTGTCTCAGCGCTTATTCTTTTGAACTCATTGTAAAGCTCGTCCTCAGACAGTTTTTTCTTTTGAAGAACATCAGCAAGCATACAGAGCGCATTCTTTTGCGCAGGAGAAAAGCTTTTCATTACATCATCAGGAACTTTCTCATTCACCACAAACTTGTATTCTTCAGGCGCGAACTCAGTAACCCACTTCTTTACAAACGCAAGCCTGCCAGTGACATATTTTTCATCCTCGGTAGACAACTTTTCAGGAAGATGCCCTGTGGATTTTAGAGACTCAACAACAGATTTTATGTCAGGAAGTATCTGCACAAGCATTGTTGCATGAGTGAACGGAATCTGCGCAGGCATTGTTTTAGGCACAGCCCCAATATGGGACAATTCATAAACCCGTTTCTCGTGCGCAAGTTCGCGCTCGTTCTCAACAATATCTTTTCCGAAATATATTCTTTCGGTTTTGTCATATGCCTCGAAAAGAAGGGGCATCTTGTTTGTGCCAACAGGGTCAAAGTCAATTACTGCGCGAGGCCTTGTCTTGACAAGCAAATACCTTAGCATGGTTGCGGGCGCGTAATCAGTCATATCTGCGAAACTCACACCCCTGCCTTTTGATGTACTCATCTTCTTTCCGCCGATTGTGAAGAACTCATAACCGTCCCCTGTCTTTTTTCTTGTAGAAGGATAGGGTGGTGGATAATCAAAGACTTCATCAGATATTGCGATAGCGACTGACCTTGAGCCACCAGCTGAAAAATGGTCTTTTCCGGCAGTTTCCATCATCACTCCGTGAGTCGGCCACTTGGCAGCCCACTCAACTTTCCAGGGGAACTTTCCGCCCCCGTTGTACGGGCTTCGCTCACCTTCGTAGCCGCAGCCTTTTGCCCAGGGAACAAAATCAGGCAGGCATTTGTATTTGACAACCTCGCGCTTTGAGTCCCATTCTGTTACAAGGGTTGTCGCAATCTTTCCGCACTTCTCACATATAGGGTTAAACGGTATTCTCTCTGTCCCGATTGAGCCCTTTCTTGAGAATCGCTTGTATATTTCCTGTATCTTATCTACGCTGTCAAGTGCAATCTTTATTGTGCGGTTGAACTTGCCGTCAATATAATCCTGCCCTGTACTCGCAAGCTCGCACTCTATTCCGAACTCAGAAAATTTGTCTGTTGCCTGCTTAAAATAATATTCTGCGTAGCTCTTGTATCCAGAAACAGGAGAGGGTATGTTCATGAACGGGGCGCCCATGTATTTTTCGTATTTTTCTGCATCAACATCAATTGGCATCTTGTCAAGCGGATCCATGTCATCAGCAGACAGGACAAACTTTGCTTTTAGCCCGCGCCCCCTTAGTGCCTTGGCAACAGCGTCATGTATTACCCACCCGCGCCCTGCACCGATATGTATTTTGCCGGAAGGTGTTTTTTCGTCATAAACAAAGTATCCTTTTTCAGCAACGACTTTCGCAAGAATCGGGTCTGACTTTGCGCGCTCCTCAAGCTTCTCTGCAATTGAGTCTGCCCAGTGTTTGAAGGATTTTTCTTCTGTATCTTTTCCACGGGATTTCTTATTGGATGGCTTTTTTTTGGTTGTAGCGGATATATTTTCTTTTTCTTCAACACTATCTGCGAGCAGGGTTTCAATTTTTTCCTTACCGGTTCCTGCTTTTTTACCTTTTCGAACACAGATTTTTCCAATTTCTTTTGTGTTTTTAATCGCAGCCCCACCGCATGGCAATTCTATGATGTCGCACTTCCAATATCTGTAGTCAGGGTCTTTTTCGTTAGACCATGTTTTTATATCAAGATTTCTTGAAATGAATTCGTTTGTTTTTTCCTCAACAAGTTTTAGTTTTTCTTTATCGAGCGGCTCTTTGAATATGTATGTTGAGCGGTCTTTTTTTTCATCAACTAATACCGCAGGCAATGCAGTGCACCAGTCTCCGAAAACCTCTTTCATGAAATGCATCACAATATGCGAGGCAGAATGAAGTTTCATTGTTTTGTATCTTTTATCCCAGTCAATTTTTCCTTTGACTATGTCGCCAACTTTGAATGGTGGTGTTTTTTCGAGAATGTGAAATATTTTCTTTTTGTCTTCGCTTTTTATGGTGTCTATGACCTTGACACCATTTATCTCTCCGGTATCGCCAACTTGTCCGCCGCCTCTTGGAAAGAAGCAAGTTTTGTCGAGAACGACCTTATTGTCATTAACTCCAACAATCTTCGTCTCGAACTCTTTTTGATAGGAGTTCTGATAATAGAGTTTTGTTGCCATAAAGCCACCGTTCGAGAACAAACAATATATACCTTATTCCGCGCTCTTTCTAATAAAGCGGTCCCTGTTCTTCAGCAGGTCAATAAGCATCCGTCTTTCTGCGCGCATAGCCAAATGGCGCGCCATAGTCTCGCTATTTTTTGGGACACAGATAGAGTCGATTCCAAACTCAACCAATTTATCAATCATGCGCGGGTCACTGGATGCGCTGCCGAAAAAGGCAGTATGCATTTTCTGCTTTTTGCATGAACGGATGCATCGCTCAAGTATATGCAAAAACGCAGGATGTGTCTCAAGATTTGTCGCCACTGTGTTGTCGCCAAGCCCGAACATGTTTTTGACAAGTGTGTCTGCATCAATGCAGGCAACAGTTGTCCCTGCCTGTGCGAACTCGCAGGCCATCATAGCCCCTGCCGGGCTGTCTACAAGTATGCCGATTTCAAGTGAACCGGGGTCAACGCCATTTGTTGAGAGGGTGTGTAGCGCATCTTCAACATGCGTTCTGGAATACACTGAAGGGATTATAATGCCGAGGTTCTTGTACCCTCTTGAAATTGCGCCGTTGATGCCAGTGGTTGCACCTGAAAAGTCCGCGCTTTCTTTTGGCATTTTTATCCAGAGCTTTGACGGGTGCATATGCTCCGCAGCCTTTGCAATACGCCCTGCAATATCTTCCTGATATGTTGAGAATATGTCGCCTGTCACAAAGAGGCCGTCGCAGTCCGGATTTGTTTCAATTTCTTCAATTCCTTCTGAGCAAATCCTGATTTTTGTTGCAAGAAGCTCGCCGCCTTTATCAACATCACTCTCAACAGTTTCTGTTTCAGGGGTGCCGATGCCTGAAGGCGCTTCAGAGAATATCCTGCCTTTGGTTGCATTCACAATTATTTTTTCATGCCCTGCAACAGAATCTATTATTCCTTTTGCACCGACAATCATAGGGATATGAAACTCGCGAAGAAGCGTTGCAGCAGGAGAAAGCACTCCACCCTCCTCGCATACAACAGCAGATACTTTTTTTGAGATACTGAAGATGGATGGCGCAGCATCTTTTGATAGAAGTACATCGCCGTCCTGAACCATGGAGTTGCCCATGGGCTCATAGAATGATTTTGGCGCACCCTCGCCTTTTCCAAGTGACGCAGGGGTGCCGCTGCAAAGAACCTCTTTGCCGAATGAGTTCATGCTATCATCATTCTTGAGCTCCCCGAGTATCACAGGCCTTGCCTGGAGGACATGTAGTCTGCCGCGCGAGATTGCCCATTCAATATCCTGCGGCACGTTCGCGCGCTCCTCAATCTTGCCTGCAAGTTCATTGATTGTTTTTATCTCTGTGGCTGAAAGCACCTGAGACTCGCGATTCTGCTCTGACACAGGCTCTTTTCGTGTGCCTCCGTCAAAATCGTTTTCAGAGTACATCCAGTCCTTTCTGCCGACTGAAAAGTCAGATATCATTTGAGCGTCCTTGCTGATTACATACCTGTCAGGTACCGTTACACCAAGGGATATTGATTCACCTGTTCCATAGACTGCTTCTGCAATTCTCTGGTTTTTTGCTCCTGTTACAGGATTTGCAGTAAATATCACACCCGATTTTTCGCTCTTCACCATGCTCTGGATAAGAAGTGCAAGCCCTATGTTTTGGTTGCCTGTCTTTTCTTTGTAGTATATTGTGTGCTCTGCGTAGAATGACGCCCACACATTTTTCACTGCATCAATGAACCCGACTTTTCCGCGCACATTCAGGCTTGCACGCATACATCCGGCAAAGCTGTTTCGGAATTCATCGTTTGGTACAGAGCCGCGCACAGCCACATTAGTCTCCCTGCTAACAGAGCTCATTATGCTCTTTGCAACATCGTTTAGCCCCTGCATGTCATCGCGCTCGCCAAGGCCAAGATACGTGTTTGCAAGGCTTTCTTTCATATCATCAGGCATCTCAGTAGAGATAATCAGCTTCTTTATCTCGTGCGATGTACCGGTGAGCTTTGCAGGGTCGTCCACATCTGTTTCTGAAAGCAGTGCATCAATCTTTTCTTTTATGCCTGTTTTCTCAAGAAACTCTGTAAAGCAGCTTGCCTTGATGGCAAACCCGCGCGGAACCGGGAACCCATATGACAATAATAGTGAAAGATTGTATGCCTTGGTGCCGGTTTCCTTCTTTCCTTCGCGAAAAACGTCTTTGAGCGGAACACAGTAATTCATAGTCATTCAAAAAAAGTATGGTTTGGATTGTTTATATATCTGTATTAGCAGAAAAACACTTGCAGGCTAAATAAGGAATTATGAATCCTTGCGTACCTATTTTTTCTCAACTTCAACACAGCATGAACAAGGCATTTTGTCGCCTGCCCTGCGAAGCGCTTCGCGGACAGTTGCCTCGTGTTTACTGTCGACTTTGACACTTATTACGGCTTGACCCAGCCTGACTCGTGCCGCAACGCCATTGGGTTTGCCAAAAGGATGGCTCATGCCCTGATAAAACCTGTCTGCCTGCGCAATTGCCGCTTGCGCATGCTCGCGCATTATGTGGTGTGGATATACGCGCATTTTAAGAAAATAATTTTCCTCCTCAAGATGCTTTTTGAGGTATGCATTTGCTGCAATGCGCCCGGCCTCAAGAGCATTGTGCCTTATCTGAACCTGCTTTTTTGTCACAAGATTGATGGTTGCCTCAAAAGACCCTTTTTTATTTCCCATGACATGTATGCGCAGCTTCGACCCAGGGACACCTCGGACATAGCTTTTTCTCGGCTTTTTGGTTGCCTGCCTTGTGTAAGGCCTCTCCCAATTTCGATATACTTTTGCAGGTCTAAGTCCCATATAAAATCACCATTGCACAGCACATATTTTGAGAATACCTTTATAAACCTTGCTTTGAGTGATTAAGAGAACTCAGATGCCGTGACATCAAAAAGCAGGGCTATAACTTTTACGTGCTTGCAGTTATTGTTATTGTCCCTTCCTGCGTGTCTCCGGCAGGAACTCCCCTGGGCAGTGCTGCAATGAGATTCATGAATGTTTCTTTACCAGGCACGACTGTCTCGTTCCAGAGGAACGGCACGGTTGTGCTTCCGGGGAATGTCGTAGTCCTGTCATAATAGTAGATGTAGATTTTTGTGCAGTCATAATAGGTTGCAACAAAGTATCCGTTAAGCGGGTTTGCTGCTGTATCACCGCAGGTAAACACACCCCATGACTCATCACTTGTCGGAGCATTGTATGCCCCTCCGCATACATTGTTTGTCTTCTCTGTTGTATGATCTCGTTTTTGTGCCGATATATTTTCAGGAGCCGTCTTTATCTGAAATGTTACGCCACTTGATGCGTTGCATGTTCCGTCTGTCCCGTTCATAAGAAGCCAGAGATATTCATCCCCTGTAGAGTTTCTGTACCAGCCATGGCTCCAGCTTGGCTCAAGAACTGCTGGAAATATTTCTCCTGCAAGTGCTTTTGAAAGGTTCCACTCAAGCCTTCCAAGATGATAATACGGGGAGCCTGCGGTCTCATTAGCTACAATCATAAATCCTGTGGCAGCGTATGCTGTCGGGTCACCTGTTTCAAGAGGGTTTGTCGCTTCCATAGTTATTGTGTTCGGGCTTGCATAAAATGAAGAAAGGTTTGTGGTGCCTGTATTTCTCAGTGAAACATTCTGCACTTCGCCGTTGGCTCCGGGAGCCAGTTGCGTCCATGAAAGAGATGTGGGAAGCACAGTAACCTGCGTAATCACAGAAATATTGACTGTGATGTTGAAGGTATCGTTGTCGGTGTCTGCATCAGTATTCGGGGATGCAATCAGAGCAATAGCAATGAGCATAAATAAGAATAAACTCCCTCTAAGGAAATTGTTCATTTTTTACACTCCCTCTTACGCGTAAATTGTTTGTCTGGTACTGTAGTTACGCATTGAGCCATATATATAGTTGTATGGTATGAAATATATAGTATTTATGTACTATTTTTGAGGTATTTTTCCTCAAAAACGTTACTCAAAAGAACATAGATGCCCTGCCTCGAAAGCAGGGCTATAACTTTTACGTGCTTGCAGTTATTGTTATTGTCCCTTCCTGCGTGTCTCCGGCAGGAACTCCCCTGGGCAGTGCTGCAATGAGATTCATGAATGTTTCTTTACCAGGCACGACTGTCTCGTTCCAGAGGAACGGCACGGTTGTGCTTCCGGGGAATGTCGTAGTCCTGTCATAATAGTAGATGTAGATTTTTGTGCAGTCATAATAGGTTGCAACAAAGTATCCGTTAAGCGGGTTTGCTGCTGTATCACCGCAGGTAAACACACCCCATGACTCATCACTTGTCGGAGCATTGTATGCCCCTCCGCATACATTGTTTGTCTTCTCTGTTGTATGATCTCGTTTTTGTGCCGATATATTTTCAGGAGCCGTCTTTATCTGAAATGTTACGCCACTTGATGCGTTGCATGTTCCGTCTGTCCCGTTCATAAGAAGCCAGAGATATTCATCCCCTGTAGAGTTTCTGTACCAGCCATGGCTCCAGCTTGGCTCAAGAACTGCTGGAAATATTTCTCCTGCAAGTGCTTTTGAAAGGTTCCACTCAAGCCTTCCAAGATGATAATACGGGGAGCCTGCGGTCTCATTAGCTACAATCATAAATCCTGTGGCAGCGTATGCTGTCGGGTCACCTGTTTCAAGAGGGTTTGTCGCTTCCATAGTTATTGTGTTCGGGCTTGCATAAAATGAAGAAAGGTTTGTGGTGCCTGTATTTCTTAGTGAAACATTCTGTATGTCGCCGTTGGCTCCGGGTACTAGATGTGTCCATGAGAGGGATGTGGGAAGCACAGTAACCTGCGTAAGCACAGAAACATTGACTGTGATGTTGAAGGTATCGTCGTCATTAGCTGCATCCGTGTTTGGTGATACAAGAACTGCAATGATAACAAGTACTGATAAGAATAAGCCACCTTTAAGGAAACTGTTCATGTTTTATCCTCCATTTACAAGCATTTTCTGCGCAGTATTGCACCGTAATATAGCAATACCATCATTATATGGCAATAATGTATTGAGACATATATATAGTTATATGGTAGGTTACTAATAGTAGTTGCATACTTTTATACAAAAATGATTTTGATAAAAGTTGACAAATTCATTTGACCGTGGTTTTTGAGAACTTTCTTGAAATGTTTGTTAGTCAAAACACATTTATAGTACAAAGGTTGTATAGATTTGTAGTATAGTATGTATTCGGAAACACCTGATTTGATTTGAGGGGATACTTTGGCAAAACTTACAGAATATAAAAATTTCTGGCTCATATGGCTTGGATGTGCCGGCAAAAGCGCGGGCGCGTCCCTGTTTGCATTGCAACGCGAGTGGGGCATAACAACGAATTACCTGTACCATAAGGAGACTGGCCTTGGCAAGCCACTTGTTAAAATGATGCTTGAAAATGGGTTTCTTACTCAGGACAAAAGCAAGTTTTCCCCGTTATTTGAGTGGATACCGTCTTATGTTCTTGAGCGCCATCCACTGCCGCAGGAGCCTGTATGGACTGCGAACACGCGCATGATTGAAAAGTGGCCTGTGGTGCAAAAGTTCATGCGCGAGCATCGTACAGTCTTGTTTGATCAGGCGAATCTTAAGATTTTGTACAGGGGCAAGCTTGACACATTAAAGACTTTTGCGCCCTCAGTTCTCGATGACTTGTATCTTTTTGTTTTCATGTCAAGCCTGGTTCCGTTCTATGCAAAGTATCACGCAGCAATTGTCGGGCGCATGCTAAAGACACTTATTTCAATTTACCCGGAGAAAGACCTTATAGGATATTTTGAAAAACTCAAGCACACAATCGGCCCTTCAGAAATACCCCAGATAATCGCAAATGAAGAAGAGCTGCTTCAGGCACTTCATCCATGAAGCATGTTTCAAAAGCCATTTATTTGTAGATATACATTTACTGTAAAAAGGACAAGGACTCCTGTTGCACCCAGCACCTCGCGCGGCATCCACACCTTTTTCTTCTGTAGGATATCTGTTATTGCCGCTGACATCCAGAGCAGAAACATATACCCTGTTGCGAGGGAGACAAGCGAGAACACAGGATGGCTCCAGACCCCGAGCATCTCGCCTGCAAACTCGTCAAACACTGTGAAAAAGGCAACAAAATACGCAACGCGCGCATCCTTCAAAGACCTCCAAAGCAGGACAACCAGGACAAACTCAACTGAGAAGACGACCGGGTTTCGCATAAAGTCAAAGAAGGCAATATCAAGCGCAAAAATAGCTGCTGTAAGAATAATTATGCTTAACGACGCATTGGCGTAAATTCTTTTAACAATCCTGCTTATCGTTCCTCGTCCAAGCGCGATTGCATATTTTTTTTCAAAGATGCTCCAGAAGTGGTAGCTTGCCCAGAACATTACCCCGTATCCGGGAAAAATCCATATAGGCACACCGCCAAAAAAACCACCAAGATATGTAAAGTATCCTGCCTGCACACCGATTAACTCGTGCGCATACCCTATGATTGAGGCAGAGACAAGAAACACCTTGCCGAGCAGATCTGACTCTTTCCAGAAAAACACCCAAAGCAAAGAAAGTATCAGTGTCGCTGCAAGCTCATCCTGCGTCTGCCTGTAAAACACAAGCGTCCCGAGTATTGCCACAATATTAAATATGAAAAAATCGCTTGCATCATTCAGGAAATATTCCTTTTTCTGTTTCAGGCCCTGCCGGAGTTTCTTAATATCAATCATACTCAAGAATCTTGTTTTTTGTCATTTTTATAGATGACTTTACTCAAAGAGATTATGCTGAAAATAATTTCTGTTGGCAGAAACAAAATGTTTCGCGCACAGGAAGATGACTATTTGAAGAGGATAAAATCTTTTTCCAAAATAGAGATATTATCTCTTAGGGAACAGAAAGAGAATAATCCTGAACAAATAAAGAAAAAAGAAGCAGAAAATATAATCTCTGTAACAAAAGGAAATGAGTTTTTCGTGCTTGACCCTTGTGGAAAAGAGTTCACATCAGAAGCTTTTGCAGAATTAATCAAGGCAAATCCAAACGCAGTTTTTGTTATCGGAGGCGCATACGGGCTTTCAGAAGAAATCATTTCAAAATCAAAGAAATCGATTTCTCTTTCGAAAATGACATTCACGCACGAGATTGCGCGCACGCTTCTTCTTGAGCAAATATATCGCGCATTTGCGATTATTAATGGAAGAAAATATCATAAATAAGCAAAAAAAAGAGAACAGAAACAGGGCTTAGAGCCCTGTTTCTATTTTAGATTATGGGTCTTTACATGCCCATGCCGCCCATACCAGGCATACCACCCGGCATTCCGCCGCCCATGCCACCCATGTCGCCGCCCTTGTCTTTGTCTTCAATATCGGCAACAAGCGCTTCTGTTGTGAGCATCATTCCTGCAATGCTTGATGCATTCTGGAGTGCGCTTCTAACAACCTTTGCAGGGTCAATGACACCTGCCTTTATCAGGTCCTCGAACTTTCCTGTGCGGGCATTGTAGCCGACGTTTTCAGCTTCATTCTTCAGGCGCTCTACAATGACAGCACCTTCGCTGCCTGCATTTTCTGCAATCTGCCTTGCAGGCCACAGAAGCGCGCGCTCGACAATTTCTGCGCCGATTTTTTGGTCGCCTTCAATTGTAAGCTTTTGAATGACTTTGACTGCCTTAACAAGCGTTGCACCGCCACCGGCAACAACACCTTCATCAACAGCTGCACGGGTTGCGTGAAGCGCGTCATCAAGGCGCATCTTCTTTTCTTTCATTTCAGTCTCTGTCGGAGCCCCGACATTTATGACTGCAACACCGCCTGAAAGCTTTGCCATTCTTTTTTGGATGTCCTCTTTTTTGTAGTCAGAATCTGTGCGGGCAATCTCTGCCTGTAGTGACTTGACACGCGCGCCAATCTCAGTTGCATTCCCTGCACCGCCGACAATGATTGTCTTTTCCTTGTCAACGCGGATTGTCTTTGCGCTTCCAAGGTCAGAGAGTTTTGTGCCTTCAAGCTTCATGCCTTTTTCAGAGCTTATGACTTTTCCGCCTGTGAGGATTGCGAGGTCCTCAAGCATGTCTTTCTGCTCGTCCCCGAATCCGGGAGCCTTTACTGCAACAACTTTGAGTCCACCACGAATGAGGTTTATCACAATTGTTGCAAGTGCATCTCCTTCAAGATCCTCAGATACAATCAAAAGAGGCTTTCTTTCCTGCGCAGCCTGCTCAAGGATTGGTACAATGTCTTGCGCAGAGTCTATTTTCTTGTCATAGAGAAGCACAAGCGCGTCCTCAAGGACAGCCTCCATCTTATGGGTGTCAGTTACCATATATGGTGACATGAACCCTCTGTCAAACTGCATGCCCTCAACAACATCAAGTGAGGTATCAAAGGATTTTGCTTCCTCGACTGTTATGACGCCGCCCTTCCCGACTTTCTCCATGGCATCAGCGATGAGTTTCCCTATTTCCTCATCATTGTTTGCAGAGATTGTCGCAACCTGCATGATTTTCTCATGAGCGTCAACAGGAGAGCTTTTTGATTCAATATATTCGACAACAGCTTTTGTCGCAGAATCTATGCCACGTTTTATATCCATAGGGTTTGCTCCTGCTGTGACGTTTTTCAGCCCTTCTGAAAGCACTGCCTGCGCGAGAAGTGTTGCGGTTGTAGTCCCGTCTCCGGCAACATCCTGTGTTTTTGTCGCAACCTCTTTCACGAGTTTTGCGCCCATGTTTTCATGCGGGTCTGCAAGCTCAATCTCTTTTGCGATTGTAACTCCGTCGTTTGTTATCACAGGGCTGCCATAGCTTTTTGCAAGGACAACATTTCGCCCCTTTGGGCCAAGTGTTATTCGAACAGTGTCTGCAAGCTTGTTTACGCCTCGCATGAGTGCGTTTCTTGCGTTTTCATCAAAAATAATTTCTTTTGCCATATATAATACACCTCAGGTTTATTCTATTATTGCCAGAACATCTTTAACATCCATGAGGATGTGTTCTTTGCCATCCAGTTTTACGGTCGTGCCGCCGTATTTTTCGTACATAACCTTGTCACCGACAGTTACAGGAAGCTTTTTGTTGTCCTTTCCTTCGCCGACAGCAACAACTGTGCCGTCATGCGTCTTTTCCTTTGCCGAATCAGGAAGATATATTCCCCCTTCTGTTTTTTCCTCTGCCTCTCTTGGCTTTATGAGAATTCTATTTTCTAATGGCTTCACTTTCATTAAATCACCTTTATCCAATTATAACAATATGCACGTTAAAAGAAGGTATTTTTTCATGTTTGAGTAAAAATATAAACCTTTCTCTCAAAGCCCTGAAAAGATTTATGCCTCAATTTCTTCTTCTATCTTTTTCCATGCTTCAGGCGTATGCTCTTGTATTGCAGAGAACAGAAATCCGTACTTTCCTGCCTCTCTTTTGCTTGTGTGCAGGTGCGGTGCAATCTTTGACAAAAACGCATTCATCTGCGCCCGTGCAATCTTACTTTGCCCCATTTTCCGTATTTTTGAAGGGTACTGGTACTTGAAGAACTTTGTGTACCTCTCTTTCTTGGACATAGCAACTCCGACAGACATAAGGTCGCTAGCATATGCCATGTAGCGCCAGTACTGGGCGCGAATGATTCTGCCCCGAAATACGTTTGAGCGCGAGAGATAGTTGTATGCCTTTGCATTATCCTCTTTTCGCTGGTATTCATAAGGCACGTTCTCGCGCAGCCATTCGAGCACTTCGTCAGGCGGCACTTCAGAAGCATACATTGCCTCGCGCGCGTTTTCTGCGGAAAGCGTCTTGAATATTATCTTTATGGTGTCGTAAATTGATGACTCATTGTCCCTCCAGTTGTCTTTTATCAGTTCTGAATAGGAAACATCCTTTTTGCCAAGCACATTTGCCTCAAAATCGTTTATCGCCGCCTTCAGGTCCCCGTTTGCAGTGCGCGAAATTGCGTCAAAAATCTTTTCATCAACTGTGATTTTTTCTGATGCCGCGATTTCCTTCAGGCGCTTTGTAATCGTTGCAGAGTGCACTTTTGTGAAATTTATTTTCTTGCACATATTTCTTATTGCGCGAAGTTTGGGGTTGTAAAGGTCGTTTACAGCAAGAATAACAGGGTGGCGCGAGTTCTTTATTATGCCTGCGATTGCTATGGCGCCTCCGCGATCACTACTGCCGCTGATTGCGTCTGCCTCGTCAAAAAATATAACTTTTCCCTTTAAGAACAATGTTGCCTGGCCTGAGGCACTGCCGAATGTTTTGTTTATGCTGGCTTTGCTTCTCAGTTCGCTTGCTTTGCTTTCAATAAGTGCAAGGTTGTTTTCCTTGCAGAGCAGGCGCACGATTGTTGTTTTTCCTGTCCCTGTAGGGCCGTAAAGAATGAGTCCCTCTCCGCGTTTGGCAGGCAATGAAGCGAGCCATTTAGATACCTCACTTACAGCTCCGGGGTTTCCTGAAAAGTCATTGAGTGTTTTAGGAGAATATTTTTCAGCCCACATAAAGTTAGTTCAGCAGCAAATAATATAAGTGCTGAAATCAATAATAGCTTTTTAATGGCAGATATGCAAATGTGGTTTCTGGGCTCAAAAGTGCGAAAGGCGCAGATGAATCTCGCTACATACGGCATGGTGTTTCTTATGGTGGTGGCCATTATTATGATGGCCCTTCTTTATTTTGCCTTCACAGAATCTGTCTGATAAAGGGATATTTGAGTGGTTAATGCATTTGACAAAAATGCATGATTTTTATTGATTTCTTTCCAAAGTTCTTTATGGCATCAGTGCTTACGTTTGCATATTTAAGGGAGTTGCAGAAAAAGGAGCGCGCACCAAGAAGGCTTGAAAAGCTACCGGACGGGTTCTACAACACTCTTTCAGACTATATTGCGCGCAAAGGCATGCAAAAAGACGCTGAGAGCACTCTGCCTGTGATAAAATACATACTTGAGCGGCGCGAGCAGAAGGTTCTTGAGCTTGCTGCGATGTCTGTCAGTGCAGGCATTACCCCTGAAAACCTTTTGCCAGAGGAGAGGGAGCTTTTTGAGGCAGCGCAATCTATTTTGAAAGTACACCGCGATATGATTGGAAATATATTCGAAAAAAAAAGCAATCCAAAGGAAGAATCGACTGATAAAAAACAGGAACAGGAAAAGCACACAGCCTCCGATAAAGCATCCGTGCCATTGCAAGAGAAAGATGCTGTGCAAAAAGAGCCTTCCAAAGGAGAACCGGCAAAAGTGCGGCTTGAAATATTAAAGGAGACTCCTTCTTTTATTGCAGAAGACTTCGCCGCACACGGGCCATGGAAGCAGGGAGACGTTGTCGAATGCCTGCCAAAGGCCGCAAAAGTTCTCGTTGAAAATGGTTTTGCGAAGCATGCTTAGTTTTAGGGGTTTTCTTTAAGTTGTAAAGCTTCAGCATCTCAATGACCGAATAAGATGCCCGTGTTATGCCCATACTTCTCATATCAGCATCGGTTCCGACAAGATATAAGTTTTTCACAGGCGTTTTCACAGAAGGGAATTTCACCCCAACAGAAACCGCACCCTTCTCAGGGACCATTATTTGCGCGTGCTTCATTTCAATATTTCCCTTAATTTCAGGTATTGCAGAACAGATTGTTTCAAGAAGCTTTTTCTCGTATGCTGTAGCATCTTCTTCATAAGGCATGAATGTGCTGAACCCAACCAATTGCTTTCCTTTTGGTGCAAGATGGGAATCATAATTTGACACAGGCATTGCCCAGTAGGAGATTCCTTTGTTGAACCATACTTCTGAACCCTTGTAGTCGAGCACTTTCAGCGGCTTCTTGAGGCCAAGCCAAAGAGTTATTGATTTTGACTGCCTGATTTTTTTTGCTGACACCGCCCACTTTGTTGGCATGTTTGCAATTTCTGCAAGCTTTTTTGCTTCTGCAGAATACACAACTATGCCGGAAACATACATGGCTTTCGAAGTCACTACTTCAAATGTTTTGCCTGTGCGCCTTATTTTTAGCACATCTTCCTGAACATGTACATCCATCTTTTTTGGAGTGGACTGCAAAATGCATTGCACAAGGTTTCCTATTCCGCCGCGGGGGTATCCTTGTTCTTCATAGGTTGAGTTTAGGGCAATTCGGGCAATATTTGTTATTTTTTTATGGAGCCTGTGTTCATTCTCGTCAACAAGCCCTCCGCCTGTTATTATTCTCCACACCGGCGTCTCTTTCATTGACACACCGCTCAGGAAATATGACAGCGCATCAAGAAATCTTAATGTATGTTCTGAAAAAGCGTATTTCTGCACATAATCATAGACAGACACATCTGTTTCTTTTAGGTGCCTCATACTTGCCATAGCCTCTATGACTAGTTTTGAGAGGATTAATTTTTCTTTTTTTGAAATAAAACCAAAGCGCGCAAGACCCTGAATTGTATTCGGGAATTTTTTTAGGCAATTATCGTTTCTTACATAATAATGACCGTGTGGAACAAATTTTGGAACAATTGAAAAATATTTTTCCATTAGTTTTACAAGAGGACCGTTTTTCAGGCAGGTGATTGCATGGACTCCTGAGTCAACAAAATATCCTGTGTCATCAACTTCATATGTCCTGCAGTTTCCGCCAATGAATTTTGTTTTTTCAAGAACCAAAACAGAGTTTCCCTCTTTTGACAGGGCAAGCGCTGAGAGAAGCCCGGATATTCCTGCGCCGACAACAATGACGTCGTATTTTTTCATAGGTTCACTTTCTTTTTCTGCTTTTTGAAAGAATGTCTGCTGATGAGAGAAATGTTTTGAGGACAGAAAGTTTCGGGAACTTTTTATTGAGGCAGCAGATATTATACGCTCCGATGCGCTCTACAAGAATTATTTTTTTTGCCCGTAGCTTTTGTATCAGGCGCCATACACTGGCATAAGGAATGTGTGATATTCTTGAGAGCTCAAGAGGCGTGTATCTTTTTTCCGGATTTTGGAGAAAAAGGCGGACTACGTCTTTATACTTTATTATCTTTTGAACAAAACTATCCATATCTGAATACTGGGCAGATAACAATATATTCTTTTCGCAGTATGTCTGTTTTAGCAACAGCATTCGCATGCTTTCTTTTTCTCTTTTTTTGCAGGAACATCCATTGTTTTTACCCCTAAGATTATCTAGTGTTCTTCCTTATATGCGTTTCCTACAGCAAGGGCAACTTTACTTGCAACGTTTTTATCAAGCGCGCCCGGCACAATCATCCTTACAGACGGCTCAGCCACACTCTCAGCAATAGCATGTGCTGCAGCAAGCTTCATGTTTGTAGTGATTCTTTTCGCGCCAGAGTCAAGCGCGCCGCGAAATATTCCCGGAAATCCAAGCGAATTATTCACCTGGTTGTCAAAGTCACTTCGCCCTGTTGCGACAATGAACGCACCTGCATTTTTTGCGACATCAGGCATTATTTCAGGAGTGGGATTTGCCATTGCAAATATAATTGGTTTTTCTGCCATATTCTTTATGTCTTCCTCGTGCAATGCGCCTGGGGCACTGACGCCGATAAATACATCTGCGCCTTTTATGGCTTCAGACAAAGAACCTGAAATCTTTTTTGGGTTTGTGTATTTTGCAATCTCTTCTTTGTGCTCATTCATGTTCTCTGTTCGGCCCTCATATATCGCGCCTTTTCTATCACATATGATTAATTCATGCACGCTCTTGCAAAGGTTCTTGTCAGCTCCAATACAAAGAAGCAGTTTTGTTATCGCAATGCCCGCGGATCCTGCCCCGTTTACAACGACTTTGAGGCCCTCAATATTTTTGCCGGCAAGCTTGCACGCGTTTATGAGTCCGGCTAATGTGACGACTGCTGTACCGTGCTGGTCATCATGCATGACAGGAATGCCTATATCCTGAAGGCGCGCTTCAATATCAAAACATCTTGGTGCAGATATGTCTTCAAGGTTTATCCCGCCAAAAACAGGGGCAATATTTTTTACGAGATTGACGATTTCATCAGCATCCTGTGTTTTGACGCATATAGGAAATGCATCTATTCCTGCAAGTTCCTTAAAAAGCACTGCTTTACCTTCCATGACGGGAATTGCTGCCTCTGCGCCTATATTGCCCAGCCCAAGAACAGCAGAGCCGTCAGAGACTACTGCAACAGAATTGTGCTTGATGGTGTACTTGTAAACATCGCCGGGTTGTTCTTTAATGCGTCTTGAGACTTCAGCTACGCCGGGAGTGTACGCCAGTGAAAGGTCGTGCGTGTTTTCCAGTTTTACGTTAGAAACAACAGTTATTTTTTTTCGCACTTTTTCATGCATTTTTAGTGATTCTTCGTAAATATCCATTTTAATGCCTCAAGACAGATACTGTTTGAAGAAGTTATTATATCTCTTCAGAATGCCCTACACCAAGATGCCTTATGTTTATAAGATTTTCTG
>CBDUVQ010000006.1:0-23312 GCA_965370715.1 uncultured archaeon
AAATAATGGCTAAAGAAGATGTAGAAGCTCTTCTTGAAAAACTGAAAATTACAGTGCAGAATCTGCCTCGAATTCTTGAGAAAGACCCTGTGGTTCAGTCACTTGGTGCAAAGGTCGGCGATGTCCTAAAAATTACCCGTAACAGCCCGACTGCAGGAACTTCTTTATATTATCGCCTTGTTGTGGAGGGTTAATTGTGGAAAAAAGCATAGCAAAATCATACGTTGAGGAGCGCGCTGCAGCAGGGGCTCTTGTTGCACACCAGATTGACTCATACAATGATTTTGTATTAAGGCGACTGCAAAGAACTATTAATGATATTGGAAAAATGGTTGTTGAGCTTCCAACAGGCGAGGAGCTTGTAATCAAGCTTGGAAAAGTGACATTACACGAGCCTCAGATGAAAGAGTCTGACGGGTCTGTCAGGCCTGTTCTGCCGCAGGAGGCGCGTTACAGGAACCTTACATATTCCACACCAGTCTATGTTGAGATGACTCCTGTGTTTGAAGAGCACGAGCACGACATGGAGTTGGTGGAGATTGGGGAGCTTCCTATCATGGTGAAGTCTGTTCTCTGCCATCTTTCAAATAAGTCGCGCAAGGAGCTTATCGAGGCAGGGGAAGACCCTGATGACCATGGCGGGTATTTCATAATAAACGGTACAGAAAGGACAATAATTCTTTCAGAGGAGATTGCGCCCAACAAGCTTATACTACAGAAGGAAGGCGGTGTCACAAGTGCAAGGATAAACTCTGAGAGGGGCGGCTACACACAGAGGCACATGTTCGAGAGGACTCCTGAGGGGCTTATTGTGGTTCGCTTTGCAAACCTCCTTCAGACACCGGTATCAGTCGTACTTCTTATGAAAGCGCTTGGCATTGAGTCTGATAAGGATGTCATTGAGGCAATCACTACAAAAGAGGATCTTCTTGAGGACGTATATATTAACATCTACGAGAATCAGGTGGCAAACAAGGAAGAGGCACTTGAATACATTGGAAAGAAGATGAAGATGCGTCAGAAAGAAGGGCGCGATATCCGTATAATGCAGATAATTGACAACTATCTTCTTGCCCACATAGGCACAAAACCAGAGCATAGGATAAAGAAGGCAAAATATCTGGGGGATGTTTTTCATAAAATGATTCTTTTGCACAAGGGCATGATAGACCCTGATGACATAGACCACTATGCAAACAAGCGCCTTAGGATGGCCGGGGATCTGCTTGAGACACTCGTGCGCTCTGTCATAATGGGGCGATGGGGGCTTGTGGTGCGCCTTCAGTATAATTATCAAAAAATGATGAAGCGCGGAAGAAAGCTTTTGCGTTTGCAGAGCGTTGTTGTGGCTGATGTTTTTACAAAGCAGGTAATGCGCGCAATGTCAACAGGCACATGGGTTGGCGGGCAGACTGGTGTTTCGCAGCGCCTTGAGAGAAGTAACTTCATAAGGACTTTGGGTCACATGAGAAGCGTTGTCTCACCGCTTTCTGCAACACAGGAGCATTTTGAGGCAAGAGAGCTTCATGCGACCCAATGGGGCAGGCTTTGCGCTGTTAGAACTCCTGAAGGGCAGAGCATTGGACTGCGAAATTTTTTGGCGCTCAGTGCGCAGGCAACAATACCTTCAAACGAGGCTGAGGAGACAAAAATTGTTTCCATGCTTAAGACACTTGGGGCGGAGACAGAAGAAAACTAGAGGATTATTATGGCAAGAATATTTTTGAATGGTCAGCAGGTCGGCACTACAGAAAATGCGAAAAAGCTTGCACGAAGCCTGATTACAAAGCGCAGGAGCGGCGTTCTTCCAATAAACATGAATATCTCATATCATAATGACCGTGATACACTTCAGATAAACACGGATGGCGGGCGCGTGCAAAGACCGCTTGTCGTCGTCGAGAAAGGAGCGTCTCTTTTGACAAAACAGCATTTGCTTGATATAAACGAGGGAAAAACAACATGGGCAAAGCTTGCAGAAAAGGGCGTAATAGAATATCTTGATGCTGAGGAAGAGGAAAACACATATGTTGCATTGAAAGAAGAAGACATTACTCCTGAGCACACACATCTTGAGCTGGATCCATTATTTGTAATAGGTGCCGAGGCCTCTTTGCTTGTCTACCCTGAAAAGGACAGAGGAGACCGCCTTAATTATGGTTCGAGGATGATTGTGCAGTCAACAGGAATCTATTTGCAAAATTATCTTTTGCGCGATGACACTACATCGCAGATATTGGCATACCCGCAGTCTCCAATGGTGGCATCAGACACAGTGGATGCAACAAAGCTTTCGACGCACCCTGCAGGGCAGAACCTTGTAATCGCTCTTATGCCTTTCTATGGTTACAATATTGAAGATGCAATTGTCATAAACAAGGCATCGCTTGATAGGGGACTTGGAAAGTCAACATTTTTCAGGACATATGTTACTGAAGTGAGAAGGTACTGGGGTGGGCAGGAGGACGAGGTCTGCAAACCAGAACCTGAGGTGCGGGGATACCGTTCTGAAGAGGCATATTCCTTGCTTGAAGATGACGGAATCATACCTGTCGAGGCCATTGTTGCAGGAGGGGAAGTGGTTGTCGGAAAGACATCACCCCTGAGGTTTCTTGGGCTGCAAAAGGAAGTCCGCATGGGCATAAAGAACCGTAGGGAAAACTCGCTTACAACCAACAGAGGAGAGAGCGGAATTGTGGAAAAAGTCATAATTACTGATACAAAGGACGGCAATACCCTGATAAAGGTAAGCGTCCGTGAGCCAAAGATACCGGAAATAGGCGACAAGTTCGCTTCCCGCCACGGCCAAAAAGGTGTTGTCGGGCTTATTGTGCCTGAAGAGGATATGCCCTTTACAGCAGACGGCCTGACACCGGATGTCATAATAAACCCTCATGCAATCCCTTCGAGAATGACTGTCGGCCAGCTTCTTGAGCTGGTTGCAGGAAAGACAGGGGCTCTAATAGGCGATACAATAAACGGGACTGCATTTCATGGAGATGAGGGCAGCATCAGAAAGCAGCTTGCAAAAGAGGGATTTCGTGATGACGGCAAGGAACCTATGTACAATGGAATTACCGGAGAGAAAATAGATGCGCACATTCTGATTGGAATAGGATATTACCAGAGGCTTTATCACATGGTCTCGCACAAGATACACGCGCGCTCAAGAGGACCGATTGCCCTGCTTACAAAGCAGCCCACAGAGGGGCGAAGCAAAGAAGGCGGCCTAAGGTTTGGAGAAATGGAAAAAGACTGCCTCATAGCGCACGGCGCTGCAGTGACCCTGAAAGAGCGCTTTGGCGCAGACAAGACAGTGGTTTCTATCTGCAAAGAGTGCGGTGTGCCGGCTGTTGTGGATTACCAAAAAAACAAGTCCCAGTGCCCGCTTTGTAAAAACTCAAAAGTTGTAGATGTTGAAATGTCTTATGCATTTAAGCTGTTGCTTGATGAAATGCGCAGTATGATGATTTATCCGCAGATAGTTGCTGAAGAGAAGTGATATAATGGCAAAGAAAATACATGAATTAAGGTTCAAGCTGATTTCGCCGCAGATAATAAAGAAAATGTCTGTCATGCATGTTAATACTGCTGAAGTTTATGATGTTGACGCATACCCTATAGAGGGCGGCGTAATGGACCCGCGCCTAGGGGTTGTTGACCCGGGCATGCGCTGCAGGACGTGCGGCGGGCGTATGGGTGAGTGCACAGGGCACTTTGGCCACATCGAGCTTGCACGGCCTGTCATAAACATACTTTTCCTTGATGAGGTAAAGCTTCTTCTGCAATACACATGCGCTGACTGCGGTGTTGCCCTTGTGGACAAGGAGTACCTCAAAAAGATTATTGATATGAGGGATTTGAAGAAAGTGAAGCCACTTGACAAGTGCCCCAAGTGCGGCAAGAAGACAGAAAAGATAACGATTGACAAGCCGTCAACATTTCTTCGCGCAAAAAAGCCATTGACTCCTGTAGATGTTCGCGAACAGTTTGAGAAAATAACAGTAAAGACCGCAGAGTCTCTTTCATTCTGCGGAGGAAAGCCTGAATGGCTTGTGCTGACACTTTTTGCGGTTCCGCCAATAACTGTCCGGCCTTCAATAACTCTTGAGACAGGAGACCGAAGTGAGGACGACCTTACACATAAGATTGTTGATATAGTGCGAATTAACCAGCGCTTTGCAGACAATCTTGAGATAGGGGCACCGGAGTTTATCCTCGAGGATCTCTGGGAGCTTTTGCAGTATCATATTACAACATTCTTCAACAATGAGTTGAGCAGCATTCCTCCTGCAAGGCACAGGTCCGGGCGAAGCCTTAAGACACTTTCGCAGAGGCTCAAGAGCAAGGACGGGAGGTTCCGTCACAACCTTACGGGCAAGCGCGTGAACTATTCGGCGCGTACTGTTGTGTCTCCGGATCCGAACATAAGCATAAATGAAGTGGGCATTCCGGAAAGAATTGCAAAAGAAATAACGGTTTCGGTAAAGGTGACAAAAAGCAATCTCTCTGAGATGAAGAAATATGTTAAAAACGGTCCGGCTCTTCATCCCGGAGCAAATTATGTTACAAGAGACGACGGTCTTAGAAAACGTATTCTTGAAATGAATACGGGCGATGTTGCAGAAGAGCTTGCCCCCGGATATATTATTGAGCGCCATCTTATTGACGGAGATCCTGTAATCTTCAACAGGCAGCCATCTCTTCACAGGATGTCTGTAATGGGGCATCGCGCACGCATAATGCCGCACAAGACATTTAGGCTTAACCTTTGTGTGTGCAAGCCATACAATGCTGACTTTGACGGGGATGAGATGAACCTGCATGTTCCGCAGACAGCGGAGGCGCGAGCAGAGGTTGATGAGCTTATGCTTGTCGAGAACAACATACGCTCCCCAAGATTCGGCGGACCGATAATAGGCTGCGAGCAGGATTATATTTCCGGAGCATACCTTTTGACAAAGAAGGGAACAAAGTTCTCAAAAAAAGATGTTGCGCAGATGTTTGCAAACGCAGGTGTCGAGGCAGAGCTCGAAAAGGATGAGTACACCGGAAAGGAAATAATGAGTATGCTGATACCCTCCAACATAAATATTGAATACAAGTCAAATGTCTGCAGAAAGTGCAAGGAATGTACAAAGGAAAAGTGCCCGTATGACTCATATGTTATAATCAAAGACGGTGAGCTCAAGGCAGGCGTTGTTGACAACACAGGAATTGCACCATTTAAGGGCAAAATAATTGATGCAATAGACCTTGAGTACGGACACCCAGAGGCAAGGAAATTCCTTGATTCGTTTACACGCGTTATTCTTGAAGTAATGATGCGCAAGGGATTCAGCATCTCTTTGAGTGACCTTGACGTGCCTAAGGAGACAACGCGCGCAATAAACAATGTCGTATCAAAGCAGTTTGCAGAAGTGGAAGATATTATCGCGCGCGGAAAGAAGGGCCAGATTGACGTTTCTCCGGGAAGAACACTTGAGGAGAGCGAGGAGGCTCTTATCATGGTGGCGCTTTCAAAAGTTACGAGCGAGTCCCAGAATATCATGACTGCTTTAGAAAAAGAGACTGACGCAAGCATAATGGCAAAGACAGGTGCACGAGGAAGTATACAGAACCTCACATTTATGTCAGGAATACTCGGGCAGGAAGCAATAAGGGGCAAGAGAATATTTAGGGGCTACAACAGGAGGACATTGACACATTTCAAGAAAGATGTCCTTGACCCAAAAGCTCATGGTTTTGTCACATCTTCCCTGAAAGACGGCCTTGACCCTGTTGAATTCTTCTTTGAAGTGATGAAGGGTCGGGAAGGCATAATGGATTCTTCCCTTAAGACACGAGTGTCGGGATACATGCAAAGGCGCCTTGTGAATGCGCTTCAGGACATAAAGCTAGACAAAGATATGCTTGTTAAAGACGGTGAAGGGACTGTGGTTCAGTTTGTGCCGGGCGAGGATGGAATCGACCCTGCAAAGAGCGACCGCGGCTCACTTGATTCAAGCATAAAATTTTAAGGTGTTTTTATTATGATAGACAACAAGCTTCCGGACAAGTATGAAGATGCAGTGATTGATTCAAAAAAGAAGAAAGAGCTTCTCATAAGATACCGTAACATGGCTTATGAGCCAGGAGAGGCTGTTGGTGTCGTGGCAGCGCAGTCAATATCAGAGCCTGCAACTCAGACAACACTTCGTTCATACCACAGAGAGGGAAAAGTCGGCCTTGAAGTTACGCAGGGGCTGCCTAGATTGATTGAGCTTTTTGATGCCAAAAAGACTCCGAGAACGCCTGCAATGGATATTTATCTTGACGAGGAGCACAACAACAAAGATGATGCACGAAAAATCGCAGCAAAGATAAAAGAAACGAAGCTTAAACACTTTCTTGCCTCAGACTCGCTTGACCTGCTTAACATGAAGCTTGAGCTTGAGCTTGACAAAAAACAGCTTGAAACCTATGACATCACCGGAGAAGCTATTATTTCACTTATTTCAAAAACTATAAAGACCGCAGACATAAGCTTATCTGGAAATGTTATTTCACTTGAAATTAAAAAAGAGGATGTTTCTGTAAAAGGTCTGCAGGATCTTCGTGTGAAAGCAAGAAACCTTCATGTAAAAGGCATAAAGGGAATAGAACAGGCAATAGTTGAATTGCAGGACGAGCGTTGGGTTATCAGGACACTTGGTGCTAATCTCGCAAGAGTGCTTGAGATGCCAGGGGTTGACATGACGAAGAGCAAGTCAAATGATATCTACGAGATTGCGCGCGTACTTGGCATAGATGCTGCAAGAAACGCAATAATTAATGAGGCGCTTTCAACAATGAGGGAGCAGGGCGTGGATACTGATGTTCGCCACCTTCTTTTGGTTGCAGATGCAATGACAAATGATGGGGAAATAAGGGCAATCGGAAGATATGGGCTTGCAGGAAGAAAATCGTCTGTGCTTTCAAGAGCGAACTTTGAGGAGACTGTCAAGCACCTTACATGGGCTGCTGCAAACGGAGATATAGACCCTCTTGAAAGCGTCATAGAAAATATAATTGTCGGAAACATGGCTCCTGTCGGAACAGGAACTATCAAGTTAAAGATTAAAGAATAGAACCAAAAAGGTGCTGTAAATATGGCTGATATTGAAAAGACAATAAAAAACGCGGTTGAAGCGAACAAGATTGTATTGGGCTCTGATGAGGCACTTAGGGCGCTTATGGCAGGCGAGCTTTCATTAGTTGTTATGGCCTCCAATTGCCCGCAGGAGATGGCAGAAAAAATAGGGCATTATGCACCTCTTTCAGGCACAGAAGCCCACAAGTTCTCCCTGGCAAGCAAGGAACTTGGCTCTATTTGCAGAAAGCCGTTTTCAGTTGCAGTGCTTGGAATAAAAAAATAGGAATGTGGGAAACAAGATATTTAAATATTCCGCGTTTAATGATTTAGAATGCGGCAAACCGCGTATTGTAATTTATTGAAGGATATTGATTGATACTATGACACCAGGATTATGTGCAGCAAGGAATGTGGTAAAAGCCACAAAGAAGAGACGTTGGAAGTCGGTATTATACAAGCGCAGGGCACTTGGTCTTAGAATCAAGAGCGACCCAATCAGGGGAAGCCCGCAGGCCAAAGGCATTGTGCTTGAGAAGCGCCAGCTTGAAGCAAAGCAGCCGAACTCAGGCATGCGAAAATGCGTGCGCGTTCAGCTTATCAAGAACGGCAAGCAGGTCACTGCATTCTGCCCTGAATCCGGAGCAATAAACCAGATACAGGAACATGATGAAGTGACTATTGCAGGAATTCATGGCTCTCGGGGAAGGTCAACAGGGGATCTTTCAGGGGTTCGGTACAAGGTTATTTCAGTTAATGGCCTTACACTGCACCATTTGATTAAGGGTAAGCTCAAAAGGACTAGTAAGTGATAATTATGGATGATTTTGAACCAAAACTTTTCGGACAGTGGGATACACAGGCTGTAACAGTGAACGACAAGGGCCTTGTGGATTATATAACACTTACGCCAGTGGTTGTTCCAAGAAGCGGAGGACGACACGCAAAAAAGCAGTACCATAAGTCAAAAATGCATATTGTCGAGCGCCTTCTAAACAAGCTTTTTGTTGCAGGGCACCGCGGGCGAAAGCATAGGTTCACTTCAGGGCGAAACACAGGGCAGACATTCGTAATGAATAACATTATTATTTCTGCATTCAAGGACATTGAGGCAAAGACAAAGAAAAACCCGGTTGAGGTTCTTGTCCGGGCAGTTGAAAACTCTGCACCTCTTGAAGAAGTTCTGACATACCAGCGCGGTGGCATCATGGCGCGAGAAGGTGTTGTGACCTCACCGCAGAGGCGCGTTGACCTTGCACTACGCCATCTTACTCAGGGAACGTACCAGAAGTCAAACAGGACAAAGAAAAATGCGTGGATGTGCCTTTCTGATGAAATAATGGGCGCATATAAGGGAGATACAAATGCATCCTTTGCCGCATCCGAGAAAATGCGAAGAGAAAAGGAAGCACTTGGCGCAAGATAAGCACAGCCTGTTTTTTCTCTATTTATTTTTGCAGCAAGAAGTATTCTTATGCTTATCCTATTTTCCGGCCTTCCTGCAACAGGCAAGACAACCCTTGCACGAAAAGTTTCTGAAAAAATCGGTGCAATAATTCTTAGGACCGATGTTATCCGCAAGGAACTGTTCATTGAGCCAAAATATACTGAAGAAGAAAAAGAGCAGGTCTACAATGAAATGTTTTCGCGCGCAGAAAAATTTCTTATCAAAGGACAGGCTGTAATTCTTGACGCAAATTTTTATCTTCAAAGCCTTCGCGACAGAGCAAGAGATGTTGCGCGCCGAGCAGGAAAAAAGTTTTTTATTGTTGAGTGCATATTTGATGAAGAAAAAGTTTTAGGGCGCATGGATGAGCGAATTTCTAAAGGCGATGCGTCGGATGCAAATAGTATTGAAATATATCACAAAATAAAAAGTTTGTGGGAGCCAATACATGAGCCGCACATTGTTATTGACACATCCGGCGAGGGCGCGCTGGAAGAAGTGCTTGAAAAGTTACGTTAAAAAATATTTTTTCAATCAGTAAATTTTTTTAATATGCAGCTTTTTTTTGTATTGGTGCAAGAAAAAAATATTTTTTCAGGAATTTTTTTCTAAACTTTTTGTGCACAAACCTAAAACATGAAAATATAATCTATATATACCTCTTGCGCACATTTTATTTAGTGGAGTGCTGTATTAATAATAAAATTTTATGATTTATTTTACAGCGCTTTCAAAAAAACAGGGGAGATATTATGGCCGCCGCAAAAAAGAAAGTAGCCAAGAAAAAACCAGTAAAGAAAAGAGCAGCTGCAAAGAAAGTAGTCAGGAAAAAACCAGTAGCAAAGAAAAGAGTAGTCAAAAAGAAACCAGTAAAGAAAAAGGTGACTAAGAAAAAAGTAGTCAAGAGAAAGCCTGCAGCAAAAAAGAAAGTAGTCAAAAGGAAACCAGTAAAGAAAAAGGTGACTAAGAAAAAAGTAGTCAAGAGAAAACCAGCGGCAAAAAAGAGAAAAAGGTAAAAATTAAATAATCCGTTTTGGAGGGGAGGTAAAGATTACGTCCCTTCCCTCCAACTTCCAAGATACTTTTTCTGTTCATCTGTGAGTTTATCGTGTTTTATCCCAAGAGCATCAAGATGCATTTGCGCGACTTCTTCGTCAACCTCTTTGGGCAGTGTGTATACTTTTGCCTCAAGTTTCCCCCTGTTTTTGACAGCATACTCTACTGCAAGTGCCTGGTCGCAGAATGAGAATGACATCACAAGAGACGGGTGGCCTTCTGCGGCTGCAAGGTTTACAAGGCGCCCTTCCCCAAGAATATATATTCTTTTTCCATTTAAGACATACTCATCCATGTTCGGGCGAATATTTCTTTTCTTTGATTCTTTTTCAAGACTTCTCATGTCAATCTCTGCATCAAAGTGCCCTGAGTTTGCAACGATTGCGCCGTCTTTCATGGATTTCATGTGCTCTATGCTTATCACGCTTTTGTTTCCGGTTACTGTAAGGAATATATCGCCGATTTTTGCAGCGTCTGCGGTGGGCATCACACGGTATCCGTCAAAGTGCGCCTGAAGCGCCCTGAAGGAGTCTACTTCTGCGACGATTACATTTGCACCCATGCCTTTTGCGCGCATTGCAACGCCCTTGCCGCACGGTCCGTAGCCTGATACAACAAAGTTTTTTCCGGCGATAAGTATGTTTGTTGCGCGAAGAATGCCGTCAATTGATGACTGGCCTGTGCCGTAGTAGTTGTCGACAAGGTGTTTTGTGTTGGAATCATTCACTGCAATCATAGGGTATTTCAGTGCGCCTTCTTTTACCATTGCATGCAGGCGTATTATTCCGGTTGTTGTTTCCTCTGCACCTGCAAAAACATCTTTCAGAAGTTCGGTGCGCTTTGTGTGAATTTCAGTTACAAGGTCGCATCCGTCATCAATTGTGATTTGCGGCTTAAAATCAAGAATTTTGTTAAGGTTTTTGTAATATTCCTCATTTGTTTCGCCGCGCCATGCATAGACTTCTACACCTTCTTCTGCAAGGGCTGCTGCAACATCGTCCTGCGTGGAAAGAGGATTGCATCCGGTGATTGAAACTTCTGCACCGCCTGCACGAAGCGTGCGCACGAGAACGGCGGTTTCTTTAGTAACATGTAGCGCCATGCCAACGCGAATGCCTTTTAAGGGCTTTTCCTGTTCAAAGCGCTCGCGCACCTTCAGGAGCCCACCCATCTGGGCCTCAGCCCATTCAATCTGCTTTTTTCCTTGTCCTGCAAGAGAAATATCCTTTACTTCATATGGCATTTTATGCACCTCAATATCTATGAACTTAATGGAGATACTGAACCAAGAAGCTTTTTATTTACAAGCATGAAAATTCCTTCCTTTATGTGAGGGTTATCGATTGAATGGCTCGAAATCGAGCCATGCCTTAACGGCTGTATGGGTTATGAATTATAATCATTGAGTTTTTGTCCAATAAGTACGGGGTTGCGTAACGTTAGAATGTAGTCCATGTCCTTAAATAGGCACATCCATTTCGTTTAGTATGTATTGAATACATACTAAAAAGATTTAAATAGTATGTTTTACATACATAATGTATGCGAAACATACAATTTATCAATCGGAAAAAAGAGCTTGAAACACTGGATAGATTGAGAAAAAAGAATTTTTTTATGGTTGTGCGGGGCAGGAGACGGATAGGAAAAACAACGCTCCTTAGGAAAGCATTTCCTGATGCAGTTTACATTTTTATTTGGCCCAATAAATCCTACTCATGGCTTGTGAAACAGATCTGCGCGGAGAACAATATACCCGAATTCCTGAATTTTATTGACATCATACGATACCTGCTTGACAAAAACAAAATAATAATTATTGACGAGTTCCAGAATTTTTTAAGCATTGATAAATCTGTTTTTGGAGAAATGCAAAAATTAATTGATGAACGGACCGTAAAGAAGGAATCCATAGGGATCATTGTAAGCGGTTCAAGTTATTCGCTGATAAAAAAAATATTCAGCCTTGATGCATCGCCCCTTTATGGGAGGCGAACGGATGAGATGGTTCTTCAGGAGCTTCCGGTAGAGGACTTATATGGCGCTCTCAAAATGAACACTGAAGAGTTCATAAAACTCTGGGTGGTTTTCGGTGGTGTGCCATATTATTACACTCTTTTTGAGGCTAATGTTTTCGTAGAGAAGATGATAACTGCACTGATCAATGAAAGAAACTCAATGCTTATGGACGAAGGCAGGGCCGTCTTATCTGTTGAATTTGGTGGTGAATCAAAAAGCTACAACACCATTTTGACAGCTATTTCAGAGGGCAAAACAAGGCTGAGCGAGATATCAACCTTATTTTCAGGCAAGAAAGGCGAAACCATAAAATATCTGGATCTTTTAAGAAAGGAGTTCAACATGGTTAAACGGGTAACGCCGATACTTTCAGACCCCCGAAAATCCAGAGAGGGCATATACGAGATAAATGACAACTTTCTTTCGTTCTGGTTTTATTTTGTAGATAAGCAAAGGGCATATATTGAGCAGGAACGGCTTGATGAAGTGGTGGCATTCTTTAAGGAAAATTTTTCGTGCTTTGCAGGAAGAAAATTTGAGAAATTCGTAGTTTATATCATAAAAAATAAAATCATTTTTTCTGATTTCAACTTTATGAAAACAGGCAGGCAGTGGGGAAGAATACCGGGCGCGGAAAAAGGAAAGAATCAGTATGAGATAGACGTAGTTGCATTGAATGAGAAGCACATGCTTTTTGGAGAATGCAAATGGCAAAATAGAGTCAATGCGAAAGAAGTATTGGATGGAATTTGGCAGAAAGCATGCTACATAGATGTTGGAAAGAGAGAAAAATATTTTGCGGTTTTTGCAAAAAGCTTTTCATCGAAAACCAAAAAATACAGGGACTGCCCTGTTTTCTGTTTTGACCTCAATGACATTGGAAAAGCAATGAAATCACGAGTCTAGTTTATGTAATGTGCGCAAGCCAATAAGAGCCCGTTTTATAGGCTTCATGTTAGTACCTTTCTAACTAACGATGCAACGCGATGCTTTTTGTGGCATGCACTCGCGGCATCCAGGGAAGTGCTCTAATATAAACATGGCGCGCAAGATATATTTATGGATGCCCGGAAGATGATTGCTTTCTTGTTGCTGATTGTTTTTATTGAGGGCGCGTATCTCTACAGCACATCGCAGGAAGATGTACTGGAATACGAAGTGTGCGCGCAGGAAAAAAGCCAATACTGTGTTTATAATGGAGTGGAAATTTTCTCTGACCTGAATGCATTGCTTTGGGTGCGCGACAATGTGCCAGAGGGAACTCGTTTTATGAACTGGTGGGACTATGGCAACGAATTAGAATCAATAGGCAATGTGAATCCTTTAATCAAGAGCCCATCAAGGCCATTATTGAATACATCGGCTGATTTTATTACAGCAAATATTTCTGAAGGAGAAGCTGTTGTGGATCCAGACGGAATTGTGAAGGCTGTTGCAGTTTTTATGACAACATCTGATGCCAAAACCGCGCTTTGCCTTGCTGAGAAATATGGCGTAGAATACGTGTATCTTACTGCCGGCGATTTTTTCAAATATTCGTCTATTTATTTTACAGCCCGTGAAGAAAAGCTGATATCTGAAAGCGAGCTTTATGCAATCAAAGAAATGTATGAAAAAAAGAGCATTAAGGAAATTGAAAAGCTTCAGATGGAGGATAGCCTTGCAATTGAAAAATCAAAAGAGAGCTTGTATACAAGGCTTTACATAAGCGGTGACTATAATCTCCCGTATTTTGATTTAGTGTATTCAGACAATCTTTCAGGAGCGCCGTTTTTCTCAAGAGTAAAAATTTATTCAATAAATACTGATGCAATGCCGGAAAACTGCTGCTATAACAGCACATGCAAAATAGAGGGGCGGCGCATTGCCTTAAAAGTCCCTTCGCAAATGTCTTTGAGGCAGGAAGACATCGGGTCGGAGTATTTAATCAGTCAGGCAGAGAATTATACACTAGGCAGCATATCTGAAAGCGAGCTTGCGTACGGATGGCGCGCCGGGCAGTGGAGTGTATTTGAGACACCTGAAGGCAAAAGCAGAATTGGAAACCGCGTGGATGTTTATGACAGAGATAATGTAAAGAGGCGCTTTGACGTCATGAAGGGAGGTCTTGCAAACACCAGCAGCCTTGTTTCGTTTCCAACTCAAATTATCGGCGATGAAGTTGTTTCACATAACAAAACTTATGAGGGCGCACTAGTGCTTTACAGGATAGACTTTCGGAAGTATGATGTGATTGCAACAGTGTCTGTTTTCGGGCCAGAAGGAACGGTTTTTTCTGAGGATGCAATTCGGTATGCACTGGTGGTTGAGGAGAGGATTGAATAGTTGATTTTGGCGAGGGGATGTTGCTGTATAAACATTCGAAGAAACATTTATATACTTCTGTTGTATAAATACAACACATGATGGAAAAATACAACATTAATCAGACGACCCTGAAAATTCTTGCGCTTTACAGGAATAACTACAATGTATCATTGCACGTAAGAGAGATATCACGAAAAACAAATGTCGATGTGAAGGCGGTGCAATTGCAGCTCAAAAGGCTGGAGGGCTCAAACATATTATCAAGTACATTAAAGGGAAAGAACAAAGAATATCGCCTGAATTTAAGTAATCTCACTGCGAAGCATTACATGACAATGGCTGAGGAGTTCTCAACAATAATTTTCCTTAGTAAAAGCTTCATGATAGACTAAACCGCAAGTGAAACAGGCGACAAACTTGATGGCATACTGCTGCTCTTCGGTAGTTTTGCCAAAGGATCTGCTACAAAGAAAAGCGATATAGATATTTTTGTGATAACTAATAAAAAATTCGACAAAAGCGCAATCGATGAAGTGGGTGCCATAATCGGGCGGAAAATAAGCATAAAGTCATCAACCAAAAAGCAGTTTTTGGATGGCCTGAAAAATTCCGATCCGTTGATAAGTGAAGTTGCTTTGAACCATATTACACTCAAAGGCATAGATGATTTTTGCGGGATATTGTGGGATTTTTTTGCCCGTTAATTGGCGAAAAATCATTTCGAGCAAACCTCGAAAAGCTATTCAAGCTCTGCTTGAATAAGCCGAGAACGGAGTGAACGGATTTTTATGCAAGATAAAGACTATTTGAGTTGGTGCGCTGGCAAAGACAAGGGAATAAAGCTGGTTGCGCCTTCTGAAAACCTTGTTCGCGCATATCTTGAAAAATCAAGGACTGCGATAAAATCAATGGAGTTAAACGCAAATGCCGGAATTACAGAGTGGGCGGTTTCAGCAAGCTATTATGCAAGATATTTTGCTGTTTACGCTCTGATGTCAAAAATAGGTGTCAAATGTGAGATACATGATTGCACTATTGCATTATTCGCATACTTATTTGGCGACAGTATTCCGCGCCATTTTATCAAGGAATTCAGGCAGTCAAAAAACGACCGCGTGGAATTGCAATATTATCCAAAGAAAATAAAAATAGATACAGAATATCTCGTCAGCCAAACTAAGACTTTTGCTCTTCAAATAGAGGAAATAATAGACAGGCTGAATACAGAAAAAATAGCGGCATTGCGAAGCAATGTTAAGAAAGTGATTTGAAAGGCTTCTGTAACGCGGATTTTCTGATCTTTGCGCGAACCTATATAATGCTTTATTCCCCGAGACTTTTATGCAAGAAAAAATAATCCATGCGCTCTTAAAGCCCGAAGCATACCCTGATGATGTAAAAGAAATAAGGCACATCCAGACATATATTTCACATGTGTTTCTTACAGGCAAATTCGCGTACAAGATAAAGAAGCCTGTTGACTATGGATATCTTGATTTCACTACACTTGAAAAAAGGAAAAAATTCTGCGCGCGCGAACTTGAACTCAATCGCCTGCTTTCACCGAAAATGTATCTTGGTGTGGTTGCGATAACAGAAGATGATGGCGAGATAAAGATTGAAGGAAACGGAGACGTCATAGAGTACGCAGTGAAGATGCTTGAATTGCCGCAGGGCAAGATGATGTCTGAACTTCTTTCAAAGGATATTGTTACAAAAAAGCACATAGGGCAAATCGCAAAGATTGTTGCCGATTTTCATAAGAACGCAGAAGTTTCTGTATTTGAAAAGAAATACGGCTATCTGGATTCTCTGGAATTCAACTGGAAAGAGAACTTTGAGCAGACACTTTCTGCGCGCGCCTCAATGGTTGACGCAGGCGATTTTGATTTGATAAAAGAAAAAATAGAAAAGTTCATGCAGGACAAAAAAGAATTGCTCAAAAAAAGAATTGACAACGAAAAGATACGCCGCTGCCATGGAGACATGCACGCAGGAAACATATTTCTTGATGAAGAGGTTTTCATCTTTGACTGCATAGAGTTTAACGAGCGCTTTGTGCAGTATGATGTTATTGCAGATGTTGCATTTTTTTCAATGGACCTTGACATGCGCAAAAGGCATGATCTGGCAGAAGAGTTTGCGCGCAAGTATGTTGAGTTGAGTGGTGATAATGAGATTTTGCAGCTTCTTGATTTCTACAAGTGCTACTATGCGTATGTGCGCTTTAAGATAAAGATGTTTACATCGCTGGATGAAAAGATTTCTGAAGAAGAAAGAAAATCTGCCCGGGATGAGGCAAAGAAATATTTTGAGCTTGCCAGAAGATATGCAGGGAACTTAGAACACTAGGATACATTGAACACTGAAAAATCCTGAAGATATATTGCAATCGCAAAATTGAAAATCGTCTGGAATATTACCTTTACTTCAGCAGGCTTTGACGGGTCTGCGGTTCTCTCGAATTTTATATGCAGTGGGTGCTTTATGACCTGCACAATAAGCATGATTGTTACAAGCCCCATGTTTTTCAGTAGTTGCATGCCTGCTGCAAGGACGCCGTCTATTATATTATCAAAAGAGGGCATTATGAATCCTCCGCCGATGTCTGTGGGCATCATGAATTGCCTTATGCTGTTTAATGCAAGAGGCACCAAAAACATAAATAAAAATGCTGTTACGGGCGCATAATGCAGCCCGATAAATATTGTGGATATGGTTATGAACTCAATATAAAACACCGCATCAAGCCCTGTTTTTATGTAAAAAATCCGAAGCGGAAGCTTGTCAATCCAGATAAGGATGTACGCCAGAGCAAGCATCCAGCCGCCAATAAGAAAGAACAATACTATTCCTATAGGAAGTGTCGCCAGAACTTTTGGGTCAGATAATATTCTTGCAGGCATACGCTAATTGAGTATGGGACACTTAAGAGTGTTAAATTGCGCTTTCTGGCAAAAGAATGAGTTAGTGGCAGCCACGGCAGTGCATGCACTTGGAATCTGTTGAGATATCAACTGCTTCAAATAAGCCTTTTGCGCCGCAAGTGCATGATTCCGGTGCTGTTTCAGAAGGAATTTCTGCGCCGCATTTTTTGCATCTAAACACTTGCATTAGTATCTTCCTGTTTTTTCAATGTTTCTGTGTACTTGCATTTTCCGCAGTATTTCCTGCCTTTGCTTTCTGCAAGAATGCTTGCGCACTTTGGGCAGGTTTTGTTTTTTAATGAGGCTTTTCCGTCCTTGACCTCGTACAATTCCCATCTCTTTACTTTTTTACCTTTACCTTTGCTTTTTGGTTTCTTGGGCATAGAATCATTACTCCTTTTTCTCTTCTTTTACTTCTTTAGTTGCCGGCTCTTCTGCTTTTGCGTCTTCCTTTTTTACTTCTTTTGCCTCTTCCGGCTGTTTTTCAGCAGCAGGCGCATCCTTTTTTTCTTCAGCAACTGGTTCGGCCTTTGTATCATCAACTGATGCGCTATCAGCAGGCTCGCTCTGTTTCACTTCTTCCCCTTCTTTTGATTCACCCTCTTTTTCTGCAACTACAGGCTTTTTGTAAACCTTTGCAATGCAGTCTGACTCGTGAAGCCCCATTTTTTGGTATATGTGCTCGATAAGAATGTTCTTGTCAGGCACATTGAGCTTTGTTGCGAGTGCAGCGCGCAAATCATTTGCCTTAGGTGTTGCCCCGTCAGAAGTTACTGTGAACTTTACATCCCTTCTTTCAAGAAAAGGGTTTTCTGCATCATTTTGAACTGTAATTTCCATTGCCATAATTATCACACTATATGCATTGCGTATTTTCCGGGCACGCATTGCCCTGCGCCTTTTGCAATATTTGAGTCGGCATCATACACTATGAGCACGCCTTTCCAGCTTCTTGTAAGCTCATTGGACTTGCATACTGCGCATTCTTTGCCCTCAATGATTCTTTTGCATGTTTTGCAAGCCTGATCTGACATATGAGTCATTTCTCCTTAGTTTTCTTTGGTGCTGCTTTGGTTTTTCCCTTGGTTGGGTTTTTCTTTTCTTCTTTTTCTGCTTTTAGCCATTCCACATTTCCAAGACCTGGCTGCCTCATTGTAAGCGTTATCTTGTTGACCTCTTTTTTCTCAAGGCTAACACCTGTGACGCGCGCCCTGACAGTGTCGCCAACTTTCAGGGTCTTGTTGCCCTGCTTTGTTGTGAGTGTCTCTGACTTTTTGTCGTGGCTCACATAATCATTTACGACCTGAGATACATGACAAAGCCCGTCTATTGGCCCGAAACGGATAAATACGCCAAAATCTGTTATGTCAACAACATGACCTACTACAACTTCGTGCAGCTTTGGGACAAATACAAGTGCTTCAAACCGGGCATCATAATGTATTCCAGGGTCTTCAACCTCTATTGCACCGCCGGTTATCTCCCACGCGCGAGTAACTGCCAGAATAACACCTGTATCTGCCAATATTTTGTTTTCATAGGTCTTGCCAAGGCTTTTCCTGACAGATTCTTCTTTTTCAGAGCCTATTTCTTCCGGCATGACTCTTACAGAGCCCTCGAATGTCATTAATTCAAACAAAATATCACCTTATCACCTGTGCGTAGAAGGGGTTTCTGCCAAATCGGCACTAGGTTGATTGAGTTTTAACCTTTTTAAAGGTTATGCCACTTAATATATACAGTGTCTATCGACTTCTTCAGTTAACAGAGTCTTTTTTGATAATGTTTCTTTAGAGGTTAATCAGACATCTAGTATATGGAGTAAGGTAAAATGACATTCGAGAATAGAGGCGGCGACAACAGGAACAATAGAGGAGGAGGATTCAACTCTGGTCCGCGCGAGATGCACGATGCAGTATGCGCAGACTGTGGTCAGGAGACTCAGGTTCCGTTCAAGCCAAGTGGCGACAGACCAGTTTACTGTCGTGAATGTTACCAAAAGCACAGACCCCCGAGGAACTTCTGATTCTCTGGTTTATTAGAAAACTAAACGGTAACTTTTTAGGCGCTCCCTGTTTTGGGGGGCGCTGTTTTTTTATTTTTCTCACGCTTTTTGAACAAAAGTGGCTAGCCCAATATATACGTTAATGATACGTCTTATGCAAGAAACCAAAAAACCGCATAATTCGTGCCTGTTCTATTTTTTTATTCGAGTGAGTGCAATAATCCCGAGAAGATTTGTCATCCAGTATTGCACAAGCCTGTATAAGAGTGCTATTGTAAGTGCGTGCTCAAGAGGTATGGAAAACATCAGAAGCATGCCTGCAAGGGATGCATCGTATGTCCCAAGCCCTCCGGGAGTTATCGGGACCGAGCCGATAGTGACCGCAACTGTGTAGGCAAGAATCAGTGCAGGCACTGCTATTGTTTGCCCGAGTGCAAGAATAATGAAGTAGAATGTTGCCATTTCTGCAACAATTGAGAGAAGCGTGTACGCCTGCGGGATTACAACAGATTTTTTCCAGAATATTGAGTGCGCCTGATTGTGGAATTTGTGGATTGTTTCGCTTGTGTTTTTGAATGATTTGTTGGGACTGATGCGAAGCTCAAATTTCTCAAAGGAGCCAAGGATTGCTTCGAGGGCGCGGCATACTATGTGTATGTGGCTCGGCGTTTTTGAGATAAAAAGAGATATAAGCACACCTGCTATTGATGCGAGGACAAGAGCACCCCCTATTACATAAGGCATAGTTCCTTTAGGATTTGTGAGCGTAAGGATTGTTGCGCTTAAGAACATAGTTAATATAAACGGAATGTAGTGCAGAATTTTTTGCACAAGAATTGCGGCAAATACATTTGTTCGGTCAATTCCCATGCGCTTTGAGATTATTTCGGATTTTACAATCTCTCCGCCGCAACCGACAACAGGCGTTATATTGTTCAGGAAATATCCGGCAATATGCACTTTAAACAGAAACCATTTTTTTGCTTTTTTGTCAAGAAGATACCATGTTCCAAGAGCTGAAAAACCGTATGATATGATAAATACTACCACGGCCAGAAAAAGATATATTGGATTTGCCTTTAAAAGAATTGAAAGAATATTTGTGATGCCGACAGTTGCAGAAAACGCAGCCAGAATTATTATTCCAAGCAGTACAGCAGTGGCAATATATTTCAGCTTGATTTTCATAGCATAATTTTGCTTACAAGTATATATAGTGTTTTCCTTTAAGCTAATCATATGGCGCTTCAAAAGTCTGAATTTGATATGTTTGCATCAGAGTTTGAGAGAACAAGGCAAAAGCCCTGGGCTGAGGTGACGGATTTTATTGATTCTTTTGCAGAGGATTCTTTTGTTCTTGACATTGGCGCAGGAGGCGGGCGCCATGCAGAATACGCAGCGCAAAGGCACAGAGTGGTTGCGCTTGACATATCGCGTAAGATGATTCGGATTGCGCGCGAAAAGAGCGCGCACTGCGTTGTTGCAAATGCAGGGCAGCTTCCCTTTAGAGAGAGGCCTTTTGATGCTGTAACGTATGTTGCATCAATACACCACATCCGGACTGAAGAAGGACGGATAGATTCGCTAAAGGAGATTAAAAGAGTTCTTGCACCCAAAGGCCGGTTTATCGTGAGTGCGTGGGCGCGCGACCAGAAGAGGCTTGCTGCATTTGTTGATGAGAACGGGGATGTAGAGCATACATGGGATAAGAAGTTCGCGCGCTTTTATCACTTGTTTTGTGAGGGCGAGTTGGTTCGTTTGGCAGAAGAAGCGGGGTTTAAGGGAGTGCGTGGATGGCGCGAGGGGGATAACTGGTGGGTTGTTGGTGGGGTTGGGTAGGGGGCTTATATTTTCTTACGGTCTGATTGAATATAACCTAGTGGATAAGGAACGTTTTGATACAGTACATTAAGAAAAAAATGAAGGAACCATTTGAATCTATGAATATAATTATCTTTTATCCCATCCAACAACAAGATCCTGTTCAAGAGTTATTCTTAGTCTAAACCTATTTCTTCCATCTGAATGATATTTCCAAATTTCTTTTTTCTTTGTTTTTAATATTTTTTCATCGATATCTAAAGGATTACCAAGAGAATCAATAAGTTGCTCAGAAGTTTGTCCTTGCCAGATGATCTTACCCATTATTCTATTTACAATTTCTTCATCATGATATTTACTAGTTAAATAGGCAATTTTTTCTTTCTTCTTTTTATTCTGGTGCTTTATACTAAATACGATAATAACTATTACTATTATAATAAAAATTGACCAGCCAATTGCATTAACAAAGTTCATTATAAGTAGTATGGGCAGACCAATAATAATCAACCAAACGATTCCTTCCATTTCTTTTTTTGTAAGTCTTTTAGTCATTAATTTACCCTTGATTCACCAATATGTGTTTTATTCAAAATATTCAATAGCTTCTATATTTTTCACAAAAGAAATTTCTTCGCCATCAATCCATATTGTTAATTTAATTAAAGATGTATTGTATGGTTCGAGAAAATCGGCATTAATACCCCAAACCCAACCATATACTTCTGAGTTTGGCTCAACATACTTATGATTGAATGTTGGGTGTTCTTCATAGGGTCGAAGTGACCAGCCCCTACAACTATCTGCGTAAGGAGAAATTGGATAATTGCAACCAGTTCCTATAATTACAACATCATCCCGATTATTTTTTATGGATATGTACTCCCCGATTCCTTTATCTTCAACATCATACAATTTAATAGTTATGAAAACATTGTTGAAATCATAAGTGTTTTCGGTAATTGTAACGCCTCCACATGCAGAATGTTCGCATTTTTGTGTTGTGAAATTAAAATAATCTGCTGTGTTGTCATCAAGATCATCACACGTTCTTGGACAATCAGAGTTTAAAGCCTCAGTACTTACAGAAGTAGCACTTGAACCACCACAAGAAGTAACTGTTCCTTTGTATTCGCCTTCTTCACAAATTCCGTTATTTACGCAAGGAGTTATATCTCTAAATTCGCAATTGAAGTTTGTTTCAAGACCACATATAGATTCAACACACAAGTCATTTGTTTTACAATTGTCCGTTATTTTTTTAGTACATACATTGCATTCGATGGGGCAACAATATGAATCAGATGAATCTAACCAATTGACCGCACAGACATTTGGTTCGTCACATAAAAAACCAGCTAATTCTCTACAATTTTTTTTGATTTCGGGTATTGGGTTCTCGTTATTTTCCGAAATATCCTGTGTTTGATTTGTATTCGCTTTTTTAATGATGCAAACTACTTCCTGTGTCTTTTTATCAATCCATACATTCAGTTTAGTGTTTGTATCGGGATCGGTAAATTTCACATTCCAATATGCCTTGACTGGAATTGAGGGGTGGCATTCACTTCTTATTTCATCAATTATGGACGCAATAGTTTCGTTTGATAAGCTGACCGCAGTAATTTCGGTTTCAGGATACTCGCTTAGAAAGTCCTGTCCTTGTTGGGTTTGTTTAACTAATTCGGTTACATCATCACCAGCAATACAACCACTAATGAATAAGATGGATATGAACAAAATAAGAAATATGGTCTTTGATGCCATCATAACACGATATGATATTGTTCTTATAATTTAATAAGGTTTTATCGTTCTTTTGTACTTGTGGCGAATTTACATGAGGGTTCTTATAATATTTGAACGAAACTTGAATATAACCTCGGGATTTAGAGAAGTTTTGCGACAGCAAAAATTTTGACTGATTCTGCAAGGCGACCGATTGAAGGGATAGTTTGTATGAAAATATTTATATAGCCATGAATCTTGTTAATCTTTATGGGCTTCCTTGATAATTTCAAAATTGAAACATGGTATTCGTTAATTTTGTATGTTGGAATAGTTGGAACATTTGGAACTATTTTTGTTCCAATGCAAGGATTTGAAAAATCATCAGTTTTGCCACTTTTTTTAGGAATGGCCTTGATAGGTCTTGGAGAGTGGAAAATGGAAAGGTGTATTCGATACATAAAACCACCAAATGTTCACACTGGACCTGCTGCAGTAGTAACTCAGAACTTTCAATCAAAGGATGATCTGATAGGGATTGTTCTTGAAGTTATTGGTTTGATATTAATAGGATTGAGTCTTTTTAGGATTTTATTTTGATTTTCATACAAATTGCACATAACATCAGAATTTAAAGAAGTTTTTGGCGTAGTCAAAAATTTGGACGGAGAAACCTGCAAGATTTCAGAATCTCTTAACGCTTTGTTAAACTCTACCGTCAAGGATTGTTTTTTAGTGCAGCGATGCTGGAGGCAAAAAATCAAATTAATTTCAGGCGTGTCTCTATTGAGTGCAAAGCACAATAAAAAAAAGAATTACGTGGCGTGTGTAAAAAATAAAAACAATTATCTAGAAAAAACAGTTTGACCTTCATCAGCTTTTACTATAAGA
>CBDUVQ010000007.1:0-21888 GCA_965370715.1 uncultured archaeon
AGACCCAAAATATATTTCTGTTGAAGAAATAAGTAAATGGCTTGGAGCAACGTGGTAAAATGCCTGAGAAAAAAGAAGATGCTAAAGAAGTTGAAAAGAAGCCTGAAGTAAAGAAACTCAGGACAGCAAGCACTGTCGGAAAGAGAAAGAAGGCAGTTGCGCGCGCATACTTTCGTGAAGGAACAGGTGTGGTTCGAATAAACAAGAAAGCCCTCAGCACCATCATGCCAGACTTATTGCGCATGAAAATATCAGAACCTTTTATGATTGCAGGCGAAGACCTAACCGGAAAAATTGACATCAGCGTTAATGTTTCTGGTGGCGGCATAAACTCTCAAACAGAGGCTGCAAGGCAGGCAATTTCCAGAGGGCTTGTTGAGTTATCAAAAAACAAGAAAGAGCTCAGGCAAAAATTTATCAAGTACGACAGGTCGCTTCTGGTGTATGACCCAAGAAGAACAGAGCCACATAAATCTTCGCGCTCAAGCAAGGGTGCAAGAAGAAAGAGGCAGTTAAGCAAAAGATAAGGTGATTGAATGATAATACCTGTACGATGCATCACATGCGGACGTCCGATTTCAAGCAAATGGGAAGCTTATACGGAGGCGGTATCAAAAGGAAAAGATGCAAAGAAAGTGCTTGATGAGCTTGGCATAAAAAGCTACTGCTGCAGAAACATGTTTATAACGCAAAAGGAACTTATACTGGACATCTCTGAATTCAAGAAGAGATTTATCCCTAAAGACGATGAAGACGTAGTGGAAGCCAAAGTCCTGATATCACCTGTCGAACGCGAGCCAGATGCAGACGCTGAAAAAACAGTTCCTGAAGCCACTGAAGACGAAATACCTTTGGTTGAAGAAAAAGAAGAACAATAATCCGTCAGGGGCTTTTCTTTTACAGATCACATATATTCTTTTATAAGGATTTGATTAGAATAATTTCACTCAGGCTTGCGCACCAAAATCTTGAAATAACTAAAAGCCTCAAAAATGAATTGAGCTTGCGGATTCACTCAACAAAAATCATGAAAATCCACAAATGCGATTGGTGGGGCTTTTCAAGCTTTTTAATGGTTCACACCAAAATTGATGTGAGCTTGCCAATTTTGGGCTCACTCATTAAAAACGCTCCCATAGTCTAGCCTGGCAAGGACACCGGCCTTTCAAGCCGGGAGCTCGGGTTCAAATGGCGCATAAGCAAAAGGTTTTGCGCCTGAATATCCCGGTGGGAGCATTTATTAACGTAGATAATACCATGCAGTAAACACGACAGATGTTATTATAAAATACAGCCAGAAAAGGTCGCTTGGCCCTATTTCTCCGAGAACTATCGCAATCAGAAAGACGTGAAGCCCCAGTACAACCTGCAACGGGAAGCCAGCCCCTACAAATGCTATTGCGCTTGCTCCCAGAAGCCCCATTGATACATAGGTCAGCAGTTTTCCGGGAGTCCTTACAGCATAAATAAATACAGCCACTGCTGCTACAAGCCATAAAAACCCAAATAGCACAGGAGTTGCTTCAGCCATAAGAGATATTTGCTTCATTATTTAAAAACATTTCTGGTGCTGCCACAGTAATACTTTTAAAGTTTTGTACTCAACAAAAATCAACTGATTCTAGAGAACATTATATTAAGTTGGTGAGTGAAATTGAAAAAATGAAAACAGGAACCACAACAGTAGCATTGTCATGCACAGACGGTGTTGTCCTTGCAGCAGACCAGACAGCAACTATGGGAAATCTTGTTGCATCTAAAAAGGCGAAGAAAGTCTTTGAGATAACAGATAAGATTGGCCTTACAATTGCAGGCTCTGTCGGAGACGCGCAAGCTGTTACAAAACTTCTAAGAGCAGAGGTACAGATCTACGAAATGCAGGAAGGAGCCATAACAACAAAGGCTGCTGCATCACTTCTTGGAATGCTGCTTCGCTCATCATACAAAAGTTTTGTGCCTGAGCTTGTCCAGCTGATACTTGGCGGCGTAGATGAAAGAGGTTCTGAGGTCTACTCTGTAACACTTGACGGAGCGGTCATGAAAGAGGATGATTACACATTCACCGGCTCTGGCTCACCTATTGCACTTGGCGTACTTGAAGATTCATACAGAAGCGACCTCACTGTTGAAGGTGGCATTAAACTCGTTGCCCGTGCAGTAAAAGCTGCCCGCGAGCGCGATGTTTACTCAGGCGGGCTTTCTATTAATATTGCAACAATTACAAAAGACGGCATTAAGTGGATTCCGGAAACAGAAATAAAAAAACTGCTTTCATAAAAATTGTTGTTGAGTTCCTGCTTTTGTGTGTTTTCCAAGTTCATGCAAAGCGAGTAATGTCGGTTTCTGCTGATACAACAAAACAAGGCATACGAAGATTAATTTAGGCATATCTATGACACTTGAAGAAATAAAGAAAAGACTTCCAAAAGCTCTCGAAATAACAAAGACATGCTATGAAGGTTCTGAGATCGTCTTTTATACTAAGAACAGAAACTTCTTTGTAGAGGGCGCTCCGGAGATAAAGGAGCTTGTGGCTGAGTTTCGAAAAAGGGTAAACATAAGGCCAGACCCATCTATAGTTGTCGAACCTGAAGAGGCAAAGAAGCTCATACTTGAGCTTGTTCCTGACGAAGCAAATATCAAAGACATACTCTTTGAGCCGGAATTCGGCAAAGTCATAATTCTCGCTCAAAAACCCGGAATAGTTATAGGCAAAGTCGGGGAAACCCTTCGCGAAATAAAAAGAAAGACATTCTGGAGCCCTGAAATACAGCGCGTCCCATTGTTTGTCTCAAATATTGTGAATCGTGCAAGAGAAATTGTCCATGAAGAGGCAAAATACAGGAAAAGCTTCCTTAACAAGATAGGAGAAAATATCCAACTTAAAAAAGGCTCAAAAGAAGGGTGGGTAAGAATCTCACTGCTCGGCGGCTTTCGCGAAGTAGGGCGCTCGTGCATACTTCTTCAGACAAAGGAATCAAAAGTGCTGCTTGACTGCGGCCTGTATTCAGAGTCGCCAATAGAAACGCATCCTTATGTGGACGCTCCTGAATTTGATATTGACACTCTGGACGCCATCGTAATATCTCATGCGCACCTTGACCACTCAGGGTTTGCCCCTTATCTTTATGAATATGGGTTCAAAGGGCCGATGTATTGCACACCACCCACCAGAGACCTTACCACCATGCTAACACTTGATTTCATAGATGTTGTTCAGCGGGAAGGCAAAAAATCTCCATACACATCTTCCGGCGTAAAAAGCGCAATCAAACACTCGGTCACGCTTGATTACAACGAGGTCTGTGATATAACCCCTGACATGCGCCTTACATTCCAAAACGCAGGGCATATATTGGGCTCTGCATTATCGCATATTCACATAGGCGAAGGCCTACACAATCTTCTTTATACAAGTGATCTCAAGTTCGGCCCGTCAAAACTTCTTGAGCCTGCGTTCACTAATTTCTCCAGAATTGAAACAATGATGATCGAATCCACATACGGAGGCTCGCATGATATCATACCTCCGAAAAGAGATGCTGATACAAATCTTATTGAGACAATTAACAAGACAATAAATGCAGGGGGTAAAGTGGTAATTCCTGCTTTTTCTGTCGGGCGAGCGCAAGAGGCTATGATGGTTCTTGCCGAGGCGCACCAGCAAGGACTCTTGAATGTCCCTGTATACCTTGACGGCATGATATGGAATGCAACGGCCATACACACAACATATCCTGAGTACCTTTCACGATACCTGCAAAGGCAAATATTTCACATGAATAATAATCCCTTTAATTCAGAGATATTTCATAGAGTAAGCGGCATGACTGAAAGAAAGAATGTAATTGATGAAAAAGAACCTTCAGTCATACTTACGACATCGGGCATGATTACCGGAGGTCCTATTATGGAATATCTGCGGCATCTGGCAGGAGACAAGAAAAACACACTTATTTTCATAGGATATCAGGCAGAGGGCACTCTCGGCTCGCGCATACAAAAAGGATGGCGCGATGTGCCATTCCCTGGAGGAAACGGCTCGCAGCAGCTTCTTAAGATTGAAGCAAATATAGCAACAGTTGAAGGCTTTTCAGGGCACTCTGACAGAAACCAACTTTTGAACTACATATCTAAAATCAGGGCACGACCTGAGCGCATAATAATAGGACACGGTGAGCCTTCCAAATCCATGAATCTTGCCTCAACAATTCACAAACTACATCGTGTTGAGACAATTGTGCCGCGCAACCTTGATGCAATCAGGCTTAGATAACCTGTTTTCTGACCAGCTGGTTGATATATATAAAATTATGCTGCAAACTATAATCACAATCTTATTCTTAAAGGTGGGCTTATGGAAAAAATTGAGGAAATAACTTCCATTGTGGAAGAACTTTATCAGGAAAGGCGCATTCCCAAAAATATAAGAACTGTTATAGAGGAAGTTCTTAACTTATTAAAAGCTCCGGAGCACAGCAATACTGTAAAGCTTAGCACTGCTGTCAGCATGCTGGAAGAGGCAAGCAGCGACCCGAACATACCCTCACACCTTCGCACAGAGATATGGAATGTGATAAGCATTCTTGAGGCAGCGCAAGCGGACGAGTAACGCGCAGGGAATAAGTTTATATATCCTAGTGTGTAAGGATATTTAGAAGAATTAATGTTTTTAAGCAAAAGGTGATTTGGATGCCAATAAGAGGTTTTTTGCAAAGAATAAAAGGCGAGGACGTAGCTGAAAGTGTGGATTATATTGAACTTGATGCAAAAGAGACTGAAGAGGACGGAAAAATCAAGATAAAGGTTGAAACACTTTCTGACTTTCAGGACACTGAAAGAATACAAAATGAAATCCGTGCAGGGCATATTGTGTGGGTTAGGATAAAGCCCCTTAAAGAAAAAGATATGACTGAACTCAAAAGGGCTGTTGACCGCCTCAGGAAAACCTGTATCGCTGTTAACGGAGACATCGCAGGCATAGATGAGGATTTTGTTGTTCTGACACCAAACGGTGTTGCTGTTCATAGAGGATAGAAGAACATCTTCTTTATAAGATATTTTTAGAACTAGCTTATTTGCTCTCTATTTTTAAGAACTTGCGCGTAATACAAACCATATCTTCGGCAACATCTTCTCCGGTGCCTGTAAGTTTTATGTGCTTTACGCGCCCGCTTTTTTCAAACTGCACAAGGCCCAGCTTTTTAAACATGTCAAGAATCTTGACTGTGTGAGAGTATGTGCAGTCTGCGGTCTTTGCAAGAACAGATGCGTAACTCTTAGAGCCATTAGAACTCAGCCCCAGAAGAATCTTTACTGGCTTGTCATGCAAAAAGAGGTCCTGTAATGCGTTTTTTTGCTTGTTCATTTCGCCACCATAAGATATTCCTTATGATGAATACTGCACTTCGGAGTATATATAATTTTTTGGCTGCGCGAGATTTTTAAAGCTGTAAAAGAAAAATAGGCATGAGAAATATGGTTAACAACATTGCTTTTCCGACAGCGGCAATTGTTCGCGAAATGAAAAAAGAGATATCAGACAAAATGGTTTCACAGAAAGTCAAGGTCGCCATGAACCAGTTTATTTCTGACCTTACGGAACTTATGGCGCGCGATATGTCTAAGAAAAGCGAGAGCGTCATCTACGAAAGTGCATTTGTGTATGCCTCACGGCCGTATGCCTGCGCAGCCCATCTAAGTGAAGAGCAGGAAAAGGTCGTGAACGACCTCGAGCGCATGAGAATGCGCTTTGACGAGGTTGTGCGCAACTTCAGGACAAAGTTTGAGATTCCTGATGAGGATGACTTCAAAGTCGGCGGCGATGACAAAGTAAATGAGCCTCTTTTTGAATGAGAATGAAGATTTTTTTTTCTTGTGTTAGTTTGAATTTTCAAGCTCCAACGATTCGTATGGCAAACATTGTGAGCATGCCGATTGCGGGCTCACTCGCCAAAAATCATGAAAATCCACAAATGTCGTTGGAGAGGCTTTTCCAGCTTCTCCAAACTTGTTTGGAGACCTTCGAACGATAGTGAAATGGTTTTGGTCGATTCAGCTCGCGCGGACTTGCGAGCGTGCCTCCGAAATCCTATGAACTCGAAAACTAGAAATTTAATATAGTTTTCGAGATCATGAAAATCCACAAATGCCGTTGGAGAGGCTTTTCAAGCTCTCCAACGGCTCGTCTGGCAAACAAAGCGAGCATATCGTTTGCCGACTCGCTCGTTGTAGATAGCCCCGCCAGGATTCGAACCTGAGTCAAGAGGACCAGAACCTCTTATGCTTACCGCTACACCACGGGGCTGTGTACTGATTAACATCAATACATATTTTTCAAATCTTTAAAAAGTTCCTGCGCGCATATTCGTTGGGAACTCCTATGCCATCCAAAAAAGAAAGCAGGAAAAAGACATCTGTTACAGAGTTCTTTCTCGGGCACGAAAAGGTCACGAGAACCGATTTAATAGAACTGGTTATCGCTGCTGTATTTATCGTATATCTCGCATTTTTTGTGCTTAAAATACACGAAATTATATAATGCGCGCGAAATAAAGGAACACTATGCTGTATTACCTTTTTGGGGTTCTCTCGCTTCTATGGATTATTGACCTAATCCAGACAGTGCGCTTTTCAGGAAAACGAGGTCCTGATGTTGAAAGAAATCCGCTTGCGAGGTTTCTTCTCAAAAAAAGCAGGGAAGATTTCATTCTTTTCAAAATAGTTGACCTTGCGCTTATTCTGATAATAATGGCGCTTCTGTACACAAACCACCAGCTCCTTGCAATAGGTATGCTTCTGTCGTTCATAGCCCTTTATTTTGCCACGATTATCCACAATCATCGCGCACAGAAGGCGTAGCCAGATATTTAAGCTTTACAGAGAATCACTAGGAAAGAAGGGATATAATGGATACAAAAATACACAGCCTCATAATCATTGGCGCAGGCCCTGCAGGCATAGCTTGCGCGCTTCGGGCAAAAGAGCTTAACATGGAGCCTCTTATGATTGAGCAGGAAAAACTCGCAAACACAATAGAAAATTATGTTGAAGGGAAAAAATTATTCGGGGTTGTAGGTTTTTTCAAAAAATCTCCAAGAGAGCTTATAGATTTCTACAAAGAAGACCTTGTGCGCGCTAAAATAGATTTGCGCGAGGGGCAAAAAGTTGTTTACATACATAAAAAGGACAATCTCTTCAAAGTCATGACCGAAAATGATGGTTTTGCATCAAAAGCAGTTGTTCTTACAACAGGTGTGCAGGGAACCCCGCAAACTCTTGGAATTCCCGGAGAAACTAAAAAACATGTTTACTACCTGCTAAAAGACCCGAAAAAATTCGTGGGTAAGACGGTGGTCGTTGTCGGCGGCGGTGACACAGCAATTGAGGCTGCTGTCGCGCTTTCTAATGCAGGAGCCAAAACAGTGTTATCATACAGGCGCCCTGAGTTCTTTCGCGCAAAAGAGCTTAATGTGAAACATCTTGAAGAAAGTAAAGTTGATGTCCGGCTCTCGACAAACCTAACTAAAATAAATGACAAAAAAGTTATTTTGCGGCATGCAACAGATAAACTTGAGGAAATACGCGCTGATGCAGTCTTCGTTCTGATTGGTGTTGTCAAAAACACCGGATTTTACAGGGAAATCGGGCTTGAGCTTGACAAAGATGAAAATGTAGTCTATGATGAAAACACTCTTGAAACTCCAATCCCCGGCCTTTTTGTTGCAGGAGATATTAGCCTGAAAGAAAAGCTTATTGCACCTGCAATGTATCAAGGATTCAAAGCGGCTTCTTCTGTTTTGATGTATAATGCGAAAGCAAAATCGTGAAACGTCGACATACGGCATATTACTCCACATTTTTCGGGCTTTGAGTAGCTTGTTTTAAATATTGATCCTTCTTAATAACACTCATGAACGATAGTCAAATTCAACAACACAAACCTGAAGGAGAGTTATTTATTGATTTTTTGAGAGAATCAGTAAACTCAGGCATTCCTATTTTCACTCAAGACACTAAAGAAATGAAAAATGATATAGTTCGGTCTATGTATTATGCTGTAAAAGCTCAATTACCAAATTACAATGTTGTTTTTCTTCATGGAGGAGTGTCACTATTAGACCTAACTTGGCTCGTTGATGAAGACCCTTATGGACTTTGTGATAGAATTGCTTGCGTTGTTGAAACAAAATATATTAGAGGTACGAGCGACAACGAATATCTAACACAGATTCAAATACAACAAAAAGACCCACATGTTTCAGTATTGTCAAACCAAGAAGTAAACGACAGATGGAACCTGATGAAATCAATATTGCCTCGGAAAGAATTTGCCCCTTATGGAGACCAATTTGATGTTACGAACTGGTATTCTATGATAACACACGGAATGAGATGAGGGTTGCCTGAATGTTTGTGTTATGCACTTCGCTTCCTTTGGTCACTCGTTGCACTTCGGTCTCCTAATTTTCGCAAATAGAAAACCTCACTAATCGCAGATGCTATAATCATTTTAATAATACTTCTCCAAATAGTCCTATGTACCAGACAATTACGGAAGGCGCTGCCAGAATAAATGCGTTTTCAGGCAAAATAACGAAAAAGGATGAGGTCTTCTACAACCCGCACATGAAGTTCAACAGGGATATTTCTGTAACTGCCCTCAAAGTATACCAAAAGCTTTCCGGAAGAAGTCTAACGGTCATGGATGTGCTTTCAGCCACAGGAGTGCGCGGCATAAGGTATGCCCTTGAGTGCCCGAATATAGACACAGTCATGATGAATGACCTTAACCCACACGCATTCGAGCTAATTGAAGAAAACGTAAAATTAAACAGGATTAAGAACGCTGAAGTGTCCAGGCTTGACGCATGCGAGCTTCTCTCGCGCCATAAATATCTGATAGATTTCGTGGATATTGACCCATTTGGCTCACCCATATCATTTCTTGACTCTGCTGCGCGCGCTGTGTCAAATAAAGGCTTTTTAGGCATCACTGCAACTGACACAGCACCTCTTTCAGGGACATACCCAAAGACCTGCAGGAGAAGATACGGCGCAGTATCTTTTCGCTCAGACATAGGGCATGAAATCGGGCTGCGCATACTTATTGCAAATATTGCGCGCGAGTGCGCAAAATACGACAAGGGCATCACCCCGGTTCTCTCGTTTTCAATGCGCCATTACTTTCGCATCTTTGCCAGAATAAAAAAGACAAAAAGTGCTGCGCTAAAAGCCATAGACAACATAGGATATTTATGGCTCTGTAAAAAGTGCGGCTCAAGAGGTTTCGCAAAAGACGCAGGCACAAAAAAGTGCCCCTCCTGCAAAAGCGATACCCTGAATGCAGGCCCGCTCTGGATTGAAAATATTTTTGAAAAAGCATTCCTCGAAAAAATGCATGGTTTTGCAGGCACAGAACAAGAGAAGAAATTTCTTGAAAAACTAATCAAAGAATCTGAAAAAAACGCGCCTCTTTACGACATCCACCAGCTTGCAAAACTTTCCGGAAAAGCTGTTCCGAGGACAGAAAAAGTTCTTGAACTTCTTTCAAAAAAAGGTTTCTTTGCGATAAACAGTATAACTTCAGGTCACCATATAAAAACAGATGCTTCGGCAAAAGAGATTATTGGATTGATGCAATATGATTGAACGCACAAGAGCTCTTCTTTCAAAATACGGCATACGCCCGAACAAAAGGCTTGACCAGCACTTTCTTTCAAACGAAAATTACATTAACAAGGAAATAGATGCTGCAAAAATTACAGAACAGGATATTGTACTTGAAATAGGTCCCGGTGTCGGGACACTGACACAATATCTGCTTGAGAAAGCCAAAGGGGTTGTTGCAATTGAGCTTGACAAACATCTTGCTAATGTTCTAAGGCAAAGGTTTCCTGAAGAAAACTTCTCGCTCATTGAGGGCGACGTCCTTAAAGTTGATATTCCTGAATTCGATATATGTGTCTCAAACATTCCATACTCGATTTCTTCCAAAATCATTGTGCTAATTGGGAAACTCGGCAAGCCCGCTGTTCTGATGTTTCAAAAAGAGTTTGCAGAAAGGCTTATTGCGAAACCGGGCGAAAAAAACTATTCTCGCATATCTATTGCTTCGCAGTATTATTTTGAAGCCAAAAAAATATGTAACGTTCCAAAAACAGCATATTTTCCAAAGCCAAAAGTAGACTCTGCAATAGTCCGTCTTGTGCCACGAAAAGACAAGCCAAATGTCGGCAGTGAGGAATTTTTCTTCAATGTTGCGCGCGCTCTTTTCACCCACAAGAACCAGACCGCAAGGAATGCGCTCATACACTCCAGAAAAGAGTTCGGGCTTGATAAGAAACAGGCGCAAAAAGTCTTCGGGCTTGCGCCATACGCTGGTGAGAAACCGCGAACCATACCTATTGAGAAACTTGCTGAAATGTCTATTTGGCTAAAAAGAGCGCTTTCGTGAAATAAAATCATATTTATTTGTGTGCACCAAAATATTTTCATGTCTCTTGATTCCTACCTGGTGTCAAAATTGGGTGTTTCTGACCTCCTTTCTGCGCGCGCCCTTATACGTGACAGCTTTGTTGAGGTAAACGGGCAAATCATCACACAACAGGATTTTCCGGTTTCAACGCAGGATTCTGTAAAAATAACAGATATGCAGCTCGCAGGCAAGCCACAGGGGTACTTTCAGGTACGCGAGCTTCAAAAAGAGTGCGAACTGTTCACCAGCATGACTGACGCGCTCTGTATCGGGGCAGATCCGGGCACTTTGCTCTTCCTGAAAGACATGGGTGCCTCTGTTGCAAACGCAGGAGCAGCAGCTTCAAGCATTTCAGGTGTGCTGGACATACCTCTAAACCCGCTTATGGATTGCATATCCAAAAAGCATAATGAAAAATTCAACTTCATTATATTTGGCCCAAAGTTCGGGCTATTCACGGCATTCAGCATTCTTGAAAACAATAAGGAGTCTCTTCTCTCAAACGGGCGGGCGCTCTTGGATGTTCGTGAAAAAGATTCACTTTTAGAGGAACACGTAACAAAGCTTTGCGCTGGGGCGGGCTTTCTTATAGACCGAATATTCATATCAGATCTTGATCCGTCAAACGGCTGGATTGTGCTTGCAAAGAAAAAAGAGTAGCTGATTATGAATACCTTGCTTTTTTTCATTGTTGTCTCAATCATTGAACTTGCAGCCATAGTATATCTTATTAATAAGCTGTCTTTAATTGCATCAAGAAAACAGAGCCTTTCAACAACATACGGAAAGATATTTGAGCAGATTGTGCCTTTTTCTAAAAGGTTTTCTTTTGAGCCAAAAAACTTCAGGTTTATCGGAGACCCTATTGATGGTCTGGCATTCACAGACAATGAAGTTGTTTTCTGCGAAATAAAGCTCAACAAGTCAGCGCTCTCAAAAAGACAGAAGCGTATAAAAGAATTGGTGCAAAAAAAGAAAGTAAGGTGGCAGGAAATAAGGGGAGACTGAGACTGATGAACTACTTATTCACTTTTACGAAAAAAGAAATACACGACATCTTAAAATCCACTTTGGCTCTTGGCTTAATTTTTTCCATAAGTCAGAGTAGTCTTTTCGACGGATTAAGCAACCACTTCATATTACGATATATTCAGATAACTATAATCGTAGGCCTGTCATTTATCCCTCATGAGCTTATGCACAAGTTCACTGCAATGAAATACGGGGCATGGGCGCAGTACGAAATGTGGAAGAAAGGGTTAATGTTCGCTCTGTTTTTCGCTTTAGCATTCGGATTTATCTTCGCGGCCCCGGGCGCGGTCATGATATACACGCATTATCGAGACCAGCAAGGGATGGTGCACAATGTGCGCCTCACCAAAAGGCAGAATGGATTTATTGCCTCAGCAGGTGTGGTTGCAAATCTTGTGATTGCCGGCGCATTCATCATTCTTGCGCCTGAAAATGCAATTGCACAAAGCATAATCTACATAAACTTAATTCTTGCAATGTTCAACCTGCTTCCAATACCACCACTTGACGGCTCTAAAGTGATATGGTGGAGTATTCCTGTGTGGGCAATCCTTTTTGTATCAAGTATTGCGTTGCAGACCTTTGCCTGAAGAAATATAAACCAGACCCAACCAAATAAGCTTATGCTTCTTGAAATCATCGAAATATTCAGGGCTGCTGTAGTAGCTATTATTGAAAGTGCTGTGCGCACAACATCTATTGCAGGCCGGGCTGTTATTGATGCGGCACTGGTAATAAAGAACGGCGCAAGAACCACAAGCCCTATAGAGCTTTTTGTTGTGATTTTTCTTTTCCTTACCATATTTTATGCAATAGACAAGTTTGTCTGGACCTCTGCAAAAACAGTTTTTGTTTTTGTGGCTATGTTGGTTGTGTTTGTACTAATTTTCTTTGCAGCGATTCTCTGATTTCGGGGACGGTGCTACTTTTTTCCAAGAAGCCGCTTTATGAATCCGGGCCTCATGCGAATCTTATATTTTCCTCCGAAATCCGAGCGCAATGCAAGCCCTAGTTTTATAAGCGCAGGTGTTGCCAAAAGCTTGAGAACATTTTTTGAGTCAAGATATACTGTATCTTTCTTTATTTTTACATCCAGAACTTCCTTCTCATCAAGAAACAGTTTTGCAGAAACATCATGCTTTTTTGCCAAAGCATGTAAGTTCTTCTGTATTTTATCGCTGGCTTTTTTATCCATCAGGAAAGTTGATGCACATTTTTTATATGTCTTGCGAAACGCTACGAACGCGTGTTGTTGTTTCCAAGAACTTTTCTATGAAGGTCTCTTAGAAACCCGTTCTCGTATCTCTTAAATGTCTGGCTCTCCTTCTTTCTCTCAAGGAATATGACTTCTTTTTTCTTTATGCTGTTTATTTTGCGCTCATCATTTGAAATAAACTCATCAAGGTTTTGTATTGCTTTCTGCCCGCTTATGAGTTTTGGAAGCAGTACATATGTCGCCCCTGCTGCATAGAAGTGAAGCGCTTCATCAACACTGTTTGTAGTAAGCATTATCTTAATGTTCTTGTTCTTTTTTCGGGCGGTATTGATGAGGCTGGCATTGACCTCATAAGAAGGTATTGTTGAGACTAAAAGGCGCGCCTGCGAGATGTTTACTTTCTCAAGAACTTCTATGTGCGTTATATCTCCATACATGCAGGGAATGTTCTGGGACATCAGCACCTTTATTGCCTCAGGATTGTAGTCGATTACAACGAAATTCTTTTTTTGCAGGAGAATCTCATCTGCAATGCTTTTGCCCATGGTGTGCGCACCGCAAATAATAATCTTGTTCGGTTTCATGTCGAATTCGCTTGTGGTGTTGTGGAGCTTCCTGTTTTTCACAACTTGAAAGACCTTGAGCTTTTCCAGAACGCCTGAAAAGAGCTTGTAGAAAAACGGCGAGTATTCTATATAGTATGGTGTAATGCTTATTGTTATGACTGCCGTCATTGTGGTTATCAGCAGAAGCTCTGAGGACACGTGGCCTAATGCAAGGCCTGCGCCGACAATTATTATTGAAAATTCAGAGACCTGTGCAAGGCTTAATCCTGCACTTAATGAAGTTCTCCTGCCATAGCCAAAAATAATTCCAATGACTGTAATTATGGCTGGCTTTATTATTGCGGTGATGGCTGTTAAAATCACAATTGCGGGCAAAACAGATGCAATATTTGAAAATGCTATTTGCATTCCAAGGCATACAAAGAACATTGTTGCAAAGAAATCACGAAGAGATGTTATCCTGCTTATTATCTCAACATTATATGGAAATACTGCGAGGCTTATGCCTGCAAGAAACCCTCCGACTGCAATTGAATAGCCCGAAATATATGCAAGGCCGCCGAACAGAAACGAGACAGACAGGGACATCAAAAACATAAGCTCAGGGTTTTTTGTAAGGGACTTTACGATTCGTGGAAAGATGTAGTTAGACGCCACAATTGCCATTGAGAAAAGGCCGATGCCTTTCATTAAAGATATTATGAGTGTATCTGCTGTAAAGTTGTCAAGATTTGAAAGCACAGAAAGGGCGAGAACCACTATAATGTCCTGAACAAGAAGAACTCCAAGAGCTATCCTTCCGTGAAGCGTCTCGATAAGGTCTTTGTCCACAAGCAGCTTTATCACAACCATTGTGCTGCTAAAAGCAATGACCAGCCCGGCATAAACAGATTCAAGAGAACCAAAGCCAAGCAGAAAGCGCGCTGCAGAAAAGCCTGCTGCAAATGAGAGAGCCACTTGTATAACCGTTCCGGCAGTTGCAATTGTGCTTACATCTTTTAGGCGGGAAAAATTAAGCTCCATTCCTATGATGAACAAAAGAAACGCTATGCCAAGTTCTGAAAGCGTTGTTATGAGCGCCTGATTTGTGATTATTCCAAAACCATAAGGTCCGATAACTGCTCCTGCAATAATGTATGCAGGAATCATTGGCTGCCTGAAAAAAGATGCTACTGCACCGAATATTGTTGCGAAAACAATTACTGCGCCTATATCAAAGAGGAAAACAGCATCCATGCAGAGAAATAGGGGTTGCGCGGGTTATATATTTTTTAAATAAAAAAACGAAATTTGGCAAAAATACTCCTGAAAAGTGACCAAAAGAACAAAACTATTTATATCTACTTCAATAAAATAGACTTGGTCATTATGCAATCACTAAGTATGCAATGGAATACAAGAATGAACTTTGGCATGCTTAGCCCTATCTCTGTGCTACATTTCGCTAAATATTCATGCGGGTGCACAGAATATTAGGGGATGATTCCGCTTCTTTTTCAACCGATGGATGACCCACTGAACACCGCTTCTTTTTAGAAAAATTCTCTCTATAGAGACACTCCTGTCTGGGTCCTTGTTTTTCCAGAGCATGAGACTTACAGAAGGTGTCTTTGAAGAGAGATTTATTTTTCACGCACCTTGAACCCACTTGCGGGCAACCTGTGAGGACAGGCCGCGCAAAAAAAAACGCGCGGTTTGCCTGCAAGCCATTCGGGTCCGGTTTTCCAGAACAGGATTCTTACAAGGTGCGGGTAATTTTTGTTTATAATAGGCTTTTTTATTGAGTTAGCGAAAGCCATATTTTGGTTTCAGAAGCGTTCTGAAGTCCATAAAGGAGTGTTACGAAGAAGCGACATAACAAAAAACACATTCACTCGAGAAATAGAAAAAATAACAATATCAGAGTTGTGACGAATATGACTAATATCGGAAGTTTAAGGGATTCAAAAACTATTGAAATCGAAAACGATAACGCTAGTTCTTTCGCAGTCACAGCGAGCGAGCGCATTTTTCAAGGATGTTTTTACGGATTAACGAGAGCCATATTGGAGGGAGTTGATAGTAATGTCTTTTAGTATATACGGCGAAGGCGGCGGAGCCATTCCAGAGGTCGTGTTGCCTGACGTTCAAAAAGTTTCAACACCAGAGGATGTTTTCAGAAAGGTTTCAGAAACAATTCCCAAAAAACAGTATGGTCTTGACTGGATGGAAACAGGATTTGTTGAAGAAAAATATATTTCACCGGATTTTGGAAAAGACTGGGGTCGTGGAGATCTCCCTCGAAGAATTGAAGCCTATTTTGGTGTGAATAAAGACCAAAGAGATTTCGCAATATCTTCATCACAGGCGGCAATACACCAAGAGGTTGTCGCTCGCGTTGTTGAGAAATATCTTAATGAACAAATTGGTCTTGAACGCGCGGCAGAGACGATTGCGTATGTCTTTTTAAGAGGCGTAAAGCAAGTTGTACACTTTCATAGGATGGTAGATGAAAATACTGCACTTGACCCAGATCAGAAAGATGCGCTTTCATTTGTCATAAACGCAAAAACTGGTGAAAGATACGGCTCTGTTTTTAAAGCACTTTCAGAGGATTTGAAGACGACTGTGGTATCTATAGTGAACAAATATATGGATTGCAAAAACCCTGCTCCGGATGAAAACGGAAAGACATTGATGGAGTTGTGTTCATGAATAAACAAAAGACTCGTTTACAATAGAAAGAGGTAAGTAAATGTATTCCGAAAAAGACAGAAGGCCAGAGATATTATGTGACTGGACAGAGCAGCACTATGATCCTCTCGCAGAGATTTTGCTCACATATGTCAAAAATCCGGAAAACTTTCCGTTACTGGAAAAATACTGGTCAACTCCAGAAAAAATATTTGAGGATACAAAAAATTCACGAAATGTATTATCACGAGTTTTGTTTGGCGCAAAGTTTTATGTCTCAGATGCAGAGCTGCACGCATTCCTTTCGAGGTTGAATGAGCATGCAGAGAATCTTGGCAAAATAGAGGACGATGCAATTAATAATCAGGCAATGAACGTATATCAATCAAGGCACACAACCCCGACAGCAATCCGTTTTGCCGGCTGATTGTATGTTTGGCACAAGTAAAATAAAGACCAAGTAGATATACGGCAACAGAACAGTTTTTAAAAGTAAATATCGAACAATAGTGCATGCCTCTCCACATCTACAACACTTTAACAAGGAAGAAAGAACTCTTCAAGCCAATCAATCCTAAAGAGGTAAAATTCTACGGCTGCGGTCCGACAGTGTATGCAATGCCGCACATCGGCAACTTCAAGAGTTTTGTGATGTACGACACTCTTCGGCGCGCACTTGAATTTCTGGGATATAAAGTCAAATTTGTCATGAACATAACTGACATTGATGACAAAACAATACGCGACTCTGCAAAGGAAGGAAAAACGCTGAAAGAGTTCACTGAATTCTACACAAAAGAATTTATGCGCGGCCTTGATATTCTAAATATCATGCCTGCGGACGTTTACCCTAAAGCAACAGAGACTGTTCCTGAAATGATTATTATGACAAAACATCTCATAGACACAGGGCACGCTTATGAAAAAGACGGCTCGGTTTATTACCGGATTTCATCATTCAAGGAATACGGCAAGCTTTCAAAAATTGATCTGTCAAACATAAAAGTCGGCGCATCCGTTGATGTTGATGAGTATGACAAGGAAAACCCGCAGGACTTTGCGCTTCTCAAAAAATCATCGCCTGAAGAGATTGAGCGGGGCATATGCTACCACAGCCCGTGGGGCCTGATTCGCCCTGGCTGGCACATTGAGTGCTCTGCAATGAGCATGAAAGAGCTTGGCGAAACACTTGATTTGCACACAGGCGGCATTGACCTTGTATTCCCACACCACGAAAACGAGATTGCCCAGTCCGAAGCATACACCGGCAAGCCATTTGTGAATTATTGGGTGCACGGCGAGCACCTTCTTGTCAACAGCGAGAAAATGTCAAAAAGCAAGGGCAATTATTTCACGCTTGAAGATCTTCTTGAAAAATACAACGGCGAAGTAATACGGTATATGTTCATTTCAACCCACTACAGAAAACAGCTCAACTACACAGATGGCTTTGCAAAGAACGCGCTTGACAATTACAACAAGCTTTGGGAAGCAAGAGAGAACCTGCGCATCGCAATTGAGCGCGCTTGTGATGAAACGCAATCCATTGACGCTGAGTTAATTGTTGCATCAGAAAAGCTGCTCTCAAAATTCAGGCAGGCAATTGAGGATGATTTGAACACCCCGCTCGCTCTCTCAAATTTTCACGCACTCGCAAAAGAGATTAATTCCTACATAGATGCCCACGGAAAGAACAAGAACGCTCTTATGAACGCAAACGAGGTTTTTGATGAAATGTCCGGAGTTCTCGGGCTGTTTGAGAAAAAGGAAGAAACTGCAATTGATAAAGACATTGAAATGCTTATTGAAAAGCGCGAGGCTTTTCGAAAAGCTGGAAAATATAAGGAGTCTGATGAACTTCGCGCACAGCTTCTTGAAAAAGGCATTGTTCTTGAGGACAGCAAAGATGGTGTTGTGTGGAAGAGGAAGAAAAGATAAACCTATTTCTCCAAATCCATTATCTGCCTTGTCCTGCGCTTGTATTTTTCGTCAGGCAGCTGGTTTGTTGAAAGCCATACTTTGACCATTTCGAGTGCTATGTTGTGGTCGAGCGAGCGCCCGCCAAGGCAAAGAATGTTTGAGTCGTTGTGTTCGCGCGAGAGTTTTGCAGTCTCAACACTGTATGCGACTGCTGCGCGTATTCCTTTCACTTTGTTTGCTGCCAAAGACATGCCGATTCCTGTACCGCAAACCACTATACCACGGGAAAACGCTCCTGAAGACACTGCTTCTGCAACCTCTTTAGCAATTAACGGGTGATCGCATGATTCTTCAGAAAAGCATCCAAAATCCTTAAATTCGACGCCCTCAGACTCAAGAAGCTTTTTTATCTTCTCTTTTAGTTCATATCCTCCGTGGTCGCATCCAATAGCGACTGCGGATTTTTCTGTTTCAGGCATAACCTATCTTCTAACTTGAATTTTTTAAATGCATACAGATTTAATCGTAAAAAGACATTTTGTCTTATGCAGAAAACCAAACTAATTGAAGGTTATCTTGAGTATATCAAGCGATGTGATGACCCGAATTTGAAAGCATGTATTGAAAAATATGGAGAAGAATTTCTAGTTTATTCCATAGAAGCATGGATAAATGAAACCCGTCCGGAAGACAGGGATACAATACCAGTTCAAGACCTGTTTCGCGAACTCAAAAGCAAGATGTTGCAACCCTGAAGAAAGCTATATAAATGTTCAGTGCACTTATAGAGATACCTCACAGAACGAATTTCTGGTGAAGATTTTGGCGCGAAAAAACACCGATGTTTCGCGCGGCATCCGGCTGTATTCTATGCTCGGATGTTGAGTGTCCTTGTCACAAGACCTGGATGTCCTGATGTTTATTTTGTGAGTACGGTATGGCACGTTAACACTTGAGCGTACTGCATTTTGCAGATGCTATGACCAATGTTATCCAGCTGTATCAAAATCACATGTTGGCGCTGAGCTTTTTCAGTGCCAGAAATAGGTGAAACTCTATGCAATCCGCTAATTCCGGTTGATCCTGCCGGAGATCACCGCTATCAGGGTTTGATTAAGCCATGCGAGTCACTGGGTTAAACCAGGGCGAACTGCTGAGTAACACGTAGCTAACCTGCCCTCGGGCGGGGGATAACTCCGGAAAACTGGAGATAATACCCCATAGGAAACTATACCTGGAATGGTTTGTTTCCAAAAGCTTCGGCACCCAAGGATGGGGCTGCGTAGGATTAGGCTGACGCTAAGGTAATGACTTAGCATACCGATAATCCTTAGGGGCTGTGAGAGCAGTAGCCTCCAGATGGGTTCTGAGACATGAACCCAGGGCCTACGGGTCGCAGCAGGCGCGGAAACTTCGCAATGCGCGAAAGCGTGACGAGGAAACCTTGAGTGCCAGCACACTGTGTTGGCTTTTCATTAGCGTAAATAACTAGTGGAATAAGTGGTGGGTAATACCGTTGCCAGCCGCCGCGGTAATAACGGAGCCACGAGTGGTGATCTCGTTTATTGGGTCTAAAGCATCCGTAGCCGGTGCGTTAAGTCTCTTGTGAAATCTTGCAGAAAACTGTAAGGCGTGCAAGAGATACTGGCGCACTTGGGACCGGGAGGGGTTGGAGGTACTTCAGGGGTAACGGTGGAATGTTGTAATCCCTGAGGGACCACCTGTGGCGGAACCTTTTCTTTAGCTTGTTTTCAATTTATTGATAACTCGCCAAAAGAAGTGTTCATGGTAACAAAAGGCGATTCATCTAAATCGCAAATAAATAATCCATGATATTTCTACTATTGAAGAGGTTACACATAAGGCGTCCAACTGGAACGGATCCGACGGTGAGGAATGAAAGCGTGGGGAGCAAAGGGGATTAGATATGAGAGAAGACGCAACATATAAGGCAAATATTTCGTTTTTGCCTTTTCGAGGAGTAACAGAAAGCCAAGCTTTCTGACGTCAAACATATATGTAGGTCCAACGAATCGTGTTTTCTCACTAAATACCCCCGTAGTCCACGCTGTAAACGATGCCCGTTAGATATTGGAGGTTCTTCGCGAACTTTCAGTGTCGTAGGGAAGCCGTTAAACGGGCCACCTGGGAAGTACGGTCGCAAGGCTGAAACTTAAAGGAATTGGCGGGGGAACACACAAGGGGTGCAGTCTGCGGTTTAATTGGATTCAACGCCGGGAAACTCACCAGGGGTGACAGCACTATGATGGTCAGTCTGAAGGGCTTACCTGAGGCGCTGAGAGGTATTGCATGGCCATCGTCAGCTCGTGCTGTGAGGTGTCCTGTTAAGTCAGGTAACGAGCGAGACCCACACCGTATGTTGCTATATGCTTCTCCGGAAGCATAGCACTCATGCGGGACTGCCCGTGATAAATGGGAGGAAGGTGTGGTCAACGGTAGGTCAGTATGGTCCGAATCCCCATGGGCTACACGCGGGCAACAATGGGAGGGACAACGGGCTGCGACGCCGAAAGGCGAAGCTAATCCCTCAAACCCTCTCTTAGTACAGATTGTGGGTTGTAACTCACCCACATGACGCCGGAATCCCTAGTAACCGAAGTTTATCACACTTCGGCGAATACGTCCCTGTTCCTTGCACACACCGCCCATCAAACCATCTGAATCGGGCTTGGATGATGCTTATTCTATTGGATGAGTTGAATCCGGGTTTGGTAAGGAGGGTTAAGTTGTAACAAGGTAGCCGTACCGGAAGGTGCGGCTGGATCACCTCCTACGAAACTAAGCAAAGCTTAGTGACTTTGGATTGCATAGAGCCACCATATATTTCTGGTAAACAGAAAAAGCAGTGCCTTTAAAAAAGGCATAACAGTAGCCAACAATACAAGCGGTATTTATATCGTTTGTGATACAGGGCCCTTAGATCAGTTGGTAGATCGCTGCCCTTGCATCAAAACTGCCTTTAGGCAGTATTGTAAGTTAGGCAGAGGCCGCGCGTTCGAATACGTATCCAGTTTAAAAAATCGAAATACTGGATGTGGCGAAATTCGCGCAGGGTCCATATTTTGCAAACTAAACACCAAAGAGTTTCACTTGCGTTCGAACCAAAAAACTGTGCGCAAAACAACATGAGATATTTTCATACAACATCAACCTTTTGCCCTCAAAAGCAAAAGGTTGCAAAACTGTTCCCGAACTCTTCGGGGATGGAGAAGAGAATTTTGGTTTGATACCATAAATTCGTATGATTCAGCACAGGTTCGTATTGAGTACTTTGTACGTATATACTACTACGCCATATAATGGATGGATTGGCTTGGGAGCCGACGAAGGGCGCAGCAAGTTGCGATAATCCGCGGGAAGGCACATGCAGCCTCTGATCCGCGGGTTCCTTAATTGGTTATCAGCCGAAAGGCACTCCCATATGGGAGGGGGAACGCGGGAAATCGAATCATCCTAGTACCCGCAGGAAAAGAAAGAACTATCGATGCCGTGAATAAAGTCGATCGAAAGCGGTACAGATCAACCTGAATCCTGTACAGTAATGTACAGGAGATGTGGGCGGGCGCACAACCGACAAGTTACCTGAAGTCCCCTGGAACGGGGCACCATAGAAGGTGACAGTCCGGTAAGGAAAAACTATGCCGGTTTTGCCCGCAGAAGAGTAGCATAGATTGGAAATTCTGTGTGAATATGGGAGGCAATAGCTCCCAAATCTAAACACTCCCCAAGTCCGATAGCGAATAGTACGGTGACGGAACTCTGAAAAGCATCCGTAACAGGAGTTGATAAGATCCTGAAATTATGTGGTTACAGTTAGGTGCGGCATGAAAGGATGCCCTCGGGCAACCAGTGTCGTACCGTGCGTTTCGAAAAAAGAGGCAGGGAGTATATCTAAGTGGCAAGGCTAACTGCGAAGGCAGGCAGCCGTAGGGAAACCAATTGCCCGCAACCCTTCGGGGTCAGGGGCATCGTGTGAAAGTGCG
>CBDUVQ010000008.1:0-20844 GCA_965370715.1 uncultured archaeon
AAGAGCAAAGTTGACAGAGTCGTTACAGTTAGCAGTGAAGAAGCAATTCATACGACAAAGCAACTTGCTAAAGAACATGGTTTATTGGTCGGGATAAGTTCTGGTGCAAATATGTTTGTTGCGTTAAAGTTGGCAAAGATGTATGATAAAATCGTTACAGTTTTGCCGGATCGGGGCGAGCGGTATCTGAGTATGAATTTGTATAAACAGATAGACTGACAATTTCTCTAATTGTGATGTATTCCATGTACTCGTAACATTTAAAAACATTACAGCATAACATTTGCTAGCGAGGACTGGATAAGGGCCTAAGGCTCGTGTTCAGGTCGGAGCAAAGAACTAATTCTTTCTCAAACTTCGCAAAATTACAAAAGGTGGTTAGTATCGCAAGAATGCACTCAAGAAAAGGCGGAACATCAGGCTCGCACAGGCCGGACACAAAAGAGACCCCAAAATGGGCAGAATACAAGACCGACGAGGTTGAAAAGATTATTGTAAAGCTAAGGAAGCAGGAAATGTCTCAGGCAATGATCGGAACAGTTCTTAGGGATCAGTATGGAATACCTTCTGTGAAGGCACTTACAGGCAAGACAATTGCAAAGGTGCTTAAGGAAAACGATATGGCATCAAAATTCCCTGAAGACCTCATGTCGTTGATAAAGCGCGCGAACAAGGCTTATGAGCATATAAAACTCAATAAAAAAGACAAGCACTCGTGGAGAGGAATGATTTTGATTGAGTCAAAAATAAAGCGCATTTCAAAATACTATGTTGCCTCAAAGGTTCTTCCTGTGGACTGGAAGTACGAGCGCGCAAAACTGAAGATTCTTGCGCAGGCGTAGTTGGAATAATAACAGGGTATTGGGGAATATAAGATTATTATCCCCAATATCCCTATGTTTCAGGAGATTCCAAGGCAGAACTTTCTCGCCCTGAAAGAGAGGGCGTCCCTTGCAGCAGAAAAAATAAGGAGTGAAGAAGGCAATATTTGTCTTGTATCTCACTATGATGCTGACGGCATATCTGCAGCCGCAATAATGCACCGCTGCTTTGACACAGCAGGCAAGAGTTTTGAAGTTAATTTCATTCGCCAGCTTGATGCAGATGCAGCAAAGCAGTTATCAGAAAAAGATGCATCCCTCTGGATTTTTACAGACATTGGCTCAGGGCAAATTGACATACTAAAAAATTATTTCTCAGGCAAAAAAATTATTGTTTTAGACCATCATCCTGTATATGGCGACGAATGGAAAGGGCTTGTTCACGTAAACCCGTTTCTTGAAGATATAAACGGGACGAAATACATAAGCGGTGCCGGAGTTGTGTATCTTGTTGCACGAGGCATTTCATCATCAGCAAGAAGCATGGTGGAGTTCGCAGTTGCGGGCGCGTGCGGGGATATGCAGTTTGTGAACGGAAAGATGCAGGGCATAAATAGCATCCTGCTTGAAGAGGCAGAAGTATCCGGCAGAATAAAGGTAGAGGTTGGGCTTCTTTTTTTCGGCAGGTACACAAGGCCCATGCACAAGGCGATTGCAAACTCAACAGAGCCATACATCACAGGCATCACCGGCAACGGGTCTGCAGTATTGCGGCTTTTATCATCCCTGAAAATACCTCTTAAAGAAGGCAACCGGTGGCGCACGATATCAGACTTGTCTTCTGATGAGGAAAAAAAGCTTGCAACAGCTCTTGTCATTGAAGAGGCTTTTTCAGGAAACGATACAGGCAACATTATCGGGGAAAATTTCCGCCTTGAAAACGGTTTTGAGTTAAAAGAGCTTGCGTCTGCACTTAATGCGTGCGGCAGGCTTGAGGAGCCGCTTGAGGGACTGAAACTTTGCCTCGGGTTGCCAAATTCTGCTGAGAAGCTTATCCGTGAGCACAAGAAAAGCATAGCAAAAGTGCTTTTTTGGGTGTCTGAAAACATGCAGAAATTTCAAAAGACAAAAAGCGCGCTGTACATTGTTGCAGGAGATAACATACCGGGAAATACAATTGGAACTATTGTCTCTATACTGTCAAAAAGAAACCCGCGGCTTATTGTATTTGGTTTTGCGAACCTAAAGGAAGCAGTTAAGGTATCTGCAAGGGCTGATGGCTCTGCCGCAGACCTCAACCAGATTACGCGCGAATCCGCAGAAAAATTGGGCGGAACCGGGGGCGGGCACAGGAGTGCTGCAGGCGCAAAGATACCAAAAGGCAGTGAAAAAAAATACATTGATGCATGCGAAAAAATGCTTGCGCAAGGACTTGCTGTTTTATGAATGACTTGAAAACATGTTTTTATTTTTGCCCCATACATTCTACTGAGGATAAGAAAGACAGGTGTTATTGAATGGCGTTTGGCAGGATTATATCAAAAATTCTTTCGTTTCTTTTACCAAAGGAGCATGTATTGAAAGAGAAGCAAAGCAAAAATCCAAAAACACATCCACAGAAAACGCAAAAGAGTGAGGGCGCGAAACATGTTTTTAAAAACAACAACGAAGTTGCAGGCAGAAGCATGTCTGTCTGGCTAATGTCTCTACATGCATCTTTCAAAGGCAACCGCAGGAGATCTGCGGCGCTTGGTATGCTTATTGTGACACTCATTTTTTACAAATATGTGATACCCATCTATGTAATTCTTATTTTTATTGCAATTGCTACCTCATCAAAGCTTATTCAGGACTGGATACCTTTTGTTGTCGGCTTTGACCTTGTCCTTTTCTTTACAGTATTGTCCGGTGCTGCATACGGCTGGAAGGCAGCACTCATTGTCGGGTGCGCATCATCGATAATCGGTTCTGCAATAAGGCGCGTGAGTTCCCAGAATCTCGATACATTTATTTTTCCTGCAATCGGGTATGGCGTGATTGCAATAGCCATACCATACATATCGTACACAACAATTTACGGGCTCGGCATCATCTGCACAGCCATGTATGTGATCATAATGAATATTGTTTTCGCATACTTTCGCCCGGACCTATTTAATCACGCAACATTTACGGTTACAGCAATACTGTTCAACTACTGGATGTTCAAAACTTTTGCAGAACCGATTATGTATTTAATTGCATAAGTTCTCATGGCAAATCGTGCAAAACTTCCGGAATTTTACAACTTTTTCTTGAAGAGAAAATCTGGATGAAACAAAATGGAATCGTAAAAGACCAGGTTATACGTTTGGAATAGTTGTAGCGGAGAATAATTCAAAAATTTGTAATAGAATATTATTACTTACGAATAGTCCTGATAACAGATACATTTAAAAAGACCTCTTACTTATGAATGAATATGGAGTCAATAGTAAGACGCATGTATGACCTTGATCCAAGCGTGGCTGAAAATGAAAGCGTGATAAAGTTAATTGAACTTATGCAGCCGGTTTACATGGTCTCTGACGAACCCATATCTGAAGATGGTGGTGAACTTTCGCTCCGCGATACTCAAGTTGAAGTAGGTGAAGTTAACAGCGTAGTTTTGGGCGTTTGGCCGTTGGAAGGCCCTATAAAGCGCATGACCTACGGATCTGAATCCAAAATGAATATGCTTTTAGAGGAAGGCGTTATAGTAAGAGAACATTCTGAGTATGACACCGATAATATTACTGGCAAACCAATGATTCCTTTTAGGTTATCAGAGGATTATGGGCAATTGAGAAAAAGAGGCTTGGAAAAGATGACACCAGGCCAGACAATATATTTTTTCTTGGAACCCAAGTAATTTGTTCTAATTTGTTGTCTGTATTTGAAAATTGCGTATAGTTTCTGTGTTTTAACGAAGTCCGTTGCATGCTGAGTTGTGAAAAGGTGCGTTGAGTATTTCAGCCAGATTGCTTGTTACTTGGGAAAATCGTGCAAAACAATGTTTTTAAGCATGTCCGAACAATATCTCCTATGCAGAGGCAAATACTTTCTGTAATTGTTGCACTTGTAATTCTTGCCAGCGGATGCACAGAGCAGGAGAGCGCAGTTCTTGCCGGTTTAGATACGCCATTTCAAATAGGTGTCAATCAGCAGGCGTTTCTGGAAACCGAAAACATGAGCATAGAGTTACTGGACATAATAGACGATTCCAGATGCCCGAGTGACTTTAGATGTGCTGTATCCGGAGAGGTTGTAGCAGAGATTATGATTTCAAAAGGAGCGGAGACTCTCGGCGTTTACAATATATCTGACTGGAGACAAAGCATTGGCTACACCTCGAAAATAAATGTTGACAACTATGTTGTGGAGTTGGCAGGGGTTAGCCCATATCCTAAAGACGATTCAGGGATAAGGCTTTCCGATTATGTTCTGACATTTGCTGTTTCCAAAGCAGTCGCACAAGTGCCAAAAACAAAGTATGAAAATAACATTTCTTTTGAGACAATACGAAGCGGCATTTACAGCAATCAACCTGAAAAGAAAAACCATGTGATAGACAACCTCTGTGAATGGGAAACTTTTTGGTGGGACATGGACAAGACCCAGTCACTTCCGGACATTAATTTTTCAGAGAACATTGTGCTGGCAGTGTTTCAGGGCGAGCGCTCTTCAGGTGGGTACAGCATAAGTGTGGATACGATAATTGAGACCGAGAGCGCACTCGAAGTTTTTGTGCGCGAGGTTTCCCCTGGGCAAAGGTGCAGCGTGACAATGGCGCTCACACAGCCATACACCATAATTGTTGTAGAACAGACAGACAAAGATGTTCAGTTTACGACAGAGCAGGAAATTCGGGAATGCACTTAATTATTGCACTTTGATTTCGTACGTCTTTCCGCCAAACTCAAATTCTTCAGTCACTTCTTTAACTTCTGCAAAAGAAACATTCTCAACTTTCATTGCGCACTGTATCGCGCTCGCAACCGGTGCAAGAGTTTTTTCAAGTTTTTCTGAAATAATCACTTCTTTAAGCGGCGCATTAGGTGAGAGCTGTTTTTTTGTCTTGTAAATCCGAATAGCAGAAATCACAGAAATTGCCGCGTCACCGGACTCAAGCGCTTTCTTATTTTCCCACTCTTTGTTTTCTTTTGGCCACTCAGAATTGTGGATGCTCTTTTTACTCTCTTTTTTTGCAAAAAACAATTGGTATGTTTCCTCTGTTATGTGCGGCATGAGAGGGGCGAACATTTTCAGTATGCCAAGAAGGCAATTATAAAGCGCGTATTTTGCAGAGGCAACCTCTTCACCAGAATAGTTGTCTGCATTGTAGAGGCGGTCCTTTATAATCTCAAGATAATTGTCGCAGAACACAGACCAGAAAAATTTCTCTGTCTTTGCGCGCGCATGAGAATACTCATAATCCTCAAAGTGCTTGCTTGATTCAATTATGGTATTATTAAGCTTGTGAAGTACCCATGCATCAATCTCTTCAATCTTTTTCGGTTTTTCGCAAGTATAGCCCTCAAGGTTTGAAATCACAAACTTTGATGCATTCCAGAGTTTAGTGACTGTCTTCTGCCCGGTATGAACATCCTTTTCCTTATAGGGCAAATCATCGCCAAGGCGCGAACCAGCCGCCCAGAAGCGAAGCGCGTCAGCAGAAAACTTTTCAATGACTTTCGCGGGATCAACAACATTTCCTTTTGACTTGGACATTTTTTTGCCATGCGGGTCAAGCGCCCAGCCGCTTATCATTGCATTTTTCCAGGGCACTTCTTTTGTATGAAGAAGCCCCTTGACAACTGTGTTGAACAGCCAGAATGTGATGATGTCGTGCGCCTGCGGGCGTAGCGTCATAGGGTAAAGCTTCTTGCGCATAGTTTTATCATCAACAAGCTCTATTGCAAGCCGCGGAGTGAGTGAGGACGTTGCCCAAGTGTCCTGAACATCGCGCTCTGGCTCAAAGTCAGTTGAGCCGCACTTGCATGGCTTTTTTGGAGAATCAGTTGTCGGGTCAACAGGAAGGTCTTTCTCATCTGCAAGCATGACCTCGCCGCACTTTTTGCAATACCATATCGGGAACGGGACACCAAAATATCTCTGCCTTGAAATAGACCAGTCCCACTGTAGCCCGTTTGCCCAGTTGTCATAGCGCGAGCGCATGTGGCTTGGCAGCCAGTTTATTTTTTTGCCTGCTGAAAGAAGCTCGTCTTTTATATCAAGTATTTTTATGAACCACTGCTTTGTGTTAAGAATTTCCATTTCTGTGTCGCAGCGCTCGTGAACATTCACTGCATGAATTATTTTCTTCGAGGCCTTCAAAAGCCCGCTGCCTTCAAGGTCTTTGATGATTTCTTTTCTTGCTTCCTTTACTCTTGTGCCCGCGTACTTTCCGGCAATCTCAGACATTTTACCGTTCTTTGTTATCGCGACCTTGAGCGGCAGGTTGTGCGCCTTAAACCACTCTATGTCTGTCTGGTCCCCGAAAGTGCAGCACATTACAGCCCCGGTGCCTTTTTCAGGGTCAGCGCGCTCGTCTGCAAGTACCGGAACTTTCTGTTTGAAAATAGGAACTTCTGCTTCTTTTCCGACAATATCTTTGTAGCGCTTGTCAGTTGGGTTGACAAAAACAGCCACGCACGCAGGAAGCATTTCAGGGCGCGTTGTTGCAATCAGTATCTCTTTTCCGTCAACTTTGAAAACAATGTCATTGAACGAGCTTTCAATCTCCTTGTCTTCAAGCTCTACTTGTGCAACCGCTGTCTCGCATGAAGGGCACCACATGAAAGGCATCTCTTTTCGATACACTCGCTCTATATTGTATAGCTCCATAAAAGATTTCTGCGAGATTCTCTGGCAGTGCGGGTTTATTGTAGAATAGTAAAGATTGAAGTCACAGGAAATTCCGATGTTCTTCCAGCCAGAAACAAATTTCGGGCGCAATTCATCAAGTGTTGACAGAACCAGCTTGACATATTCTTTTCTCTGCATCCTTGAGGACTTTACTTTCTTCAGCTTTTCAACCATCTTGTCTGTTGGCAGGCCATTGTCATCAGTCCCAAACGGGTAAAATACATTGCAGCCTTGCATGCGCTTGAATCTCGCGATAAAGTCCATTTGCGAGTATGAAAACACGTGCCCGATATGCATTGCACCAGACATTGTAGGCGGAGGCGTATCTATGCTGAAAAGCGGCTTTTCGCTTTTCGTATCAAAGCTGTAAGTCCCTTCCTTTTCCCAAAGCTTTTGCCATTTTAGTTCAGATTCCTTTGAGTCGTATTTCTTTGAAAGATCCATGAGTATCAACAAATAAGCATAGAGAGGCATGTTTATTAAAGTTTGGGGGCTCTCTGCACCGAAATCATGTCAAAAACGCATTTAACAGGCAACCAGTATTCTTAAATTTCAAGGCGCAAATAAAGCCATGCCTTTGACTGAAAAAGAGCGCATAGAAAAAATCCTTTTAATCCTGAAGAAAAAATACCCGTGCGCAAAAACAGCATTGAGTCATGCAAACCCTATTGAGCTTCTTGTCGCGACAATTCTTTCAGCCCAGTGCACAGATGTGCGCGTTAATATTGTCACAAAAGAATTGTTCAAAAAATACAAAAGCGTGGATGATTATGCGAGCGCAGACGTCAAAGAGTTTGAACAACAGATACATTCAACAGGATTTTTTAGAAACAAATCAAAAAACATTATTGCATCTGCAAAAATAATTTCTGAAAAATATGGCGGCAAAGTGCCTGACACAATGGAGGCACTTCTTGAATTGCCCGGAGTTGCGAGAAAGACAGCGAACATAGTCTTGTCAGGCGCGTACAGAAAGCTCGAAGGCATAGCAGTTGACACTCATGTAAAGCGCGTGGCTTTTCGTCTTGGCCTGACAAAGAACAAAGACCCTGTAAAAATCGAGCAGGACTTGATGAAGATAATTCCAAAAAAAGACTGGTGGACATTCTCGAATATAATTATTTTTCACGGGCGCGAAACGTGTGATGCAAGAAGACCAAAGTGCAGTGCGTGTGTGCTCAAAAATATTTGTCCGCGAAACGGCGTTGTAAAGAGCATGTAACTGTAGTTGAAAATCGCATCAATAACCAATTGCTGACAGCGCGTATTCTTGGAGAATGCAGACATCAACTTCTTCTGCATTCGACAAATCTTTCTTTTCCCCAAGCTTTTATTTGGTGAGCCATCACACCAACTTCTGGCGAACTAAAGAAAAGGCTGTGTCTACTTCACCACAGGCACAGCTTTCCTTGCCCCGCACGCTTCACACTTGATAAACGCAAGCCTGTCTTCTTTCATAAGTTTTGTGTCCGGCTTTTTGCACTCAGGACAAAGGACAAAGGTATCGACATACGTATTGAACTTTTTCCCAATTTGTATCATGCCGAATTTACCCATAAATATTGCGGACTTGCCCTCAACTGTTGCCTGGCTTGCAAGCTCCTTTGCCATGTATTTTAGAAGGTGTTTCGGGTCTCGCCTAAGAGTTGTTGCAAGTTCATCAAAGTTCTTGAGTATTGTCCTGTTTCCGACAATTAGGGACATAGGCTTTGGAATCTCAAAACGCTTTGTCTCAAAGACGTGCTTTGGAAGCTGGGCTCGCGCGGACTTCAAAAGCTTGTTGTAATCATATTCTTCTGGCATGTTATTTCCTCCTTGATAATCTAAAGTACTTTTATCTTTCCCGGCCTTGGCTCGTAGCAAGTCCCTTCAGACAAAAGCTCAGACAGCACAGTATCAACAACACCGCTCTCAAAACCTGAAAGCGAAACAATTGACGGGTAGTCTGCGCCATCGCCATTGTTTTCTGTGCGGATTATTTCAAGTATCTTTGCCCGTGCATCATTTGAATCTGAAGGCGCATCTTTTTTCTGGGCTTTTTCTTTTGATGCAGGCTGTTCTGAAGCAGTATTCTCTTTCACGTCGGTCGGTGATGCCAAAGGCACCGCAGCACCTTCGCGTATTCCTTTTTCTTTTAGCACATTAAGTATTTCAACCCAGCGCAAAGTCTCTATATTTGGGTCGCTCTGCACGCGCACAATTTCAGGCATTATATACATTTCATTATTATATTCGCGTATGCGCCCTATGATATCCACCATTTGGTCGACCTTGATATCAGCAACAATCTCGGTGTTGCCGAATGCTTTGCATCTTATGATTCCTGTGGTATCATCAAGTGTAATAAACGCATATTTATTGTCCTCAGATGCGAATGTCTCGCGCACAATCCCAAAGACATGGACGCGCGAAAGCCTGTCTGAAAGAGGGGAATCAAAAAAGTTCCCATTGCTGTCCGGCACAGGTGATGCAGAAAACACATCACACACTCTGCACCTTTGTATGGGTATCCGCTTCAACTCCTGATTTGCTGTACTTGTTGCAGTTGTTGAAGCACCATCTTTTGTGTCAGAGTCAACAGTTGGAGCGTCCACTGGTTTTTTCGAATTTTTATCTTTCTCTTCCATAAATCACACCTTTCTTATATGGCCATGCTTTGGCTCGAAAAGCTCTCCGCTTGTCTTGAGCTTTTGTATTATTTCATCAGCACCTTCAATTCCCTGATCCTCTGCCGCAGCAACGACATCGTTTACAAGAACCGTCTTTTCAGGGCTTTCTTCCTGCATTTCACTTACTAGTGAGAGTATTATCTTAAGCTTATTTCTTTGTGTGCTGGTTGTCCCGGATTCAAGGCGGTCTATATCAAACTTTCCTGTCTCAGGGTCGATTCCGACTTCCATCAGGCACTTTGTCATAATGCCTATTGCGCGCTTTGTATCATCTTTTGATATTTTGTCCGCAAGTCTTATCTTTGCAGATGCCTCTGACAGCCTTATAAGTGCCTCAAGCTGGCGCGCACCAATCGGCACTGCGGTGTTTTCACCCTCTTTGCTTGCCTTGCTTCGAAGCCCGACATAAAACACTTCTATCTCCTTTTCAGCAACTTTGGTGAGTTTTGGTGTAATGTTCGATTTTGCATAGGCGATATATTTTCGCAGCAATTCAGCATCAAGTGGCGGGTCCTGTATATCAGGGTTTTCATGAAGCTTGAGTATGTGGCGAACAAGGCGCGTGTCCTTTTCCTTGTCAGGTATATCCCGTACAGGAAATATGAGGTCAAAGCGCGACATGAGTGTTTCTGGAATGTCTATCTGCTTTGGTATGGACTCATAAGCATCAAATCTTCCGAATTTTGGGTTGGCTGCGGCAAGTATGGTTGTCTGCGCATAAAGCGTTGCCTGAACATTCGCTTTTGAAATAGTGACTGTCTGTTGCTCCATCACTTCATGCATTGCGCTTCGGTCTTCCTTACCCATTTTGTCAAGCTCGTCAATTGCGCAAAGCCCTTTGTTTGCAAGAACAAGTGCGCCTGCCTCAAGTGCCCATCCGCGCATGAACTCGTCCTTGACAACCGTTGCAGTCATTCCAGCGCCTGATGCGCTTTTACCAACAACATACCTCGCCTTTGGCGCAAGATGCGTGACATATTTGAGCAGCTGGCTTTTTCCGCTTCCCGGGTCTCCCACAAGAAATATGTGTATGTCACCGCGAGTCGTAACGCTATCAGGGCGGACTTTTCGTACACCCCCGAAAAGCTGGAGTGCAATAGCAAGTTTGATTTCCTCATAGCCATATATGGACGGCGCAATTGACGCCACCAGAGTATCATATATTTTTGGGTCTTTGGCAATTTCCTTTATTTTCTCTTCATCTTGGGGCGTTAACTCAAGATCCGCAAACTCCATTTCGATTGTCTCAAGATAATTTGCATCAACATAAATGTCGCGCCGCTTGGTTTCCTTACCCATTTCGAATTTCATTGGTGCATCATTAAGGACGCCGGTTATCTGCACTTTTGAACCAGGAATTACTTTTTTCTGAAACCTCGGGTCAACAAGGTCATCACGAAGAAATACGCCGACTTTTCTTGGTTGCGACCCTCCGTCAAGCCTTTCAGGGACTTCTTCAAGTTCAAGCCTTTGTATATCAATAAGCTTTCTTATCACAAGCTCAAAGCCGCGCCGGTTCCCGCATTCGCAGGAAAATGGAGTTTTCAGGTGCGGTTCTTCCTGAAGAATAGTTAGTCTTTGTCCGCATGCCTTGCACTCAAATGTTGCAGCAGTGATTTCAGGGCGTACTTCTGATGCCTGCTTGATTATCCCGTCCACAGCGACGAACTGGCCGATGTGCTTGCTTCTCAGGTTTTTTATCGCGACATTGTTTGATTCATGAAGCTCTTTTACGCGAAACGTGATTCTTGGGGCATCTTCATCAGCAGGATTAACGTTTCGCAGTGCCTCGTCTGCAGCGCGCAAACACTCTTCAGGCGTCTCGAGAAGGGCGTCAGAAAGCTCTGTGTCGAATTTCTCTATCTTTTGGAACTCGACAATAAGGGATACGTTGTCCTGCCCGGCCTTGAATATTTTATCCTTGAATTGCTCACTGAAAAGAACTTCAAACTTTGAGAGCATTGCCGAATAGTCCATGGCTTTATCTTTGACAGAATATTTAAAAGAGTTGTTAAACGGATACGGGATTCAGGTATTGCCTTATATGGCCTTTATTTCCTTAAGATTCGCTTTTAGTTTAATCACACTGTCCTCTATATCCTTTTCGCTTTTTCCGCCAGTGCAGATTACTTTTCCTGAACTGAATAGAAGAAACACAGTCTTTGGAAAATCAAGGCGATACACAAGTCCCGGAAATTGTTCAGGTTCGTATTCTGTACCTTCAAGTTCAAACGCTATCTGATTAAGATTAAGTTCTTCACCGACAAATGCAGAAGCAACAATATTCTGTATTTTTATGTCCTTTACTTTGTTGATATCTATTCCAAGCTCTTTTATTTTTTCAACAAGATTGCTAATTGCTTTTTTTGCTTGGCGCGGAGATTTTGTTCCTGTGCAAACTATTTTTCCGGTATTAAATATAAGTGCTGCAGCCTTTGGATTTTCAAGACGATACACAAGTCCCGGAAACTGCTCTGGCTCATACTCTGTTTTTTCAAGGCTCATTGCAAGGCGCGATAATGGTATTTTTGAATCCGCCGTGCATGTTGCTACAACATTGTGTATTGAAATTGTGTCAATCATTATTACACCTCAAGAAAAAAAGTTGTGTTGATTTCATTCGCGCACAAGTTTAGTGTATGTGCTTCTGGGTTTTAAAAACGTTTCTATGTTTTTTGTATTTACAGGCATAATTGCTACTTTAGTTTGTTAATAAATTCAGTATCATCATCCAAAAAAGAGTCATCAAGTATTTCTTCTTTTTTGGCCTTGCCGCCTTTTGCCCGCATTTCATGAAGTGCTTCTTTTACTTCACGAACACTGTCAACAAGATTTGGCATTATGTCCTTGAACGCGCGCTCAAGCCCGAGTATTTTCGGCTCAATCTCATCAAGCTTTGCGTGAAGTTCACCTATTTTCTTTTCTGTTTCTGCATTTGTCTTTTCCCCTGCCATTTTTATGGATTCAAGCCCGTTTGAAACAGAATTGAGCTTTTCTGCAAACACAACAATGCTGTTAGTGGATTTCTCAATGTCTATTTTGAATGCCCTCATTTTTTCATCTGCTATTGAGTTAACAATTTCCTCAAGTTCTTCAACATTTATCTTTTCGCTGCCTTCATCATCACCTGCAAACACTTGCGGGGCGACAATTTTATTTTCCTCTGGAATCACAGTTAACGGTTCTACTATATCTGTAGCAGGAGTGCTTTCCTGAAGTGATGCGTCTTCATTGTATGTCTCAGCACCCACCCCTGTCTTGAGGGCGTTGTTCAATGCAGCATCAATTTCCCGAAAACTGTATCCGGAATTTTTCAGGGTCTTGATTATTTCTGCTTCAGGCATACCTGATGCTACATATTCTTTCACTTTTTCTACAGGCGGCTCGCGCATGGATTGCGCGGCTGGCACTACATTGTGTTTTTTTAGCCTTCCAAAAAGCTCAAATTTCATAGGAGGTCTCGAATTAATTTTTCAATGCCTGGTTTCCTGCGATTTTATTTCCAATCATTTCTTCAACTTCTTTTTTTGTTACAAATTTTGTAAGTATGGGATTAATAAGTTCAATATAGTTCTGAATCTCCTTAAGTTCTGTATGGGCGACTGATTTTTTTATTTCTCTATGTACTGTTTGAATGTCAACTTCAAGATTTGCAATGCGATCCTGTACGAGGCGAAGATCGTCCTGCATGTTTCGTACTTCTTTTACAGCTTGGTTCTTGTCAAGTATTTCGGATTGCTCTGCCTTGTTCACTCTTGTATCAACATTTCGCAAACGTTCTTCAAGAACACGAATGCGCCGCGTATTATCGTTTAACCTGTTTGAGACCTCATTTAAAAGATTTCCTGATTCATCTGTACCAATTTTCATAATAACTATTTTAATGGTGAAGACGTATATATACTTAGAGTACGGTATATTTGGCGCCAAGAGACGTGCTTAGGGTTTTGATTTTGCTGTGTATAAGCAGGTTTTGAATACTGAAAAAACAACAAGGGAATAATGCATGAAAATATGTGACTATGACTATGTCCGCGATGGAAGGCAGATAAAGGTCAATTGCCTGAACTGCGTTTACGGGGCCAGTGTGGAAGACTTTGAGACTTGCATGGCGCGCACAATAGACAAGATTCTTGAGGTGCGAAACGCGAACTCAGTTGTTCTTTCACAAACGCGCGACTTTGAATATGGTTACGATGAAACCCATTACCTTACTGAGATTGCACATGCCCTGCGCACACTTCTTGAAGAAAAAAATGTCCTGAAGCTCTCAAACTTTGGAGCGTCAAAACACAAAAGATATAGCTCAAAAAATTTCGCCTTTGTGCAGGAAATTGTAACAAATAGGATACGCCGCGACCCTATAGGCGCATATGTCGAAATTGTGCGCGAGATTCGGCGCGTACACTCAAGGATAATTCATGCACAAGCGGAGGAAAAGCAGCATCTTGAGCAATACCTAAACAATGTTCTTATTCCTATAAGGGATGTTCTTCACTCCACAAAACTGATACAGTTTGCCGAGCCCAATCTTACCGGGTACCATGTTGGTGACAGGGCGCTTTACCGTGATATATTTCACCCTGTAATCAGGCCAAACTTCATGCTTACGCGGTATATGATGACGCCCCCGCAGAACGCGAGGGAAGTTGAAAGGTATGATGTCAAGAACACAGAGGTGCAGATTTACCGAAGGTATGATATGCTCGAGCGCTACTATCATGTCCTGCCTCCGGAGTTTACACTGAGTGAGGACGAGTACACACTTCTTGATGTGGCAAGGCAGTATATGGCAGCACACAAGCCGACAAAATCAGAGTTTGCAGAGCCCGAGCGCATGCGCGATGTTTTCTACAATATCGGGCGCGACATGATTTCTGAAATTGCAAAGAATATGAGTATTGAACTTGAGAAGGAAAAGTTGGATCTTCTTGCAACAATACTTGTGAGATATACTGCGGGTTACGGGGTTCTGGAAGTATTGCTTTCAGACCCAAAAGTGCAGGACATTTACATAAATTCTCCGGTGGGTGAGTCCCCGGTTTTCCTGTTTCATCAGGATCATGAAGACTGTGTCACAAACATAATTCCGACAAAAGAGGATTCTCTTGCATGGGCAACGCGATTTCGAATAGAATCAGGCAGACCGCTTGATGAGGCGAACCCTGTTCTTGATACAGAAATAAGCGTTCCGGGAGGCAGGGCAAGAGTTGCGGCAATCACAAAGTCAATTTCTCCGGAGGGGCTTGCATTTGCACTTCGAAGGCACAGGGACAAGCCATGGACATATCCCTTATTCATAAAGCACCGCGCAATGACGCCTCTTGCTGCAGGGCTCTTAAGCTTTATTGCTGATGGCGCTCGCACAATGCTTTTTGCAGGAACCCGCTCATCAGGAAAAAGCTCGCTTCTCGGGGCATTGCTGACAGAGGTAATGAAGAACCTGCGCATAGTCACTGTTGAGGATACGCTTGAGCTTCCGGTTGAGCAGCTTCGTGCATTAGGCTATAATATAGAACGCCTGAAGTCGCGCTCAGTCATAACCCATATTGAGTCCGAGCTTCCGACTGAGGAAGTAATAAGAACATCTCTTCGGCTTGGCGATTCCTGCCTGATAATAGGTGAAGTCAGAAGCAAGGAGGCGCTCGCACTTTATGAGTCAATGAGAATAGGGGCGCTCGCAAATGTCGTTGCCGGGACAATACACGGTGATTCTCCATACGGTGTGTTTGACCGCGTTGTGAATGATCTCGGCGTTCCGCCAACAAGCTTTAAGGCAACAGATATTATTGTGGTTGTAAACCGGCTAAAGAGCGCTGACGGGCTTCACACATCCCGGCGCATTATTGAAATAACAGAGGTGCGAAAGGATTGGGACAAGGATCCACAGAAAGAAAAAGGGTTTGTTCCACTGATGGTATACAACTCGAAAACAGATGAGCTTGAGCCAACAGAGACTTTTCTTAATGGAGAAAGCCTAATACTTTCAGAAATTGCAAAACGTGTTCGTGACTGGAGGGACAATTGGGAGGCTGTGTGGGAAAATATTCAGCTCAGGGCAAAGATAAAAGAGGCGATTGTTAGTTATTCAACATCTATGAACAAGCCCTCGCTGCTTGAGGCAGAGTTCGTTGTCAGTGCAAACAATCAGTTTCATCTTCTTTCAGAGAGTGTTCGCGAGGAATATGGAATCCTCGATTCCGACCGCATATTTGCGCGATGGAATGAGTGGGCTAAAAATGAGATAAAGTCAATGAGATAATGCACAGGTTGGTTGGCGTGTTTTTTAAGAAAAAGAAATATGTAAGAAAGAAATCTGCAAGAGAGCGCGAGCGCGACGAATTGATAAGAGATATACTTGGCAAATACAATACGGTCTCGCGAATGCCCGGCAGGGAGCACCACAATGCGAGCCTTATTTCAAAAGAGTACCTAAACTACAAAGAAGAAGAATTAACGAGTAAGCAGACCGCAGGCTTATATGAGAAGCTTGTGTCTTCATTAGGTGTCTTAAAAATCAAGCCTGACAAAGGCTCAAAAGAGAAGCTAGATAATGCTTTATCTTTTGCAGAGATGCATGTGACAAGCGAGCAGGTCTTTTCTGCATCGCTTGTGCTTGGGGGATTTATGTATCTTTTTTCTTTCATGCTGTTTTTTGTTTCAACGTCCCTGTTTTTTAGAATACTTCTCCTCATTTTTCCGGCAATTGCTGCATACCATTTTATGACGCGCCCTATGTCTTTTGCAGAGGGGGTGCGGATTCGGACAGGCGGGTCGCTCATTATGGCAGTCCTTTACATGATTGTTTACATGAAGTCAACACCGAACATTGAAGGGGCTGTCCGGTTCGCTGCAAATAATGTTCCGGGAAGGCTTTCACGTGACCTAAAGGAGCTTCTATGGAAAGTCGAGATTGGCATAAGTGCTACAGTAGAGAATGCACTTTCAGAATATGCCATGACCTGGTCTGTATACAACAGGGATTTTACTGAGGCCGTGCAGCTTTTGCGCGAGTCAATGCTTGAGCCATCAAATGCCCGGCGTGATATACTGCTTGATAAAGCTGTTGATGTTGTTCTTGTCGGGACAAACGAGCGCATGAAAAAATATTCGCGAGACCTTGAGACACCTATTATGATACTTCACGGGGTCGGTGTTCTTCTGCCAGTACTCGGAATGATAGCGCTCCCGCTTTTGTCAATATTTCTTGCATCAGAACTCAAGGGAATTCCGTTTTATCTCTTTTTCGGATACAATGTGTTTCTTCCATTGGGCGTGTATTATTTTATGATTGATATTCTTTCAAAAAGGCCTTCAACCCACAGCAAGATAGACATATCAAGGCACCCTGATTATACGCCAATTAATATTGTACGTGTTCAGAGTGGCAAAAGAAAACTTGACCTGCCGGTGTGGCCGATCGCGCTCGCAGTTACACTTGTGTTAACAATTCCCGGTATTCTTTTTACATATCGTTCTAATTTCTTCAGTGCACAGGTGATACAAAGCGGCTTTGTCAGCATGTTTGCAAGCATCAGTGTGGTGGTCGGCCTCGCTACAGGGGTCGCAACATACTTTTACCTGACAAGCTTTCAGAAAATAAAGCTTCGGGATGCCATTGTCAAGACAGAAAGCGAGTTTGAGGACGCTCTTTTCTCGCTTGGCAACAGGCTGTCAGGGGGCACGCCTGTTGAGAAGGCGATTTTTTCTGCGCACGAGGACACAAAAGCGCTTGGAATATCAGGGCTTTTTGAAATATGCCTGAAAAACATGAACCGCCTGAACATGACCTTTCGCGAGTCGCTTTTCGATAAAAGATACGGTGCCATGCAGTACTACCCGTCTGTACTTATACACGCGATAATGAATTCTGTTTCAATCTCTGTTGACAAGGGCACAAAGGCAGCATCCCTTGCAATGCTGACAATTGCAAGGTATCTTCGTGACATGCACACCACACAGGAAAAGATTGAGGACATTCTTTCATCAGCAGTTTCCCAGATGCAGTTTCAGGCATATGTACTCGTTCCTGCAATATCCGGTGTTGTTATTGCTATATCAGACCTCATAATAAGAATTCTTGCCCGGCTCTCCCTTACATTTAACAAGCTTCAGACAGACATGCCCGGGGATTTTGGTGGTGGAATGAGCCTCGATATATTTGGTTTTGACTCTGCAATGCCTTCAGAGCTTCTCCAGCTTGTTGTCGGGATATATGTTGTGCAGATATTGATAATTCTTGGTATGTTTATGACCCGGATAGAATACGGCGATGACAAAATAAAAGAGAACGACACTATCTGGAAAGTTGTTGTCACAGGCGTCTCAGTTTATTTTATTGTCTTTTTGCTTGTGAGCGCAGTATTCCGCCCACTTCTTTCAGGCATAGGCTCGTTTGCGGGTTAAGGTGCACAAACGTCACCCTTTATTAAAGATGTGCGGGATATAGCCTGTTATGCTTGTCAGAAAAGCCGTAATAACTGATGCAGAAGATATTAAAGCAATAATTATGCTTCATGCAAAAAAAGGCAGGATGCTGCCGCGAGCCCTGTACGAGATTTATGAAGACATACGTGCGTTTCACATCGCTGAGGAGAACGGTACACTTATCGGCTGCTGCGCAGCACATATTTACGGGCGCGAGTACACGCCGGAAAAGACAGGCGAAAGCGTGCTTGCAGAGATAAAGTCCTTGGCAGTCCTGCCAAAAAAGCAGCATCATGGAATCGGCACACTGCTTGTTAAGCATACTCTGGAGGAAGTAAAATCTCTTGGTGTGACAAAGGTTTTTACTTTGACTTATGTTTCAGAATTTTTCAAAAAAATGGGCTTTAAAGAAATCAAAAAATCTGATTTGCCGCAAAAAATATGGTCTGACTGCAGGGGCTGCATGAAGTTTCCTGATGAGTGTGATGAGACCGCAATGGTTGTTGAAATCCAGCACGCTTATAACCTTTGAAGGAAAATGATACTTATGAGCACACCGCTTGAGCGCCTGCGCGACAAAACAACTACAGAGGTTCTCTGGATATATATTTTGCGCCTTCTTTCAGAAAAAGCCCTTTATGCATATGAGCTGAGCGCAGCCCTGAAGAAACGGTTCGGCTTTGCGTCTGCAAAGATTACATCTTATGTTGTATTATATCGGTTGGAATCGGCAGGGTATGTGCGCTCGAAATGGGAGGGCGGGAAAAAATATTATCACATGACGCCTGAAGGAAAAAAGCTTCTTGTTAATGGCAGGAAATACCTCAAGGAATTGGCGAAGTCTGTCGATTGAGTATGGCGTTTCTATGGAGGTTCCTGAAAGGTGCGGCGATGAAAAAATTGTCTACGAGGGAAAGACTTTTGAGGTTGTCCACCAACCAACAAGGATTGGCAAGCGCGTTTTTGATTTCGAGTCAGTGAGGCGCGCACCGGGCGTGAGGCTCATTATCGTTCGCGACAAAAAAATTCTTCTTGCAAAGGAGTACAGGATAGAACTTAATGGGTTTGACTGGCGCCTTCCCGGAGGACGGGTCTTTGATTCTCTTAAAGAATACCATAAGGGTATGGAGAAGCACGATGATATAATGCCGCATGCATTAGCTGCCGCAAGAAAAGAGTGCCTTGAGGAGACCGGGCTTATTGTAAAAAAGATAAGCCATTTTCACACATCGCATTGCGGCGTTACAGTGAAGTGGGATTTGTTTTATTTTATTGTTGATGAATTTGAAGAAAGCCCAACGGGTCAGCAAACTGAAGAAGGCGAAATAATATATCCTGAATGGAAACCGTTTCATGTAGCAAAAGAAATGTGCCTTAACGGAGACATAAAAGAAGACAGAACTGCAAGTGTTCTTCTAAAATTTATTTCAAAAAATAATGGTGTTATTCATGAAGCTAAAAATTGATTTTCACATTCACTCGCGTTATTCAAAAGATGCGTTCTCAATGCCCGAGGAAATAATTCTTCGCGCGAAAAGCGTTGGGCTTGACGGCATTGCAATAACAGACCACAACACAGTCCTTGCCCACAAAGAAGTTATGGCTCTTGGAAAAAAGCACAACATTCTTGTAATTCCGGGAGTTGAAGTCAAGGCAAAAGAAGGCGACATTCTCGCATACGGCGTTTCAAAGAGTTTTCCAAAAAGGCTCCATGCAAAAGAGCTTGTTGAATTAATGCACAAAGAGGGCGCACTCGTTGCCGCAGCGCACCCTTACTCTCTTGTCTTGCATCCATTATGTATTCGCAGCCTGACAGAAAAGCTTGACCTTGATGCTGTCGAGATATTCAATTCGCGCACGTATTACAGCAACAAAAAGGCAGAACTTACAGCAAAAAGGCGCAATCTGCCCGCTATAGCGGGAAGCGATGCGCATATGCCTGAAGAGGTCGGCAATGCATATACTATTGTGAGTGCAAAGGCAAAAACCGTAAAATCTGTTCTTGAAGCAGTAAAGGCAGGAAAGACAGAGGCATATGGCACTAAGTTGGGTTTGCACAGGGCGCTTTGGTGGTATATGCGTCGGGCAGCGCGCCTCATCAGAATAAATATATGATATTATGTATATAATAAAAGATATATAAGTATTTAAATAAACACCACTATTTAGTACTAACTTAAAAGGTGTTATTTTATGGCAAGAATACTTGAATTTGATGGAGAAAAAATTGGTTTTTATGGTGAAATCACAGAGACTAGTGTAGATTCTAATGAAGTTATTACGGGTCATTGCACTGAAATCCCTCCTCCTGGACTATATGCAAGAATTGCAGATGGTTTTGGGTCGAAAGTTACAAAAGTTGTCCCAGTATATGATGGTGAATTTATGGTAGGGTATGCAGACCTTGAAACAAGAGAACCGGTTACTCTCATTGACGGTCCGTATAAATTATAGATAAGAAATGAGTTTAAAGACGTTTAACCCGCTTTTTAACCATCAATGATTTTATTAGATCATACACAGCAAGCCCGGCTGCCGCAGTAAGACCCAGGGCAATCATGCCAGGGTAGTTTTTTTCTGCAAGTGCTACCACAATTATCACAAAAATCTTGTATTTTCTCCCAAATTTCCAGTCTGGAAGAACCAAATACGGCTATGTTCGAGTTCCTTTTTGACAATATGAAAACAATAGTTCCAATAGTGTTGCCAGGTTTCATAGCATTAATGGAAGATAAATCACGTTTTTCTGAAGAAAAGAAAATAGTAGATTAAACATTATGTGGAAGGTTAGATATAATTAAGTAATACGTTCATATAGTAACAATTGGGAAAAAATCATGTCTGGGGTGAGAATATGGGGGAAATCTGGCTCTTGCGTCGTGAGAACCTTCCTATTGGAACAATAGGCAAACAATCAGTGTATAAGGGACATGATGATTGTCTTTATTATTCTGACGGAACTGAGGTTCCCAAAAAGTTAGAGTGGTTTCTACAATACAATGCAAGTTGATTCGAGATATTATTTTGAAGCTACAGAAAAC
>CBDUVQ010000009.1:0-20414 GCA_965370715.1 uncultured archaeon
GCTGAAAAGAAGCAGGGACTGTGGCACATAGAAGACGAAATAACCGGCAACGGAACCCATGATGTCGCCCTTTACTTTCATTTTGCAGCCATGCGCATTGCACTTAAAGGAAACAGGCTCCTGACCAAAACCAAAGGAACCAACATCTCACTTGAAATAGAATCCCCTAATGATGCAAAACTTGAACTTATTAAAGATTTTATCTCGTATAGTTATGGCAGGAAGACAAAATCCGAAACACTAAAAGTAACAAAAAATTGTGTGCTTCCGATAAAATTCAGGACGACAATAAAGGTGTGTGTATGAAACAGGTTTTTGGGAAAAAAGGGAATGTTGTGGTTGAAGATGTGCCGGTCCCTGTCTGCCAGGACAACGGCATTCTTGTAAGAAATGTGTGCTCTCTCATAAGCCCGGGAACAGAGCTTCACTCAATATCATCACGCAAAAAAAGCATTATTTCACTTGCAAAAGAGAGACCGGATCTTGTTAAAAAAGTCATGACCTACGCAAAACAGTCAGGCCTCAAAAAAACAAGGCAACTTGTACACTCAAGGCTTTCGGATCTTCTCTTGTTAGGCTACAGCACATCAGGCATTGTTATTGAAGTTGGAAAAAACGTCACAGAATTTTCTGTAGGAGACCGTGTTGCATGTGCAGGGGCAAAATATGCCAGCCACGCAGAATATGTATATGTGCCAAAAAACCTCGCTGTAAAGCTGCCTGACAACGTACTGTTTGAGCATGCAACATTCACTACTGTTGGCAGCATAGCCATGCAGGGCGTACGAAGAGCAAATGTAAAGCTTGGCGAAAATATTGTTGTCGTGGGCCTCGGATTAATAGGCCTTCTTTCAGTCCAGATACTCAAAGCTGCAGGATGTAGGGTTCTTGGAATAGATCTTGACCAAAAAAGGGCTGCTCTCGCAAAATCCCTTGGTGCCGATACTGTAGTCGTACCTTCAAAGAAAAATCCATTACAGGAAGTCGCCAGCTTCACAGAAGGCATGGGTGCAGATGCGGTAATAATAACGGCTGCCACAAAAAGCGATGCTCCTGCTAATCAGGCAATGCACATGTGCAGGAAAAAAGGGCGCGTTGTTGTTGTCGGGGACGTTGGCATGAACATACAGCGCGAAACATTCTACAAAAAAGAAATTGATTTTCTTATCTCAACATCATATGGTCCCGGAAGATATGACCGAAAATACGAAGACGAAGGCATCGATTATCCTGTCGGTTATGTGCGCTGGACAGAAAACAGAAATATGAAAGCATTTGTGGAATTGCTCTCGAAAGATGCTGTTGATGTAAAGCCATTGATAAGCGCGACATATCCTGTTGAGCATGCGCAGGAAGCGTACAATTCACTCGGCAGAGGTGTGATAACAGCTGTCTTCACATACACTAAAAAGAAGCAGCCTGAAAGAAAAATAAATGTTGCTGCAGCACCATTAAAAAAAGGAAAAATAAATGTTGCATTAATCGGAGCCGGGAACTATGCAAAAGCCCATCACCTCCCAAACCTGAAATCAATAGATGATTACACGGTTCGCGCAATAATCACGCACAGCGGAAAGGATGCAAAACAGCTTGCAGAGCAATACGGGGCAGCGTGGGTGTCCACAGACTACAGGGACGCACTTTCTGACAAAAACATTGATCTGGTAATCATTGCAACAAGGCATGGAAACCACGCTGAAATAGCTATTGCTGCCGCAAATGCAAAAAAAAATATTTTCGTTGAAAAACCCATGGCATTAAATGAAAAGGATATGAACCGCATTGTGCGCGCAGTAAAGAAAAACAAGGTACATTATATGGTTGGATTCAACAGGAGATTTTCTCCTTTTGCCCTAAAAGCAAAAGAGATTCTTGGAACAAAAGGGCCGTATATAATCACATACACTGTCAATGCAGGGCTCCTGCCACAGGACCACTGGACGTATGATGCAAAAGACGGCGGCGGGAGAATAATAGGTGAAGGATGCCACTTTTTTGATATGTTCAATTTTTTTATAGAATCTAAAACAGAATCTGTAAATGCATATTCTGTCAACTCCAAAGAACATTCTTTCCTTTCTGAAGACAATGTGGTATCGTGCATCAAATACAAGGATGGCTCTATTGCAACACTTGTCTACACAAGCACAGGAAATAAGGCGTTACCAAAGGAACGAATTGAGATTTCCCGTGGCGGTGTATCATGCGTCATAGATGATTTCAGGGAACTTGCGGTCTTCGGTGCAGGCGGCAGCTTTAAAATAAGCGGGCAAGATAAAGGCCAGATGAACCAGCTAAAAGCATTTGCAAAAGCAATAAAAGGTGAAGAAAACGCAGGGCTCTCTCTTGAAGACTGTGCGCTTGCAACAAAAATATCCTTTGATGTTGTAAAGAAAATAAAAGAGGCGTCCGGATGAAAGTGTGTGTAATCGGCCTTGGATATATCGGCTTTCCAACAGCATGCCTTATGGCAAAAGCAGGGCACAGCGTCGTCGGGGTTGATATAAGCGAGGAACGCGTGAACAGCATAAACAACGGCTCTTTTGCTTTGAATGAACCCGGATTTCAGGAACTGTTCTCTGATGCTAAAAAAAACCTTGCTGCAAAACATGCGCCCGAAAAATCAGATGTTTTTGTAATCTGCGTACCAACACCCCTGACAAAAGACAAGGCTCCGGACAATTCATTTGTTGAGTCTGCTGCAAATGCCATTGCACCACTTGTTGAAAAAGGAAACCTGATAATTCTTGAATCCACAGTTATGCCTAAGACCACACACAGCTCTGTTGGAAAAATCATTGAAAACAAAACAAGCCTGAAAGCAGATGCTGATTTTTATCTCGCGCACTGCCCTGAGCGCGCGTTTCCGGGAAACCTCATATACGAGCTTGTAAACAATGACCGAATAATTGGGTCAGACACTGAAAAAGGAAAAGAACTTGCAAAAGAGCTTTACTCTTCATTCTGCAAGGGAAATCTTCTTTTGGCAGGCACAGTTACTGCCGAGGTGGCAAAACTTTCAGAGAACACATTTCGGGCAGTGAACATTGCATTTGCAAATGAGCTTGCGCTTCTTTCAGAGAATCTTGAAATAAGCGTAGAAGAGGTCATCTCCCTTGCAAACAGGCACCCGCGCGTAAATATTCATGCCCCTGGAATTGGCGTCGGAGGGCATTGCATCCCTGTAGACCCTTATTTTTTAATTCATGGGCAAAACGCTCCGCTTACAAGCGCAGCCCTTAAAATAAACGAGTCTATGCCAGAACACACAATCACTCTGCTGAAAAACGCCCTTCATTCTGCCGGAAAAAGTATTGACGGCGCAAAGGTTGTTTTGCTTGGTGCTGCATACAAACCCAATGTTGATGACGCGCGCGAAAGCCCGACAGAGAATCTCGCCAATCTCCTGATTTCAAACAAAGCAAATGTTATTGTCCACGACCCTCTTGTAAAAAGATTTTCTCATCCAGTGGTTTCTGATCTTGGCTCTGCTGTCATTGGTGCAGACGCCCTCGTCATTTCAACAGCACACTCTGCATATAAAAATGTTGACTGGGAAAAACTCAAAGAAAAAATGAACAGCCAACCGGTTATTGTTGACGGGCGGAACCTGCTCACATCTCTTCCAGCGGGCTTTATTTGCAGAAGCATAGGAAAGCCCGCACATAAGGTGATTCCCTGAAATTCATGCTTGTTTTTGGAACGCGCCCGGAAATAATCAAGGTAGACCCGGTAATCAAGGAGCTTGAAAAAAGAAAAATACAAGCCGTTCTTGTCCATACAGGACAGCACAATCTGGACTCCTTATTAGCAAGCCTGAAAATACGAAAGCCGGATTATGTTCTTGACCTTCCGCCGGAATCAGCAGGAAAATTCAAAGGAAGCCTTGCATCAGGAATTTTTCGGGCAGCAAAATGGAGCTTTATGATTGCACAGCAGATAAAAAAAATAATCAAGCTTGAGAAGCCTGATGTGCTTCTTTATCAGGGAGACACCCTTGCCATTGCATCCGCTTCTGTTGCAGGTAGGCTTGTTTTCAGGCGCCCTGTCCTAGGGCATATTGAAGCAGGGCTTAGGACGCATGAATTGTTTAATCCGTTCCCTGAAGAGATTGCGCGGGTTATTGCAGATAAAACAAGCGACCTTCTCTTTGCCGCAACAGATGAGTCTGTCAACAACCTGAAAAACGAGCGCCTTGTGCGCGGAAAAGTGATTCTTACAGGAAACACAATTGTCGATGCAATCTCAATTCATAAAAAACTGGCTGAAAAAGCGCGGGTGCGCCTACCGAAAAAATACATTGTTTTCTTCGTGCACCGCCAGGAAAATGTCCACTCAAAAGAGAATATTAAAAACATTTTCAGGTTCATCAAAGGCGTTAAAGAAAAAGTCATCTTTCTTGAGCATCCGACACTCATGCAGAAAATCCATGATTTCGGGCTTGAAAAAGAAATGAAGTCTCTGGCTAACCTAAAAGCCGTGCCATTCTTTGATTACCTTGAGTTCATGAAAGTGATGAAAAACTCTATCTGTATGGTGACTGATTCAGGCGGCTTGCAGGAAGAGACATGCGTCCTTAAAGTTCCGTGCATTGTCTGGAGAAAAAACACAGAGCGCATGGAAGCGGTTCGCGCAGGAAGCGCTGTATTGGTTGGAAACGATTACAAACTTGCACTAAAATATGTTAACGAGATAAGGCAGAAAAAAGGATTTTACAAAAAAGTGAGGTCTGCAAAAAACCCGTTCGGTGACGGAAAAAGCGCGAAAAAGATTGTTGATGCCTGTATAAAAGAAATTTCAGCAAAGAAATAGATTTTTAATTGTCCTGAAAAAAATATGTTCGGTAGATGATGACACTATCTTTTTTGTCTGACTTTTGATGAGTGATGGGCGGTCTGATGCCACTAATTGGAGCAGTATTTGAATGAATCCTTATCTCAAGCTAATGCGGCCGGAACAATGGTACAAGAATCTTCTCGTGTTTCTTGCCCTCGTGTTCTCTGTAAATTTTTTCAATACAAGCCTGCTTGTAAAAACCATGCTCGGCTTTGCATCACTCTCACTTGTGTCCTCATCATACTACATTTTAAATGACCTAAAAGACATCGCCCTTGACAAAGCGCACCCCGAAAAAAAGCACCGGCCGCTTGCCGCAGGGCGTGTGACAAAAAAGGGCGCTGTAGCACTTTCCAGCGCGCTGCTTATTGCCGGACTTTGGCTCGCGCAGTCTCTTTCGTTTCCGTTCTTCTTGTTTGCATCAGCGCTTTTCACGTTAAGCGCATTGTATTCTTTGTACCTAAAGCAAGTTGCGATAGTGGACATACATGTCGTTGCAATAAACTTTTTGATACGCGCGGTTTCCGGTGCAGTCCTGATTAACGTCAAAATATCTCCATGGCTGGTTTTCAGCATGTTCTTTGTTGCCTTGTTTCTTGCAGCCGGAAAAAGAATGTCCGACAGGATTGCGCTTGGGAGTTCTGCGCAGAAAATTAAACTATACTCGGTTTATACTGAAGAGTTTCTCCGCGGAGTGTTGTATATAAGTGGCGCAACCGTTATTGCCGCATACGGCCTTTACGCTTTTCTCGCGCATCCAAACGGATATATGATGGCTTCCTTGCCACTTGTCAGTCTTATGTGCTTGCGATTTCTTCACTTTGCCCTGACAGGCCACGCAGCTGCAAGAAAGGCGCATTTATTGTTTTTAGACAAGCAGATGCTTATTTGCATGGTATTCTGGATTCTTATTTCTTTTGCGGTTCTGTACGCACAAGCATGAGGTTTGCAAAAAATCCAATAAGGACTGCAAACCATAATGTAAGTGCCCTTATTACAAGAGTTATAGAAACAGAAACAGCAAAGGGCGTGCCAACAAAGCTTGACAACAGATACGCCATCCCGCCTTCTGTTGCACCGAGCCCTCCGGGAAGCATACTGGCCGCACCCCCAAGTGTAGCTGCGGAATAAATTAGGGTCTCACGAATGATGTCCGAAGAAACACCAAAGCCGCGGACTACGAGGTAAAGGCCTGCGCACTCAAAAAACCATGCAATTGTTCCAAGGCCTAATGAAATGAGAGACATCTTTCTTGAAAAAAGTTTTTTTGATGTATGAAGCGCCTCTTTAATGTACGCCCCTCGCTTTCCAAAAAAAGCCATGCACTTCTTTTTCAAAAGTAGCCCAGCAAGTGTTTCTATGAAAAGAGTTGCAATGATTATTCCAAAAAACAGTGTGAAAAGAGCAGCTTCCTTAAAATACAGTGCGCCCGAAACAGAAATAATCAGGATTATCCCAAGAACATCATAAACTCTCTCAAGGAAAATAACCGGTAGGCTCAATGCATATTTTGTGTGTGCGTATTTTTTGAGATAATATGGCTTGATTAAGTCCCCGCTTTTTGCAGGGGCTATGCTGAAAAGAAATGAAGAAAAGAAAATCAATATGCTCTTCTTTAACCTGATTTTTATTCCGGAACTTCTTGTAAGAAGCTCCCAGCGGACAAAGCGCGTCATGTAATTTGCAACGGATAGTAAAATTATAGGAATTATCAAATCGCGGCGAAACAAGAACATTGATGAAACAAGCTCTCGCGGGCCGCTTAGGATTATTGCCACTAAAAGCAGGACAAAAGCAAGAACAATAGATGCTTTTTTATTCATAGTATCATGCATACTTTTGAAACAAGGTTCCCCACTCGGTCTTTTCAAACGCCCTTATTTTCTTTTTCCCGATAAGAGGATACCAAAGATTGTCATGATACAGTGCAGAGCCAAGAACGCAAAGGCGAAACAGGGGAGTATGAAACAACAGAGGTTCAATAAATGGAAGCTTTTTTCGAAACATCTGATCCCAGAACACGACAGGGCTTTTTCCTGTGTGAAACCTGTAGTTCACATTCTTTATGCTTTTTCCAACCAAGTCCATTTGTGAAATATCTCCGCAGCCAAGGCCTTTGTCGTGCGCAACCTTTATGAACGGTATTTTCATTGGGTCAAAGCCCATCATCTTTGCAGAGACTGCGTCAACTGCGACAGAATCTGAAGATGCCAGAATGTTGTTTTTGACAACAGGCTCCATTGTTCTTGGGCCTGCACCGTTGCCGGCAACAGTGCCATCCATCACAGTAAAAATACCCGGATGTATCTCTTTCTGTATTGAAAGAAGATCTACCAACACCCCGTGAATCATCTTGTGGCTATGATGCCTTCGCTCTGTTATCAGGCCACCGAATGCATTTTTCATAGACCCTGTTATCGTGGTGTGGCCGTGGCACTTCTGTGTCGGCAAATGCATAACATCTTTTCCGCGAAACATGTCCGGAATTTTGAGCCCTTCAGGAAATATCGCGTCTATTGCGGGTGTGTCTGCCTTTGGCTTGTAAACACTCCATGAAACATCTGTTAATGGCTGGAACTTAAGGCCATATTTTTCTATAATCGGGAGCCACTTGTTCTGCCTTGCCCCTTTCCACGGATCTGTCACAACAGTCTTGTTTTCAACAGGAAGTATTTTCTTGTATCCGTCTGCTTTCATCTTTGCAAGAACGCCTTCAAGCTGCCAGGGCTCTGTAGAGCAGGAAGGATAATAAAGAGACCATGAAAGATTAAGTTTAAGGGCAAGTTCCCGTCTTTTTGAAATGCTCTTTTTGTATTCTGCAAGCTCCATCAGGCGCGCATAGTCTTTAAGAACCGTTTTCGGCTTTGTGGAAAGAACTGCAACGCATGGAGGCTTCATAAAAATACTAAGGTACCGCAAATTAATAAAGCATTTAAAAGGTTGGCGTCAACTCTTGCAGGGTACTTATGACGCAAGACAGCAAAATTGTTTTTGATAAAAAACTTGCAATTAAACTTATTCCGGCAATTCTTCTGATTGCAGCAGTCTACATGGCATTCTCAATCAGGATGGAAACTGCATATTCGCCATACTACCCTGATATAGACACCTATTACATATTCCGTATGTCTGAACATGTTTTGACAAATAACTTTCACATCATCGGAACAGACCCTCTAAGGTATTATCCGACAAACATAGATATGAGCAGCGAATATCTTGGAGTCTATTACTTTCCGCCTCTTGCATACTCGATTCTTACAAATGCCGGCCTGTTGGGGCAAAAATACGCTGATTTTATCTGGTGGTTTCCTGCGCTTATCGGCGCCCTGACGCTAATACCGATATACTTTATAGGTAAAGAACTGCACAACAGACTAACCGGCTTATTCTCTGCATTCTTTTTCGCAGTCATTCCCGCAATTCTTGCAAGAAACTCTGCATGGTATATGGAAAAAGAGGTTCAGGCAACGTTTTTCATGCTCATATCCCTTTACTTTTTTGTTCGCGCACTTCGGAACAATTCTATGCTTTCAGGAACACTCTCAGGCCTCTCCCTTTTTGTCCTTGCAACAATGTGGGGTGGGGTGCAGCAATTGTTCTTGGGTTATTCAATATTCGTGCTTATGGTTTTGCTTGTTGACAAAGCACCAAAAGGATTATACAAAACATATGTTCCTGTTGTTTTGATAGGTGTTGTGCTGTCAGCATACTTTACAAATTTCACCAAAATACAAACCATCTATTCTCTTTTGAATCTTGCTGCTCTAGGGGTTCTTGCAATACGGTATTTTGCAGAAAAATATTCTTTTGTCGCCAAAGAGAAGCTTGGTCTTGTTGTGCCTTCAATATACGGCGCAGGCGTTGTATTCCTTCTCGTAGGCAGTTTTGTCTCATCAAAGATTGCCGGGCTGCTTATATCCGCGCAAGGCTATTTGTTTTATCAGCATGGTGTGATAAGCTCGACTGTGGCAGAAAACATCCCACCCACATGGGATGCTTTTTCGAACCAGCTTGGGGCTGCATATGCGCAGGGTGCGGTTCCGTCTGTTGCACTGCTGATAAGAAACCACCTATTTGATGTATGGGCGCTTGGGTTTTTAGGGCTCTTTATTTTTCTTTACAAGATTTATGAAAAAAAGGATACTGAATTCTGGCTTGCAAATACTGCTTCGGCATTAATGATGTATAGCTTTTGGGCGTTTCTGAAAGCAACCGATGCTGCGGTAAAAGCAACACATCAACCACTTTTTGTTTTTTCGTTTGTTGTGGCAATCCTGCTGGTATCAAGAAAAAATTATCTTGCTTCCCTGCTGTACTCACTTCTTTTTGTGGCTATGCTTGGTGCAATGTCTTACATACGCATGATTTTTCTGGTGGGCCCATTCATAGCTCTCGCAGCAGCATACGGTCTGTCAAACATAATCTCCGATGCATCCAAATCAAAAATATTCCGTGCGCAAAAAGACTCTGCAATAAATGTCTATTCCGCAGCTGGCGCACTTATACTCTGCCTGTTTCTGTTTGTCAATTTTTCCGCAGGAAATGTCATGGCAAAAAACATGGGTTCTCACTTCAACGCGAACTGGGCTGAATCCATGAACTTCATGAAAACAGAATCTGCGCCAGACTCCGTAATTTTATCGTGGTGGGACTATGGATACTGGTTCCAGCTAATGGGTGAACGGGCAACCAACCTTGACGGCGGAAACAGCATAGCAAACAGAAACATTCCAACAGCGCAGTATTTCACAGGCATGATGAACGAAACTGAACAGAAATTCTTCCTCGAAAAAATGGGAACAACGCACATACTTATTGATGCTTCGATGATTGGAAAATACTCTGCAATGTCCAAGATTGCAAACTATGGCAACAAGATTGATGCATACCTGCAATTCGGGCAGGCAAGCAGCGAAAGGCGGGGAAACACCACAATTGTTGCGTTCTCCGCAAACCCGTACTTTTTGCTTGTTCCAATAAATGAATACGGAAATCTTGCCGGGCAGATTGTTATGTCCGTACCCGGAGGAGAAGTATATGTTTCATCAGTCTGCACTGAAAATGGAATCTTTCCAATGAACCCACCGGAAAACAAAGAAACAATTGACGGCTGCGTTTTCCTTGGCCAGGGATATGCTCTTTTTGCAAGTGGCGAAGTTGCAAACTCTGCATTTACAAATCTCTTTTTCATGAACGGAAAAGACATCCCGTATGCAGACAAGGTGTTTGACAATGGCGAAGTCATGATTTATGAAATAAACACGGAAATAAAAAGCAACTCGCGGGAAGATCTTTTGCCGTGGTGGGAAAAATATGGTGATGGCTCGGGTCTTCGGGTTTATGATGGAACAGAGCGAATCTATCAAAAGGCGGAGTAAATGTATCTATTCTTGTCTGCTGCTGCTGCGTTTCTTGCAACATACCTTGTTGCACCAAAAATAATTTCTTTCTTCAGAAATATTGGCATAACCGGGCAGGACATACATAAAAAAGGCAGACCGGAAGTTGCTGAAATGGGTGGCTTTGTTGCACTCATAGGATTCATACTTGGAATGATGTTATTCATTGCTTCAGCAGTATTTGTAATGGATGTAGATGTCACAAAAGCTCTTGCAGCAACACTCACAATCACACTCATAACAATGATTGGTATGCTTGATGATTTGACCTCCCTTTCACCACGCAAAAAAACCACCGGCTCTTTTGTCAAGAAACTGGGCTTTCGCCAAAGGCATAAGTTCCTTTTGCCACTTCCTGCTGCGGTGCCACTGATGGCAGTAAATGCAGGAGTCTCAACAATATATCTTCCGCTTTTAGGAGACATTAATCTTGGTGTGCTTTATCCATTAGTTATTGTCCCAATCGCTGTTTTCGGGGCCGCAAATGCAACAAATATGCTTGCCGGGCTAAACGGGCTGAGCGCAAGCCTCGGGGTTTTGCTTCTTGGATCCCTTGGCATTTTTGCATATATTAATGGATCTTTTGTCGCTGCGGCTATCGCGCTTATTTTCGCTGCCTCGCTTCTCGCGTTTCTTCGCTACAACTGGTGTCCTGCAAAAATATTCCCTGGAGACAGCCTTGACTACACAATTGGCGCAGCTGCTGCGTCAGTTGCGATAATAGGAAATATTGAAAGATTCGCACTAATTGCTTTTTTCCCGTGGTTTATTGAGTTTGCGCTCAAGGCAAAAAAAAGGTTTCATGCAGAAAGCTTTGGCCTGCTACAAAAGAACGGTGCTTTGAAAGCGCCAGACAATGAAATAAATTCCCTGACCCACATACCAATGAAGTTTTTCCATGCAACAGAAAAGAAAGTTGTGCTTTCCATCCTCTGCTTTGAGGCTATAATGTGCGCTATTGCGTTTTGCCTGTATTTGTAGCACGACTACAAAAAATCCATATCCCCTATCTGTTCCATAGATTTTTTCTCTTCAGAAAGCGCTCCAAAAAGCGCGTCAAGCTCTGAAGTGTCAAGAGAATCCAAAATGTTTCTAAGCGCACTCCCTATGCGTATTTTTGAAAGAAGTTTTTTGTGCCAGCGCGCTTCATATTCTTTTTTGAAAAACTCTTTTGAAAAATCCCCTTTATCAAATGCTTTCTTTATTGCGTCCGCAGCAATGTCTGCGCAAATAAATCCGTAAATCAGTCCGCCTCCTGAAAACGGCTTTACCTGTGCTGCTGCATCCCCAACAAGAATTGCTCTCTCTTTGCATGATTCTTGCTCACCAAAGACAATCGGGTGCGCATAATTTTTCTCCAGTAAAACGCCCTGTGATGAAAGGAATTTCTTAAAATAAGATATGTGATTTTCTTTTGCTGCAAGACCGTATTCTGTTCTTTTTCCGCGCGGTATTTTCCATGCAAAAAATCCGGGAGCAATACGTTTGCCATAGTATAACTCTACGAGAGGTGAATTGTTGCATTCATCCACATATGAAAGTATTCCATTTACAATGCGGGTTTTCCCCTGAAAGCCAAGATGATTCCTCAAAAAACTGCATGCTCCGTCGCAACCGACAACCATGTCTGACACGATTTTGCTTGTCCCGAAAAAACACGAGACATCTTCATTTGAAACACGGACCCGTTCAATAGTTGTGCCAAGAAACGCCTTAGCCCCTGCGCGCACAGCCTCTGAAAAAAGGTGCTTATCAAAAAGCGGCCTGTCAATAACATACGCCTGTGTTGTGTTTCTTTTCAGTGTAAATGAATTGCCCGACGAATGAAAAACTGCGCCATATATCCTATGCTCAAGAAATGTGCTCTTCATCCGGACAAACGATGTTATTCTCTTGCTGATGAGCCCCGAACACGCGTACTTACCAACAGCATTCTTTCGGTCTATAAGAACCGTGTTAATTCCCTTTTGAGCAAGCTTTTTAGACAAATATGAGCCTATGGGGCCTGCGCCGACAATCGAGACCTGCGCCCTGTACATAAGAGTCATTTGAACCAAAAACTAAATAAAGTGGACGACCCATTAATACATGTGATGTTTCATGGCTGCTTTTGATATTGTTATGGCTTTTGTTGCACTTGTATCATTTATCGCCGGTTTCTGCTGCTCTCATATGATACGCTCTCAGAAACGCAGCTATAATGCGTCTTTTTCATCATCGCGCAAAAAAAACAGAAAGGATTATGTGCGCATTGACGACAAGGAAAATTACGAATATGAACAAACAGCAGAAAAAAGAACAAATACAAACGGAAAAAACTCCAAGTTTGATGTTTTGCTTAACTACTTTTCTGAAAAAAAGTCTGAAAAACAATCATGGACTCCTCCTCAAGACAACAATGTGTTCAAAACAGTCGCAGCAGCACCATTGTACACAGAAGCAGAACCTGTTCAAAGAGCCTCTTTGCCAGAGAATCCGACGGTTCCTGTCATGAACACCACACCCTCTCCGGTAATGCCTGTGCAAAAAAGCGAGGAAGTGCGCAAAAAAGAAAATTCCGGAGACGAATGGGTTCCAATGGGCTTTTTTGAGGACTAAATAGACATACTGCCTGAAGAATACAAATGTATATATACTCAGAAATACAAATACACAGACCAAGTTGTTTTGGCAATAAAAGGCTATTTCTCTGCCAAATTACAGAACAAAACAAGCAAAGAATAGGTTTACCTTTGATCAAGGTATCAAAGAAGGTGATTTTATGAATATGGAAAAACTTCGTGAAATGAAAAAGCACATGGCTTTGCGGGGAAATTGGAAAGAAGTAAAAAGAATAAACAAGATGATTGAATTCCACGGGCTATGAGCCATCAGTCGAACCAGAAGCCTTATAAAAGTCTATCACAATTTCTCTATATGTCTTTGTCAGACTGGACGCTTAAAAACTACATGCCTCTGCTTGCGTTATCAATGCTTTTACTTGCGTTTTTTGTTGGATTTCTTGCATACATGCAGATAACTACCGGAAATGTAGTGGCTCTGGGTGTTGACTTTAGGGGCGGCACACAAATCACATTTGATGTTCCTTCTGCGCCCGATGCAAAAGAGCTTGAGTCTTTGCTGTCTCAAGAGCTTGGTGCAAACGCGAAAGTAAAGATTCTGCGGGGCCTGAAAACAACTGTTTCCCTTGAAACATCTCTTGAATTGGAAACAGATGATGCGATAGCAATCATTGATTCTGCGGGAATTGAATACTCAGACATTTCTGTCCAAAGAATAGGGGCTGCACTCGGGGCGAGCTTCTTTGCACAGGCAAAAAGGGCGATTTTTCTTGCATTGATATTTATGGCAGCCGTGGTTTTCATAACATTTAGAAGCATTATACCCTCATTGGCTGTTGTTCTTGCAGCGCTTTCAGACATTTCTGCAGCACTCTTTGGAATGAATATTGTGGGAATTGAGCTTAGCCTTGCGTCACTTGCAGGCCTGCTTATACTCATAGGATATTCTGTTGACACAGATATACTGCTTTCAACACGCCTCCTTAAGCGCGGCGGTGGGGAAAGTATAGATAAAAAAATAAAGTCTGCGATGGGTACAGGACTTACAATGACCACTTGTGCCATTGTTTCTGTTTTTGTGCTGTATCTTGTCTCAACATCAGTTGTGCTTGACCAGATTGCGCTCGTAATACTTTTCGGGCTCATTGCAGACCTTCCCTTTACATGGTTCCAGAATGTCGGAATAATGAAGATATATATGCTAAGAAAAAATGCGCGATAAATATGAATACAAAAAAGTTTTTACGAGAGCCGCGGATCATCATGGCACTGCTTGCACTCCTAATAGCCTTTGTTGCTATCGGGCCAACGCCGGTGCCAAGCAGTGAAGGCGTTATGGAGCTTCATACAAACATTCTTCTTGGCCTTGACCTTCAGGGAGGGGTTCGGGCACTGATAGAACCTGAAGATTCTTCTCATACAACAGCAGTTGATGTTATTGATGTTCTTGACACCCGCTTAAATGCATTCGGCCTGCAGGAGATGGCTTTAAAGGCTGTGCAGGTTGAAGATAAATGGCTGGTGCAACTTGAAATTGCCGGAGCAAACGAAACCAAGCTAAAAGAGCTTCTTGAAAAGCAGGGTAAGTTTGATGCGACAATAAACCGCGTCATTGATATTGAAGGCAGTAAAGGCACACTTGTTCTGGATGATATAGAATACCCCTTGGAATTCTCCGGTGATGTTCTATTGATATCAAACGGGACAGAAAAAACAGAAGTGAAATATGAAGAAAAATTCACACTTGACGGCATACTGTTCAATTACACCAACAGCACAAACGAGTCTGTTGTTTTTGAGGCAACAGTGTTTCAGGGAAAGGATGTTGTCCAGGTTTTCAGCGATGCGACGCGCGCACGAATTACACCGACAGGAACAGGCAGCTGGTCTTTTGAGTTTCAGGTCAGCCTTTCAAAAGAGGCTGCAGAGCGCTTTGCCAAAATCACAAAGAATATTCCTGATGAAAAGGGCTCAGGGCTCGGAAAAAGGTATCTTGCATCAGACCTGAACCTTTACCTTGATGATACTCAGGTAAATTCACTTAAAGTTGCTTCAAGTACGCGAGGCCTTGTACTCACCCAGCCATTGATTAGCGGTCCGGGCGAGACAAAAGAAGAAGCACTTGATGAAATGAAAAGCCTTCAGTCAATACTGAGATCCGGTGCGCTTCCGACAAAAATAGAAATTGTACATCTTAGCACATTATCGCCCTCACTTGGAAAAGAGTTTGTGTGGGTTTCAATCTATGCCATACTTGCCGCAATTTGCGCAGTCAGTGTAGTCATATTTCTTAGATACAGAGATTCCCGATTCGTGATACCAATAGTTTTGACTTCCGCGGCAGAAGTGTTTCTTATATTCGGCTTCGCGGCATTGGTACACTGGACAATTGACTTGGCAGCAATAGCAGGCATCATTGCTGCAATAGGTACGGGTGTTGACAGCCAGATACTTATTGTAGATGAAAGCAGGGCAAAAACAAAAGAGATTGTCGGAATGAAGCGCCGCCTTAAAAACGCATTCTTTATCATCTTTGTCTCTGCAGCAACAACAATAGCCGCAATGGTACCTCTTCTTTCTGTCGGTGCCGGAAGTGTCCGTGGCTTTGCATTCACAACAATAGTCGGCATGCTCATCGGAGTGTTCCTTACGCGCCCTGTATTTGCAAAGGTCATAGAATATCTAAGATACACAGAATAATTGTTTCTGGAAGACAACGAGATATATATACGCAGAATGTATATTCTATATATGGATGATCCTGCAGCAGAAAAGATACGCTTTACTGAAAAAGAGGCAGCAGAAGATATAGTGCGCGAGAAGGCACGCATTGAAAAAGACTTTAATGGCTGCGCCAGAAATAGCGAGGCTGCATTTGAAAAGTTTTCAAAAGAGCTTCGGGCGCGAACAGAATCCAAAAAAGCGTGCGCCATAAAAGATGCTGAAAAAGAGATTTTAGCTATCCGAAATAAACGAAAAAAAGATATTGTGTCTCTTGAGCTTACTGCAAAAAAGAACCTCAACAAAGCTGTGCTTGCGTTTGTGCGCATTGCAGGGGGTTGGAGGGCGGCACCATGATATTCTCGCGCCCTGAAAAAATGTATCAGGTTCATATTTACGGCATGAAAAAAAACAGGGAGCTAATCATGCATGAAATGCAAAAGCAGGGAGCCGTGCACGTACGGGAAATAAAAAAGCCTGTTTCAGGCGAACTATCCAGAAAAAAGGAAGACGCAATAATACATGACGCTGTAATGAACACAGAGCGCATAGAACGCATGAAGTCTTTGTTCTCAAACAACAATTCTTTTATTGGCCAAATATTTGAAGAAAAACACAACACATTCCGGCTGACAGGCTATTCTGATGAAGCCTTTAGGTTCTGGTCAAACAAGTGTGTCTTACGCATCTACAAGGAATATGAAAACATAGCTTCTATGGAGCGGCAGCATATTTCAGATACAGAATCAATAAAAAAATCCATGCGCACTCTTTCGCATTTTGTGGGCTTTAAGGGAGACCTTGGAGCACTTGGCGAAGGAAAGTATTCTTTTAGCGGGCTTGGAAAAACAACTGCATTGAAAAACAAAGCTCAAAAGCAGCTGTATATTGAAAAAATAAGTGTATCAGAAGACGAGGAACAATACGTTTTTTTCTCAGCCCCTCTTGAAAAAAAAGAATCTCTTGAAAAATCAATCCATGTTTTTAATATAACTGAGACGGGAACTGTAATGGATGTGCTCGCAAAAAAGGAGGAGCAACTTAAAGCCATCAAAAACTCGCGCAAGATACTTGATAAAAAAAAGAAGGCTTTTGAAAAACACAAGCCCCTACTTCTTGCAATTGAGGAGCGCTGGCAAAACATAAAAGCGCGCGAGGCTGCTGCAAAAAACCTTGATGAGACAGAGCACACAGTCTCCCTTGAGGGCTGGGTACCGAAAAGCGCTCTTGAAGCTACAACAGCGCTGCAAGGCGCAGTAGTATATTTTTCTGAAGAAAAAGAGTTTGCCCCGACAAAACTCAAAAACCCGCGGCTTGCAAAGCCGTATGAGTTCCTCACAACTAACTATTCAATCCCAAAATACAAAGATATTGACCCCACGGTTTTTGTCGCCATTGCATTCACACTTTTTTTCGGGTTCATGTTCATGGATATTGCATACAGCATCATGCTGTTTGCTGTTTCAGTGGCCTTGATTCGCAGGGGAACAAAACCCATAAAAGATATTGGGCACATACTTCTTTTGGGTTCTATTTCAGGTGCAATGTTCGGCGTTCTCAGTGGAAGCGTCTTTGGGAACCTTGTCAGCTTCAGCTCATACTTCAATGTTTTCACAAGACCATTTTCACTCATCACGTTTTCCATAATGATCGGCATTGTCCACATCAATCTCGGGCTTTTGACAAGAATCCATGAAAGTGTGTGCAATAAAAACCCCGCTCTACTAAAGGAAGGTCTATCGTGGGTTGGGTTAGAAAGCGGCGCTGCCTTGCTTGTTGCCGCCGTACTGCTTCACCAAAAATATCTTGCGCTCCCTGCTGCATTCTTTATTCTGTCTGCATTGGCATTTCGCGCCAGAGAGGGTGTGGTTGGCGTCATTAAATCAATTGATTTTTTCAGTAATTTTTTATCGTATTTGCGCCTAATGGCACTTGCTGTCGTGACCGGCTGGCTTGCATTTGCAATAAACCTTGTCGCAAAACTGGTTTCAGATGTGTCGCTTGTGTTTGCCGCATTCCTCTTTACTGCAGGGCATCTTGCAAATTTTACGCTAAATATCGTAAGTTCTGGTATGCATGCGCTCAGGCTTAATTATGTTGAATTTTTCGGAACATTTTACGATGGTGGTGGTGTGGAATACATTCCGCTTGTATCAAAAAACAAGTTTCATAAAACAATTTAGGGGTGGTATATTGTGGTGGTTGAACAAATAGGTCTTGTGTCAATAGGTGCTGGGCTTGCAATCGGGCTTGCTGCTGCCGGCTCAGGCATTGGGCAGGGGCGCGCTGTCGCAGCTGCAATCGGTGCGACTGCAGAGAATGAAAAACTATTCGGCAAAAGCCTTGCAATGGCGGTTTTGACAGAAACGCAGGCACTTTACGGGTTCGCAATTGCGATAATACTAATATCGCTCGGGTTCGGGCTTGTAGTTGTTTAAGGCAGAATACTATGGACCTTAACGCACTGCTTGAAAAAATACGCTCTGAGAGCCACAAAGATATTGACAAAGACAGGCAGGAGTATGAAGAAAAAAAGAAGTTGCTTAGAAGAGAATACGAAATAAAAAAATTATCACTCATAAAACAGGAAACAAATCAGTGTGAGAAGCAGAACAGTGCGCTTAGAAACCGCATGGTTTCAAACGAAGAAGTATTCTGGAATATTGAGGTGGCTAAAAAAAAGAGAGTGCTTGTTGATGAGGCTATAGAAAAGGGCGTTCTTGCTCTCAAAAAATCAAAAGAATATCAAGCACTTGCTGAATCGCTCCTAAAAAGCGTTCCAAAACATGCAAAAATCCGTGCATCAAAAAAAGACACCACCATGCAAAAGCTGCTTTCAAAAAAGAAGTTGCGCGCGCAACCTGCGGAGTTTTCGATGGGGCTTGCCTATTCGGTTGGGAACGAAACCACAATCTTGTCCTTAGACTCTATGCTTAAAAAGAACAGGGCGTATGTTGAGAGCGAACTATGCAAAATATTGTTTGAAAAAAAGGGATGAATATGTTTTTTGAAAAAGAATATGCTGCCGGGCGCGTTCGCGCAATGAGATCAAAGCTTCTTGGAAAAGAGACGCTTAAAAAAACAGAAGACGCCAAAAGCGTGTCTGATATGATTTTGTCCATTGCAGGAACGCACTACGAGCATGCATTCGCAAAAAGAAATCTTGAGAAAAGCGAGCGCGAGCTTTTCGCCCACAATGCAAAATCCATTGAAAAAGTTATCAGTTTCATGCCTCAAGAATATTATGATGCATTCCTCGTATTCTCACTTGAAATAGATGCAAAAAACCTCAAGAGATGTGCGCATGGCTTTTCCGGCGGGATGTCATGGGACATAATAAAGCAGGACCTTGAGCAAACAGGTCTTGTGTTTGAAAAAACGAACAACATGCACATCAGCAGCTTTGAAATGCTTTGCTCTGCGTTACGGGAGTCTGTCTGGAATGCGCCTCTCAAAAAATGCCTTGAGCACATGGCTCGCGAAAACAGCATGGCTCTTGCAGCGCGCGAAATAGACTTATTTGTGTTTTCAAGAGCACTTGAATCTGAAAATTACAGCATAAAGAGATTCTTTATTGAAAAAAGAGACCTTCTTGACTTCCGGCTCATAATTCTTTCAAAAAATGCAGGTCTGCCTGTACCTGAAAATCTTCTTTTTTCACCGGAGAACAAAGAAAAAATACTTCAAAAATACCAGCACTTTGAAGAAGGCCAAATTGAAAAAGATATTGATATGCATCTTCTTTCAATTTCAAAGGGTCTGCTTGAAAAAGAGCCTTTCTCATCTGGTCTTTTCATTGACTTTTTTTGCAGAAAAGAATTTGAGGCTCATCACCTTTCCCGCTCTGCACGAAATGCAAGCGCAAAAACCATGCCTGATGTTTTGGAGGCGATCGTATGATTGCTGTGGTTGGCTCAAGAGATGTGCGCATTGGCTTTGGCCTTGCAGGAGTTAAGAACGCATACAAAAGCATACGCGATGTGGGTGATGAAAAAATCGTCCTTATCGAAGACGTAAAACAAGAAGAGCCTGTTTTTTCTGCAGACGCGTCCCAAATAGTAATACAGTTCTCTCTTCAGAAAAAAAGCCCAAAAATCAATGAAAATTTCATAAAGCAGGTAATCGGAGCAAATGTTCGGGTAAAATAATGTGATTTCATGGTATATTCAAAAGGTCGTGTGCTGAAAATATCGGGTCCTGTTGCATTGGTAGAGCTTAAGGGTGCAAAAATAGGTGATCTTGCCTACGTCGGAAAGAAAGGATTGCTGTCAGAAGTCATTCGCATTGAGGAAGAAAAGGCAACTCTTGCACTATATGAAGATGCCACAGGGATACAAGCCGGAGACCTTGTTGAGGGTACATGCGCCCCTATGATGCTTGCGCTTGGTCCGGGGCTTGTAGGTGGAGTCTATGACGGGCTTGGCAGGCGCCTTGAAACTGCAGGAGAGTTCATGTCCGGCACAGGAAACAAAGGATTTTTTGGGATTGATAGAAGCAAAAAATGGAAGCTTGAAAACATACAGAACGGCCCTGTAAAAAAAGGAGACATCATATGCACAGTTAGGGAAACAAAATCTATTGTGCATAAAACATTTGCCCAATCAGACGGCACAGTTACAATAAATAAAAAAGCCTGTAATGCAGACGAGGTCTTTGGCGAAATTGTTTCTGGTAAAAAGAAATTCTCTTTAAGCCTTATGCAAACATGGCCTCTGAAAAAACAGCGACCTTATCTTAAGAAAGAATTTCCTGACAAAATGCTTGTTACAGGACAAAGGGTTATTGATTCATTGTTCCCTGTTGCGCGCGGCGGGGTTGCTGCAATGCCGGGCGGGTTTGGAAGCGGAAAAACTGTGCTCGGCCACCAGATTGCAAAACACAGTGATGCAGATAT
>CBDUVQ010000010.1:0-19672 GCA_965370715.1 uncultured archaeon
ACCGACCTTGCGGTAATCCAATAAAAAGTAGAAGAGCTTGAAACAATACAAGTCAAGACATCAATAATTTCATCTCAAGTTGATTCTTTACGTGACGCAGAAAAGAAACTTGAGAGCATTGTTTCATCACTTCGAAACCAGATTTCGCTTGCAGATGAAAAAATAAAGCCGCTTCAGGCTGCGCAAGACCTTGGAAAAAAGGCGTTCAATGAGACAGGCCTTGTCAAAAAAGAGTTTGCAGAAGCGAAAAAGGGTTTTGAAGAGTCATTAAAGAAACAAGGCAGTGAGTTCAAGAATATCCTTGGCGCTGCGAAGGATTCTATGAAAAAAGAGAAATGCGAGATTCAAAAAGCATATTCCTCTACCCAGAAAGAATACAGTAAAATAAAAGAAGGCCTTGAAGACCTCAACAGGACTCTTGAGAAACGAGTCACAAAAAGCACCATGAACGCTCTTGAAAAACAGACGCGACTTCAAAAAGAAAGCCTTGAAGCGCTAAAAAACACGACCAAGCGAGTTGAAAAAAGAAGCAACGAAATAGAGCAAGTAATGCAGAATAGAAATTCAGAATACACAAAACTCTGTTCAATGCTCAAAGAAAATGATGTTCTCACTTTACTAAACCGCATTGAACACATAAAGAAAACTGAAGAAAATATAAAAAGTGATATTTCTTCTGAGATTTCTGTAATGGCAAAAGACTTAGTTGAAGAAGAATTGAAAGATGTCACAACTAATTTGAAAAAAATAATTGATTTTGCGCAAGAAACGCAAGTAAAGCAAGAAGATGTAGAGCATATTGTTGAAAACAAAATTTCAAGCCTGACTGCAGATTACAATAAATTTGGAAAGGCTCTCGGTACGCTTCAAAGAATAGTCCAGCAGGAGCATGTAAGCATAAGCCAGAATGTGCACAGCAAAGTTGATGGCGAGTTGGCAAGAGTAAAGGATGAAATAGAGGATTTGCGCGAGGATATTGAGCTTCTAAAAAGCCTGCGGGGAGACCTTGTAGAGGATATTAACAGGATAATTGCTGGATATGAAGACAAAAACAAGACAAGGACTGTTGAAAAGCTTGAGCATACAGCAGAATATGAGGCAGAGCGCATGGATCTGCTTGAGGAAGCTTTCGACAAAAAGCTTGCAGAGCTTATGAAACGCATGGAAACTGAGCACAAAGGCGAGCAAGGCGTTTCAGGGCAGATAGAATCAAAACTCTCTGTCATAGAAAGGGAGAACCAAAGCCTTCGGGAAGAGCTTGAAGAACTCAAGGGAGCATATTTCCAGATAATGAAGCTTCAACAGAATGCTCCTATAATAATTGAATAATATCTTTCTATTTGCGCTTCCTGTGCCGCATTTTCTTGTTGCGCTTTTTGGTCTTATGACCGCGCATCTTTGCTGATTTTCTTTTTTTTCCGCAAGGAATAATAATCTCCTCCCTTTACTGCACTTTATCAAGTAATCTGCTAATTATTGAATATTTCTTGCCAATCTTTTTATTTGATCCCCTGAGGTTCTTTGTTTTCTTCTCAATTTCCTTTATTCTTTCAAACAGCTTGTTTGCAGGAACGTTCTGTATAGCCGAGGACAGCTTTTCAAGCACTTTGATGTCTGAGAGAACCCGATCCTTTTCATCCTCAAACTTTTTGAGGGCTTTTTCAAGCTTTTTGATGTCTGACGCCCTTGAATTTATTATTTTTCTCACAGAGCGTGTATCTTTTGATATCTTTTTCTCGCGCAGTGAAATGGCTTTGAACGCGCCTCGAAGCTTTTGTCCTTCAACAGAGAGTGATTTCAAATCACCCTCAAGTTTCTTGGACTCTCCAAGCTCGCGAAGGAGTATCTCCTCATAACTCTCTATATTTTTGTGCTCTATCTTGATTGCTTTCTCTTTCTCGCGAATATTGTCTTCAATCTCCTTGACATCATAGGCAAGGTCTTCTTTGAGCTCTTTTGCCTTTTTCTTTTTCTCCTCTGTGTTCTTGGCAGTATTCAAAAGAATGAGCGAGCCTGAAGAGCTATACTCCTTTGATAACAAGTTCTCTTTTTCAAGGGCATCTGCCCAGGACTCTATTGTATCAACAGATACTGACAGCCTTTTTGCTGCGTCCTTTGCAGAAAACCTGCCTTTTTCAGAAACAATCTTCAGCAGACGGTCAACTCCGGTCTCAAGCAGAGTGTTTTTCCAAGAACCCATATAATCTATCCCCTATACTGCAAACTGTCGTGCCGCCTGATTCCATGACTTTTTATGCCCAACACATATAAACTATAATAGAGCGGATTTATATAATGTATGTTTATGATACTGTCAAAAAAAAGAAAGCTATCTGGCCAGGCGGCAATAGAGTACTTGTCCATAGTCGGGATTGCGCTCCTACTTCTCACCCCGATAATACTCGTGGCGCAGCAGCACATAAAAGACCTTAACAACGATACCCGAATGATGCTTGCCATGGAAGCAAAAAACAAGATTGCTGCTGCTGCAGACATTGTCCACGCACAGGGACCTCCATCAACAATGACAATAAATATTCAGCTCCCTGCAGGCATTGTGCGCGCGATTGTCAACAACCAGATGATTTTGATAGAGGTTCCTTCTGCAGAAGGGTCGTCTGACCTTGTCTCAATGCTTGATTATGATGTGACAGGCAACCTGCCCACTTCAGCAGGCAGCCACAAAATAAGAATCGAAGCAATGTATAACAACGTGAATATTACCGTGATTCCATGAGAAGGTGTGCGCAATCCGGCCTTGAGCTTATGGCATATATTTCGTTTTCCCTGCTGATTTTTTCGGCTTTCTATCTCGGGATATTACAAAAAGATATAAACGCAATAAATCGGCAGGAAGAGTTTCGCGCAGCAGAGATAAGCGAGAGAATTGCCTTTGAATTAAGCCTTGCCAAAAGCTCTGGCGATGGCTATTCAAGAAACATAAGCCTATACGAAGACATATACGGGCAGAATTATTCTATACGCATCGGTAAAGGCATGGTCTTAATTGATGTGGAGAACAAAACTTATTCATCCCATACAATCAGCTCTAATATTTCAGGCAGTATCCTTCCGGGATGCAATAGCCTAAGCAATGCCAAAGGTAATGTGAGTATAGTCCAGTGCTAGGGATGCTGATATGAAAAAAGGCCAGACACTCGTAACGGATTACATAATAAGCCTGTCGGTTTTCGCAGTGGTTCTGATAGCAAGCATATCTCTTTGGAATGTCGCTGAAAGCAAGAAGACATGGAGCTTTGATATTGACAGGATGCAGAAAAAAGCCATGATTGCAGCTGACACGCTCGTAAAAACAGGCGGGGTTCCGGATGGCTGGACAAATGAGAGTGTTGAAGAAATCGGGATTTCAAGCAGAGATCATGTAATAAACGGAACGCTCTTTGGCAACATGCTTGAGATACCGTATGCTGACGCAAGATTTCTTTTCGGGCTTGAAACGTATGAGTTTCACATAAATCTCACGAACCAGACCGGCTGGCAGATTGCATCATACGGCAATGTTCCGCAAAATGCAGAAGACCTTGCTCTTATCCGGCGCATTGCCTTTTTTGAGAATGAAAGCGTAATGGTTCGCGCAATACTTTCATTTTATGTTTGGAGATAGAATATGAAAAAGGGATTTTTTTTTACAATGGATGCATTGATTGCAATCACACTCATCTCTTTTGCATTTCTTACAACATTCATAGTGAAACCGTCCATGCCTTCTGAAAACACAGGATACGAACGCATGCATTATGTCACAGAAGACGCAATGCAACTTTTTGGCATGACAAAATTTTCAGATATAAGCAGCCCTGTTTCGCAGGAAATCATGGAAAACACAAACATTACAGAAGACTATCTCAATAAAAGCCTTATCGAAGTTATTGGGTTTCTCTGGGCAGACGGAAAAACCGAATATGTTGAAAACATAAGCAGGGACTTCTTCCCGGGGCTTATTCCTGTTGAGTACAATTACGCGATAAGTGCAAACGACATTGGCAAAAGCAAAAACATACTCTACAGCTCTGTTGGGTACCCGCCCCCTACAAACGTGGCGATTTCGCTGACAAAAGCGTCAAGACTTGTTTCAGGATATAGGCAGGATGCAATTACTACAGGATATTCTTCAAGGGCATGGGCTTCAAAAATAACAAAAAATGCGTCCAAGGTGTTTGAGTTCAATCCTGAAGGCGGCTCATATGACCCCGGAGGCAGCGTGTATATAACAAAGAAGTTCTTCCTAAATGCAAGCGAGATATACAATGCCACACTGCATATTTCACTTCACAGGGGAACGAGCGCGCTCGCTTCAAACAGCATCACCATAGATGGTGGCGCAGACATAATAGGCTCTGTAAACTGGCTCTATACTCAGTCGAAGACAGAGGCAGGAAAAGCAACAAACATGGATTTCGGGGTGGTTGACATCACGAGTGAGCTAAATGCAAGCCCTGCTGGCTGGCATGAAATAGAAATAACGCTTAAAAGCCAGGATGATTTCAATACGCACCTGCACCCAGGGACAAAGCTTGAAGTAATATACAGGACAAACGAGGAAAGAACTCTTACGGGCATGTATTCTGAAAGAAAGTATTTTGACAATATAGAAAGCTATCAGGCAGGAACCAAAAAGCGCGGCACTTGGACGATAACTCCAATAAATGTTCCGCGGTCTGCAGATGTAAAAAACGTCACACTGCATCTTCGCGCGCTTAATGTGTACAATGATTCCGCAAAAGACGATATACAGATTTATTTTAACAACCAGAGCATATTCAATGTAACAGACCCTTCTGCAACTTATGATACCTACCTGGATCTGACAGATTATGTTAATTCCAGCAAAAACAGCACTAATATCCTAAGTGTCTATGTAAATAGTTTTGAAAATGATTTCTGGGGGCTGACTGATGTAGAGTTCTACTCTGAGCCGGAAACTGACGAAAACGCATCATCCTATGTTTATCTGGAATATGACTGGTCAAGTGAAGACATGTTCCAGTATGGCTACATTGAAGTCTCTAAAATCAAATCATTTGGAGGTGCACTCGAAAACCCGAAAACATACTATGAAGACTTTGGCACCCATGAAATTACAAGCGCGTACCTTCAGATAGCCCAACTTGACAGCGAAATCGTAACAGTAACTGTTGAGTCAAACGGGGGTGAAAAAAATACTGTGTTTGTTTCACCGCGCCTGAGGGCTATGCCTTCGGCATTATATATTGACCCCTCATACTTCAATACATCCACAAACAACACAATAAATGTTTCTGACTTGTGCCTGACACTTAACTGCCCCATTCTCCCGGAGTCCTCCATTGAATATAATCTATTTATCCCCTCGCAAGTAGGCTACAACAATGTGTTCAACACTTCAGAAGCCGCACAGGATGATGCTGTTTCCCGGCTTCTTGCGATTCTTGGAGATTATGCAACTGCAGACGAAATAGAAATAGACACACCTATGTCAACAAGCAGCATCCCCTGGATGTATGGCCCTGCAATAATTACATTCGAGGTATGGAAACAATGAACCGTAAAAAAGGGTTTGTATACACACTCTTTGCGATCGCGATGGTCAGCTCGGTCATGCTGCTTTTATCAATACAGTCAGAATACAAGCCTGGGGTAAACATCGCAGATAAAATAAGAAGCGATGAGATGTCATACCTTGAAATGGGCATCTCCAGCGACCTTGAGCGCGCGGCATATATTTCCGGGCGGCGCGCAGTGATATCTATTGTCAATTTTGAGATTCTTTTCGGAAACTACAATGCAACTGCAAACGAAAGCATAAAAGATCTCATAATTACAGGCAAATACGGCAGCAATACTTCAAGCCTTATGGAAAACGCAACCATTGCCAACTGGGTTGATACTGTAAAAAGCCTTGCCTTATCACTTGGATATTTATCTGAAATATGTATTGGAGAAATAACAATAAGCCCTAAAGATGCCTTCTCACTAAATGTTCTGGTTCCTGCAACAACCCTGCTCTATGACGAATACCTGTCAATGCAATTGCAAAGGTCCGGAAACTTCAGCGCAGAAATACCTTTTGAATCAGTTGAAGACCCCTTTATTGTAATAGAAAGCTATGGCTACGCACAGCAGCAGATTGTAAAATGCGCCAGCATAACAGGAACCTCTGCTTCAGGTGACTGGGCACATGGCAGAACATACATAAACCTCAGCAAAAACGATTTTTCTGATGTCCCTGAAAAGAACAAGAAGATACTTGTAATCAAGACACTGTCCGGGAAATCAAACTACGCAGGCTTTGCAGCAATAGTTTCTGAGAACGCATCAGACACACCTCCTGCACCATATATTGTAGGGGTTTCCAATGCCATAAATATTCTGAATAACGCTCTTGCAGTAAAGCAAAACATAACACTTTGGCTCACAAACATAACAGATGATGCCGAAAATTCATGTTACTTTGAGACCCCGCTAGGTCCCTCATTTCTTGACCGCCTTGAAGGAACAAAAACACTCTCTGCAAAATACAGCCTGCCCGGAATAAACACAGGAATAGGCTCATTTATTTACGTGCCCGGGCTTCCACCGGAAATTCAGCACGGAACAGAAGATTATGCAATTGATTATGAGTATTTTGTTTGATAGCTATCCGATTACCAAAACCCTGGTGTGTCCTTTCGGCTGTTAGTTTCACTGAAAGATAGTTTTTCATTGACAATGCTTCTTCCCACATTTTCCATAATGCTTCGCGCAGAAAGCATTCCAATAATTTTTCCTTCTGATGCCACAGGCAACCTCTTTATGTGGTGCTCGGTAATTATTCTCATTGCCTCTGTAACCGGCTTGTCAGTATCTATTGTTATAATTGGAGAAGTCATATACTCCGCAACTTTCGCGCGCTTTGGCGAGACGCCCTTTGAAACAATCTTTTTCAATATATCTCTTTCAGAAAAAATGCCACGGGGCTCTTCTGCAGTTCCGACAAGGACAGAGCCTATGTCTTTAAATGCCATAATCTCTGCTACAGCCTCAATTGTCATGTCCGAACCAACAAAAGTCGGCTTGTGACAAATATCTTTGACTAACATAGACAATGTGTTTATGGATGCCGAACTTTTTAAATCAGACTGATAACCAGCCCAACTGCAAGCGGCACAATGATGTTGTCATCAAAATACATGTGCCGGTCCTTGAAATCAAATGACTCTACAATGCCAAACACCACAGCCCCTGCAACCGCGATGTTAAGTGGGATAAAAAAAGCTGCTGCAATAAATGCTGCAAAACTGCCTGCAATTGTCCCTTCAATAGTCTTGCGCGGATTGTGAAAATGCTTTCTCGAGCCAAGCGGGCGCCCTATTAGTGTGCTTGCAGAATCCCCGACTGCAAGCATGAGTACTGCTACAAATGCCGCTTCTTTCGAAAAAATCAGTGACGCCAGTAACGCGCCCATTATTAAAAAAACAGTTCCCTTAAGCGGCCAGTCCCGTATGTCCTTTTCCCGCTCAAATGTCTTAAGTATCCATGAAACCAAAGGCAGGCGCTTTTGTTTTTTTATAGCGTAAGAAAGCGCGGCTGAAGAAAAAAGCATGAGCGCAAACAACGAAACATACGTCTCTCGGCCAGTGAAATATATTGTAAATGCAAGTAATGTGCCAAAAAATGCGTGAAATATCTGTCTTCTTGTCTCAAGAATATTCTTTTTTGCAAATAACGAAAACATCTTTGGATTATAAAGCACCTTTGACAATGCATATCCCAAAAGAGCACCGACAATAATATCCTGCGGAAAATGCACGCCAAGCACAACTCTGGACAACGCAATGAGTGCTGCCCATAAATACGCAAGTGGGGCAGCAATTATCGCCGCAGATGCAAATGCTAAAGAAGCGTGGGCACTCGGAAAAGAAGGTGTGGTTTCTGCAACGAATGCCTGTATGCCTTCAACCAACAGCACAGGCCTTGGCTCTGCAAAAGAGATTTTCAGGGCGCCGGTCACAGTATACACCAGCACCAGAACAAGCATAACCCATACAGCACCCTTGAGTTTTCTCTTTCGAAATCCAAAGAGAACCGCAACAGCGCATAGAAGATATATGGATTCACTTAGGGCAAGCACATAGTCCAGCACACCTTCAGGTACGCTGCCATTCATGAAAAGCAATATGGATGTCTCAATAGGCAATAAAACACCACTTGACTTTATCGTGCAGTTCGGCTGTCTTTTCTCCCCTGTTTGCCTGGTGCATAACCTGCTGTCGGTTTTGCAGTCATCTCAAAGTCCTCGGCAGCAAACTTGAACTCTGCATCACCCTTAATCTCTCCACGCGCCTTGAGGTACTCTCGCGCGAGTATCCAGTACAGCAGTGCAACAGACTTCTTCCCTTTGTTGTTCCCGGGAATCACAAGGTCAATAAATTTCGGGTCATTGAATGTATCGCAAATCCCTATTATTGGAAGGTTTGCATTATATGCTTCCTGCACTGCCTGCTTGTCTGCAAAAGAGTCTGTCACAATAACTATTTTTGGCTCAAAATAATTCTGCGCATTCGGGTTTGTAAGCATTCCGGGCATGAACCTGCCATAGACCGCAGTTGCTCCGCCTATTGCATCTGCAAATTTGACAACAGGCAGGTGGCCATTCCTTTTCCTGCTTACTGCAAGAATGTCCTTTGGCTCGTACTTTGATAAAAATTTTGCTGCGGCAGCAAGGCGCGCATCTATTTTCTGAAGATCGAAAACAGAAAGCTTGTCAGGGCGAACTTTGTAGATATATGATTGCATCGCCTTTAGTCTCTGGTTCATTCCAATGTGTATCCCCGCTGAAAGATACATGTTAAGCGGTACAAGCATTTCTCTTGTTCTTGCCATTCATCTCAACTCCGTTTGATTAAGTATACAGCAAACCGTAACGCATCCAATATTAATGGATTTCCTGACCACGTAACTGGTTTATCTAAAGACGAACCACTCACATAACCAACTAACCAAAATTAGTGCTAACCGGCATTGCCGATGTATCATGCAAATAGTGCATGTACTCAACCAAAATAGAAGCGCAAATGTTTTTAAACCTTAGCCATGCCCTTGTTCTTGGAATTACTCCATATTCGAAGCAGCTTATTCAGCTTTGCAATCCGTATATCAGCCACACCGAATTTTACTATAGGTATTTCTGCATCAAGTGCCATTCTTGCTATTGTTGCATCAGATGTCTCTGCAGAGCGATGTGATATCACAGGAACAATGCCGCATTTTTTGCAAAGTGCTGTTGACTCAAGAGCATGTGTAACAGAGCCTACCTGATTGGGCTTTACTATCATAGATGATATTGAGTGGCTTTTTATCGCCTTTGTGAGGCGCGCTGTGTTCGTGACAGTCAGATCATCACCTGCAATAAGCGTGTTCTTGAGGCGCGACTTAAGTTCTGCAAAGCCCTCGAAATCTTCCTCGTGAAGCGGATCCTCTATATAGAATAAATTGTATTTTTCTGCGATGCTGATAACATACTCTATCTGCTCTTTTGGTGTTCTTGAGGTACCTTCCTGTTTGTATACGTATTTTTTGTTATTCCATAGGCTTGAGGCTGCAATATCAAGCCCAATTCTGCATCCATTGGCAGATGCTGTCTTAAAGAGATAATCCATCAGCTTCGAAAATTCCAAATCCCCTGCAAGGGCGCCCTCATCATTTATGCCGCGAAAAACCTTGTCCTTGATAAGCTTTTTCTTTAGCAGGTGATATGTTTTTGACATAAGATCTATTGCTTCAGGAAATGTTTTTGCACTGAGAGGAATTATCAGAACCTCCTGAACATCAATGCAGCCGCCGTGCACCCCTCCACCGAAAACATTTCCAAGAGGGTATGGAAAAACAAGCTTTTTTGGCATTGGCTTTGAGTTCCAGATACAATTGTATGCTGCAAATGAAAGAGCGGTCGCACCGTTTTCCCCAATAGAAATCATATTCTTTCCAAGCACAGCATCAATTTTTCCCTGGCTGAGCGGCAATCCAATAAGCTTCTTGCAAAGAATTGTATTTATGAACTCCACTGCCTTATCAGCATTAACAGTTTTTGCCTCGTGCTTACCTTTTGATGCCCCTGCCGGGGCAGAGCCAAAAAAACCGTTTATTTCTGCTTCAACAGTCCATTCTGCCCTGCTGTCAAGCACTTTTCTGGCAGAAATAGTTTCAATCTCAGGCATAGTGGTTTTTTGGAGCGAAGATATATTAATCTTTTAAAATTGACTGCTTAAGAAAAACCATGAAAACTAACGGGAAAAAGCTTATTTCTCTAATTTCCGGTGGAATAGATGCTCCTGTTGCAACACATATTATGATACAGAGAGATGCCAAAATCGTGCTAGTGCACATGGACGTACGTTCTTCAATAGACAGGCGCCCTATTGAAAATGTAAAAAAGCTCGCTTCAATACTTGCAAAGACTGCAAAAAAAGATCTCCGGCTGTATCTTGTGCCCTATGGCAATAACCAGAAAGAAATTGCCGAAAAATGCCCTCAAAACCTCATGTGTATCCTTTGCAGGCGCACGATGTACCGCGTAGCAGAGGCAATTGCAGAAAAAGAGGGAGCAAACGGGATTGTCACAGGAGAGAACCTCGGTCAGGTAGCTTCACAGACACTTGACAATCTCGCTGCAGAAGACTGCGCAATATCCCTGCCTGTGCACCGCCCCTTACTTGGCTTTGATAAAGAGGACGTAATACGGGCTGCAAAAGCGATTGGCACATATGAGATATCAACCCTTCCTGGCGAAGGATGCAGCATGGCGCCCAAGTTCCCAAAAACCCATGCGATTCTTAAGGAGATTGAGAGCGCTGAAAGCAATCTTGATGTAGATGAAATGGTAGAACGCTCAATTGAAAAAGCGAGTATTATTACGATTACTAAATAAGATATTTTCCTTCAGACGAACATCTTACGCATAAAGCATATATGCAGGAAAAAGCAAATAGTGCTATGAAACAGTTCGTGCTATTGTTTGCGCTCCTCATCATCACATGGTTTTCTCTTTCTTTTTCAATCACCCAAAGCGAGGCAATAGCAGCAGTAATATCTTCTGCAATAGTCGCATCTTTATTCAGGGAATTCTCATTCGAGCGCAATGACAACCTTGATGCGCCGCATATCAGGACATTTGTGGCTTTCAAGTTCGCTCTTTTTTTCATAAAAGCAGAAATTGAGTCTCACTTTGCTGTCGCAAAAGCGGTTGTTACAGGAAACATAAATCCGGCAGTAGTTTGCCTGAAGACAAACGCAAAAGCCCTGTCCTCGAAAACACTCCTTTCAGACGCAATTACACTTACTCCCGGAACCCTTACAGTTGATGTTGGAAAATCCCTTTACATACACCATCTTGATTCAGGTAAAAAGGGCTCTGAAAATAAGTTTTCCAAATTTGCAGAGAAGATATTTGGATGATGTGATTTTATGGACCTCTTTTCAATTGCTTTTGTCATGTATGGTGTTGCAGGCATTCTCCTTTTGTTTCGCCTGCTTCGCGGGCCAACATTTGCAGACAGGGCAATTGTCTCAGATACGCTAACAAATATTGTAACGCTTTTTCTTGTTGCATATGCCATACAAGTTCAGGATGCAATGTATCTTGATGTTGCAATAATATTTGCAATGATGTCTTTTGTTGGCATCATAACTATTGCAAAATACGGGGTGAAACACTCATGATATATGAACTCATATTTTTCATATCAGCAATCTCTGCACTCATAGGTGCAATAGGGACTGTAAGGTTTCCTGATTTTTACACGCGCGTACATGCCCTTACAATGGTTACTGTCGGCGGAGTGCTAATTGGCCTTGCTACGCTTGCTATTCAAACAGGATTCAGCGCATATTCTGCAAAAATTGCTTTGATAATGGTATTTTTGCTCATAACAAGCCCTGCAAGCGCGCACGCAATAGCACATGCCGCGCACATATCAGGAAAAAAGCCAATTGCATCAAGGGATATGCTCGCAGAAAAAAGAAGGGGAGAGCAATGATTTTACATATTATAATTGCTGTACTTGTGCTGCTTTCATTCGCAGCCATACGCATGAAGAACCTGTTCTACGCTGTAATAACTCTTGGCGTTGTAGAGGTTCTTCTTGCAGCATCATTTTATATCATGGCTGCGCCCGATATTGCGATAACGCAAGCCGCGGTGTCAAGTGGGCTTGCGACATTCATCTTTTTGCTTGCACTTGCCAAGACACGAAAAGTAGAGGAAGAGTGAACTTTTATGAGACCCTGTATTATGTATGTCTGCATTGCTGTTTTTTTTGCATCACTTGTGCTCTCACTAAATGCAATGCACCTTGGCGAGCGCGATATTGCAAGCTACTATCTCAGGAATGGGGCAACAGATACAGGCTCGCCGAACATAGTCAACTCAATTGTCTGGGACTTTCGCAGCTACGATACTCTCGGTGAGGAAACAGTTCTTTTCACAGCAGCACTTGGCGTATTCCTTGTAGCAGAAAGAAGAACATCTAAAAAGAAAGAGGGAGCTTAATGGATATTGTCATAAAAACAACATCAAGAATTTTGTTCCCCTTTATGCTGCTTTTCGGCATATACCTCGCATTTCACGGGCACCTGTCCCCTGGCGGCGGCTTTCCCGCAGGTGCTGTGATAGGGACTGCTTTCGTGCTTCTTTTAATTGCGTTTCGTGAAAAGGATATCGAGAAAAAACTCCCTGAATGGAAAATTGCAGACTTCAAAAGCATAATTTCACTGGCACTTGTTTTCATGGTTCTTGGTGAATTTTATTTACGGGAGAAAATACTTCTCCACCAAAGGCTCTTTGACCTTTGGAGTGGTGGCGAAACACTCATACTCAACATACTCGGAAGCATTGTAGTTGCAAGCGCGATAATCATAATCGCATACAGCTTTATGAAAGAGGAGTGGAAGGGAATACGATGATTGAGTTCATAGGCGCTTTTTTGCTGATGGCCATCGGGTTGGTTGCACTGCTCACAAAAGACAACCTGATTAAGAAAGTCATAGGCCTTGGGCTTTTCACTGACGGAATACACCTTTTTTTGATATCTCTTGGATGGCGCGGCGGCGGGCTTGCCCCCATAATCCCGGACATTGTTTTCAGGCAGTTCGCCCTTATGGTAGACCCCCTGCCGCAGGCTCTTGTTTTGACGTCCATAGTTATAGACCTTTCAATCACTGCTGTCGCCCTCGCAATAGTTGTCCAGGTCTACAAATACTACGGCACGCTTAGTGCAAAAAAACTTGGTGACAAATGATGTTTGAGACATACAGTTTTCTCATAGTCCCGGTATTTTTAGTTGCAGCCTTTTCAATTCCGATTGCAGGGCTCTACAGAAGAAGCCTGCCTGAGAAAATTGCGCTTTATGCCTCGCTCATCTCAGCCCTGCTTTTTGCGGCATCAATTCCCGCGTTATCGAGTGCAAAAACACTCAGCTACACCATCGGTGGCTGGAAACCACCTTATGGCATATCTGTAGCCCTTGACAACATGAGCGCTGTGTTTCTAGCAGCATCCCTTCTTGCACTTATTCTTTGCATTGTTTTCTCAAGAGAGCACCTGAAAACACACAGGTCAGAATACTATTCTTTGCTCTGCCTGTTCGGTGTTGGAATGGCCGGAATACTCCACACAGCAGACCTGTTCAATATGTTCGTATTTTTTGAGATACTCTCTATATCGTCTTATGCGCTTGCATGTTATTCTAAAAATAAAGGGGCTTTTCGCGCAGCACTAAATTATCTTGTGCTTGGCTCATTTGGCACATCGCTTATGCTGCTTGGTATTGCGCTTTTGTATGGCATTACAGGGACGCTTAACATGGCGGATGTGGCAATAAAGATTGAAGGGCTCATGCATGCAAATTCTGCCGCAATTCTGACAGCATATGCACTCATTGCAACAGGCATCCTGCTAAAAGCAGCAGTTGTTCCCCTGCATGCATGGAAGCCGGCAGTCATCAGAAACTCCATGCCTGAAGTGGGTGCACTCTTTGCAACTGCATCTACAGCAACAGCACTTTATGCGTTCTTCAGGATTTCATACATTGTATTCGGGCTTTCAGAGGCTGCGTTTCTCAGGAACTTTCTGCTTGTGGCAGGCATGGCAACAATGATTGTCGGGGCACTCATGGCTGTATCACAAAAGAACCTGCTCGGGCTTCTTGCGTATTCTACAATCTCCCAAACAGGCTATGTTCTTGTGGCATTCGGTCTAAACAACTATACTGCCGGAATGTTTCATGTCTTCAATATGATTGTAATAGAGCTTGCACTTTTTTTCACAGCAGGCATTCTTATCCGAAGCGCAGGAACTTCAGACATCGCATCACTTGGCTCTAAAAAAATAACACACCCGCTCCTGTATTGGGTAATGCTTCTTGCATTCCTGTCAAATGCAGGTGTGCCTCTTTTGAACGGGTTTGCAAGCAAGTGGATGATATATGTTTCAGGCGCAAATCAGGCACCTCTTGTTGCCCTTGTGGCTGTGCTTGTCTCAGCAATAACATTCGCATATTCGCAGAAAGCATTTGCCATGATTTTCTCTGGCAGAAAAGACGCCCTGAACATCAAACTATCGCAAACCTCTCAGGCATGCTTTTTTATGCTTGCAGGCATCATGATTTTTTTCGGGGTATTTTATGTCGGAGGAATATACATTTTTGAGGAAGCTGCAAAATCCATGCTTGATCAGGCAGGGTTCATCGCAGCAGTATTGGGTGGGTGAATGATGTGATTTATTTCGGGCTTTTTGATGCAGGATTGATTTTTGTTGTTTTCACAGCCACCATACTCGTACTTTATGCTGCAGGAAAAAAGCAGGGCAGGGCAGCTCGCGCACCCGCCATAAAAGAGCCTTATGCCTGCGGGGAATCGTACCAAAAATGGGGTGTACACGAGGAGCACCTTTATGAAAGATTATACAAAACATTGAAAATCAAAAAATTAGATTTATTGCACAACAATGACCTTGACGAATATCTCGCGTGGATGTTTATGGCAGCGGTTGTTGCCATAATCCTGCTTTCATTAGGAGTGAGCTAAATGGCCATATTGAAAAAGATTGTTAATTTTGCACGGCTAAAGTCGCCTTATTTGCTGCACTTTGACTGCACAGGATGCAATGGCTGCACAATTGAGACACTTGCATGCATTACGCCGCGCTATGATGTTGAGCGCTTTGGTATTGTAGAAAAAGGAAACCCCCGGCACTCTGACATTCTTGTTGTCAACGGCTCAGTCAACAAAAAGATGGAACCGCGCCTGAAAAGAATTTACGAAGGCATGGCGCACCCAAAGGCCGTAGTCGCAGTCGGCGCGTGCGCAATAAGCAAGGGTATATTTTTCGATGCATATAACAATGGAAAGCCAATTGACAAGATAGTGCCTGTAGATATTTATGTTCCGGGATGCCCGCCAAAACCGGAAGCAATAATTGACGGGATCGTGAAGGCGCTCGGATTATGGAAAGAAAGGCTTGAGGGATTAAAATGAAACTTGTAATATCACTTGGCGGCTCGCTTTTGACACAGGACTTTTCAGCCAGCGGATTAAAAAAATATGCTGAAGTCCTGAAAAAAATTGCAGCCAAAACAGAAAAGCTGGTTGTCATTGTCGGCGGCGGAAAAGTGTGCCGCGAATACCAGAAGATTGCGCGCGAACTCAAAGCATCGCAGGACATGCAGGATTATATTGGCATAAAGTCAACGCATTTCAATGCATCCCTTGTCGCATCGCTTCTTGATGATTGTGTTGAAGTTCCGAACAATGAAAAAGAACTTGTTTTAGCCCTTCGAAAAAGGAATGTTGTTGTCGGCGGTGGGCTCAAGGTCGGACAATCAACAGACGCTGTTGCCGCTTTTGCAGCCAAGACCATAAAGGCAGACCTGCTTGTAAATGCCAGCAACATTGATGGTGTATATGAGGCAGACCCGCGAAAGAAAAAGGGCGCAAAGAAAATTCAGAGAACGACGTATGCGCAATTGAAAACCATTCTTTCAAAAAATGCCCAGCTCCCGGGACAGTACGGGCTTTTTGACCTTCGCGCTGTTGAAACCATAACAAAATCAAAAATAAAAACCGTATTTGTTGACGGGACAAATGCTGAAGAAATTTACCGCGCAGTGTTCGGAAAACATAACGGAACAATTGTTGAAGAAGTGAAATAATGGACGCATCAAAACTCGGCAAGCTTTCAAAACAAGGAAAGGATTTTCGAATATATAGCACACCGCTAAAATCTTTTGAGCGCGCCCTGCTTGAGCTTTCACACAACGGCATTGAAAGGATTTCAACAATATCCGGAGTGGATACCGGAAAGCAAATAGATGTCCTGTATCACTTTGTCAAGGAAAATGAAAGCATATCACTAAAGATTATTCTCCCGCGCAAAGATGCAAAAATAAAAACAATAAAGAAAAGCTTTCCGGGGGCTGTGCTTTATGAGCGCGAACTTTCGGAAATGCTTGGCGTACAGGTTATAGGAAATGAGAGCCCTAAAAACATTCTTCTTGATAAAAAAAGCCCTAAAAACCCATTGAGGAAATCACCATGAGTACAAGAATCCCTGTAGGCCCGCAGCACCCTTCGCTCATAGAGCCCGAACATCTTGATGTCAAAGTTGACGGGGAGACAATAACAGGTGTTGATGTTCACCTCGGCTACATCCATAGAGGCATTGAAGGCCTGATGCAGAAAAAGACATACCAGCAGAATTTGTATCTTGCTGAGAGAATCTGCGGGATATGTTCCGGGATACACACTCTGACATATTCCGAAAGTGTTGAGTCCCTGCTTGGGCTTGAGGTTCCTGAACGGGCAAAATACATAAGAACCATTATTGTCGAGTTTGAGCGCCTGCATTCGCATTATCTTTGGCTCGGTGTTGTGGCTTATGAAATAGGTCTCGATACTGCATTCCAGATATCCTGGCGCGACCGGGAAATTGTTCTTGAGCTTCTTGAGAAAATAACAGGCAACAGGATAAACTATGCAATGAACACACTTGGCGGGGTTCGCCGCGACATAACAAAAGAGATGCAAAAAGAAACATTACAAGGAATTGACGCACTTTGGGAAAAGACAAAATATTACAAAGACGTTTTCCTGAAAGACAGTATAGTTCTCGCAAGAACCAAAAACGTGGGTGTGCTTAACAAGCGCGATGCTGAAAAATACTCTATTGCAGGCCCTCTTGCGCGCGCAAGCAGCCTGGACTTCGATGTTCGAACAACCAATTATGCTGCTTATGCAGATGTAAAATGGAAACCCATTGTGCGCCACGGATGCGACATAAATTCCAGGCTTGATGTAAGAATTGAAGAAGTTTTTGAATCCCTCAGCATAATTCGCCAGTGCATTGAAAAAATGCCTGAAGGATCACTGAAAAATGTGGCTGCGCCCGCAGTTCCAACAGGTGAAACAATAATGCGCACTGAAGCGCCTCGCGGGGAGCTGTTTTATTATATCCGCTCAAACGGAACTACGATGCCTGAACGCGTCAAGATACGCCCGCCTACATATGCGAACCTTCTTGCACTAAAGCCAATGCTTATCGGCTCTGAGCTTGCAGACCTGCCGGTTATTGTCGCATCAATTGACCCCTGCTTTTCGTGCGCAGAGCGCGTTGGCGTGATAAAAGAAGGCACAGGCAAAAAAGAAATTTTTGACGGGCAGCGATTGAGGAGAATGAAAGATGCTCCCTGAAATCATAATATACCCGGGCGTGATTTTCACTGTTTTTCTTGGGCTTTTGTATTCAGGAATATTCCGGAAGATTTGCGCGAGAATGCAAAACAGGGTTGGTCCTCCGATATGGCAGGCATTTTATGATGCCATAAAGCTCTTTGGAAAAGAAAACATTTCCACGGAAGGCGCAGGGTATGGCTTTTATATTTGGCCTATAGTGGCTTTTGCATCTGCAATCATGGCTGCACTCTTAATACCTGTCGCAGGTGTGGCTGCGCTAAACGCAGGAGATATCCTGATAGTAATATATTTTCTTGTCCTGAGCTCTGCAGCCCTTTACATGGCAGGCTTCTCGTCTGAAAACCCGTATGCAAGCATTGGTGCATCAAGAGGGTTCATGCAGATGATTGCGTATGAGGCGCCATTCATACTTGCAATTCTTTTTCCGGTATTCTTTTACCAGAACATGTCGCTCTCCTTTTTTAACCAGCTGCAGCTTTCAAACGGGCTTCTTGCACTGCAATTTCCTCTTGCAGCTTTTGCATTCTTTGTTGCTGTGCTTGGCAAGGTTGAGCTTGCCCCTTTTCACATACCTGCGGCGCATCAGGAGCTTATGGGTGGCTATTATGTTGAGTTCTCGGGGTTTCGCCTCGCAATGGTTGAATTGACACATGCAGTAAAAACCGTTGCCCTGCTTGCACTAGGGGTCGCGCTCTTTTTCGGCGGCTCTGCAAGTATACTGGGTTTTATCGCAAAGACACTTGTACTATTATTTTTGCTTGCTGTGTTTCGCGCAACTCTTGCACGCTTCAGAATTGAGCAGGCAATTTGGTTTTACTGGGCTCTTGCAGGGGTTTTAATCATAAATTTTGTATTACAGCAAGGAGTGTTCTTATGAGGCTACTACCCGAAATAATAAAAAACCTGCTGAAAAAACCAGTTACAGGAAAATACCCTCTTGTAAAGCCAAAGGTACCGAAAAAGCTTAGGGCGAAGCACGTTTATGATAAGAAAAAGTGCATTTTTTGCGGGCTTTGCGCAAGAGAGTGCCCTTCGGGTGCTATAGAAGTTGACCGCAATAAGAGAACGTATTCAATTGACCTTGGAAAATGCGTGTTCTGCGCCCAGTGCGAGGAAGCGTGCGCAAGGATAAACCGCCATGCAATTAAGATGGGAACCGAATACGAAATGGCAGGACCGGATAAGAAAAAGTTTGTGATAAAATATTGAGATGAATTAAATGGCTGATGAAAACTCTGCTGCCCTTGCAATGCGCGCAGCGCACCTGATAAAAGAGGAGAATTTTTCTCTCGAAGCGTGGGACAGCATAATAGAAAACACTGAAAACGAAGCACTCATGAAACTGCTTGCAGCCATAAGAAACGCGCTCTCATACAGCAAAGAAACCAGAGTCATACGCGGAATCGTAAAAGCAGGTTATCTGAACTCCCTTTCAAAGTGGGAAACTGCGCGCACGAAAGTTTCCCCGGAAACTGCAAAAGCAGGGGACAATGTTGCCAAAGAAGCTGATGCATACATAAAAAAGGAAAAAATCAGGATTGAATAAATTCCATTGCCATTTTTTTTGCTTCTTTTACTGCGATTTTTGTTTCAGGGCTTATTTCGCTTCCAAATTCAATTGTTTCTGGCTGAAATCCAATTATCATAACTTCTGCACAACTGTCTTTGAATGCTTCAACAAACATTGAAAGAGGTGCGTTGTGAGTTGAATAAGAAGTATCATGGATTTTTTTCAAATCTATCCTGCAAATGGTGCCGGGCTTTTGTTTCATATCAAAAGCATCAAAAATAATGATGCGCTCAGGAGAAAAATGCATTATTTTTCCAACAAAATTCTCAGGCGCGCTGCCGCAGTCAAGAAGAAGCAACTCTTTGTTTTGGCTTCTAAGAGCATCAATAACAAGAGGGCCAAATGCATCGTCCCCCCGCAGCCTGTTGCCTATTCCAC
>CBDUVQ010000011.1:0-17113 GCA_965370715.1 uncultured archaeon
TTTTTTCGGTTATCAACGAGCCGCCGAGTTTAATTATAATCAAGTCTTTCATTTTTCCCATCTCCTGTAAAGATTATGCTCTATTTCAAACGCGTCAAGAACGCGCCCGACAACATTGTTTGTCATGTCATCCACACTTTTCGGCTTTGTGTAATAGCAGAGCATAGGCGGTATTATACACACTCCGATGCGCGCGAGTTTCAGCATGTTTTCAAGATGTATTGCATTAAGCGGGCTTTCGCGCGGTACAAGCACAAGCTTTCGCTGCTGCTTAAGCTGCACGTCTGCTGCGCGCGAGACAAGGTTGTCTGCATAGCCGTTTGCGATTGCAGAGAGCGTCTTCATGCTACATGGCGCAACAATCATGCCATCTGTTTTGAAGCTTCCGGATGCAATGCTTGCAGCAATGTCATTTTCCGCGTACATTTTGTCAGAACTTGACTCAATGCGCTTCATTGATTCTTCGAAGTTATCAGTTTCGTACTTCATCACAGTTTTCGCGGATTCAGACACAATTGTGTGGGTTTCAATGCCTTTTTTCTTTAATTCCTCAATTGTCCGAATGCCTAGTTCGGCTCCGCTTGCGCCAGTTATAGCAACTATTATTCTAATGTCAAAACACCTTTATTTCCGTCAACTGTGGCTTTCTGCCCGTCTTTTAGTGTTTTGTAGGCATCTTTTTCAAGCTTGTCAATCGCCGGAATTTCAGAAATTATTGCTCCTACAGCCACAATTGCCTCACATTCCCTGTTTATTATGGCAAGAGGCGCAATATTGTTCTTTTTCAGGCGGTAAAGCGTGTATGAGCCGACTGTCGAGCCTTTTCCCTGCGGAAATACGAGTATCTTGCCTGAAATTGTTTTTCCCTCAAGCGCATGACCTTTCTCAACAACAACTCCTGTGTCAGGGTCAACGCCGCCATAGAATGAGATAGAGTCCGAGCTAACAAGAACCTCTCCTTTTGCAGTTCCTTTTGATATTGTTCTTGCATTTATTGTTTCCATTTTCCTTTCACCGCGCACTCTACACACTGTTTCGTGCTCCCAAGCCTTGTCTTAAAATCATTCGAGCCATGCCCGTAAAAGCACGCCTTTGCAGAGTTTGTCGCCATGCATCTGAACCTGCCTTTAAGGGGCGCGACCGCCATGCAGGTGTCTGCTGCAACAAATGCGCCCGCATCCTCAATCGTTTTCAGTATGCCGTGTTTTTCTGCCTCATCTTTAATTTTTCTTGCAGTTGAAATCCAAGTCGCCATCATTACTTTTTTGCCCTCAAGCAATCCCGCAATTTCGCGCAATTCTTCAATCGATGCATGCGGGCATCCGAGCGCAACAAAGTCAACATCGCACTCATCGTTAAGTGCGTCTTTCGCGTTTTGAATATCTTGTTCTGTTATCTCAACTTTTTCATTAGGCACTTCTGTTTTATTCGGTGTTGTTCCTTCAATATGAAACAGCGCAGTCCCGCCATAAGTTGCAATTGATGCAGAGAAAATCTTTAGCTGGTCTGTGTCCGCTTTTTGTATTCCCATAATATAGGGTATTTTGTTCCCTATTTTCTTTCCAATAGCATAGCCGAGCGCGCTGAAGTCATCAAGCTCAGTTATCTTTGCGCTCACTTCAACTGTGATATGCGCCTGCCTGTTCTCTTCAAGGTGCATGCCATACATAGGAGTCTTCCCGACAATTGCCGCAGCAAGTGCAGAAGGCCCGCCCTCGCGGTTTGTCCTTGCGCCAAGCACAGAGTTCGCAAAGCAGACTGCTGATGACTCAGACCATGCTATGTGCTCGCCGAACTTTGGCCTGTTGCCGACAAGATATGGCGTGCATGTCGCTGTCGCATCAATCCCAAGCTTTTTGAAAGCATCAATTACTTTGAGCTGTTTTTCTGCAAAGTCCGGGCTTATGCCAAGCTTTTTCCAGTCACGCAAATCCATTCCCGCCGGGTTAATAGTGGTATTTACTCTAACTTTGCCGTCGCGCGCAAGCTCTTCCAAATATTCAAGACCTGCATCACCAAGATTATGGTAAGACACTCCTGCAACCTGAACGGATTTTACCGGAACAAGATTTTCTGCCCCGTAAATTTCACCGAGCGCAACAAGTATCTCCATTGATTTTTGCGCTGCGTTCCCATGTCTTCCGTCAAGAAATTCTTTTTCTTCTGGTGTGAGCTGCATAAAAATCACATTTATATAGGTCCATTTTCTTTTAACCATACCCATTCGTTGCGGAACCAAGGCACTAGTTTTTCTTTTGCATCTAGTTCTGCCACAAAGCTAATGGGATAAAAATCCGCTTCTTCAACTTCAGCAGAATTTATTGTTAGTTCACCATCATATACTATTTTGTAAAGTTCACAGAATTCGTTGTTTGTCAAACCATTGTATTGATAGTGTTGAAAGTGAAGGTCTCGTATTTTTGCAGGGATTATTTTACGGATTCCGAGTTCTTCTTGTACGCCTCTTATGGCGGCATCAAGATAGCTTTCATCCGGTCGCAAATGCTCAGATACACAATCCCAATGAAGAGGATATGCTTCTTTATTTGCGCTTCTTTTCTGAAGAAGTATTTCTCCTTCTGAATTAAATATCATCACATTTACTGATTTATGATATAGTCCTTCTTTATGTGCTGTTGTTCTGTCTTTTATTCCGATTACAACATTATTTTTATCTACAATTGGTATTAATTCGATAGCGTTAGTCAAGAAAACACCTTAAAGATATTTTTTCAGGTCAACTTTTCCGTAACCTGCCTTTTTGAAGTCCTCTGCTTTCTTCCCGAAAGGTATGGTTGCGTCAAGGCCGACCTTGTATGTTTTTGTCTTCTCGCCGGGTTTGTGTTCTGCTGAAGGGTCTAAGGACGAGCCAGACATGTCCTGCATAATCACAGCGTCCTTATCTGCCTGAAACCTTGTCGCTATTGCCCATTCAATTGAGTCGGGGTTGTAGATGTCAATATCTTCATCAACGACAATGCAGTGCTTCAGGGAGCCGTGCCCTTTAAATGCAGCTTCAATTGCTTTTTTCCCATCCTCAGCATTTTTCTTTTCTATTTGGACAATAGCATGGAGCCATCCTGTCCCTCCGGTTGTTAGCAGGATGTTCCTGCATTTACAAATTTTATTCACTTCATTGAAAATTGCCGGCTCGCGCGGCATACCCATCAGTATCTTATGCTCATTTAGCCCCGGAAGAAGCGTCTGGTATATCGCATCCTTTCTTCGAGTGATGCAATTTATTTTTATCACGTGCTGCTTCCTGACGCCGTCAATAGTTTCGGTAAGATCCATGAATGGTCCTTCATCTGCCAAGTCATTTGTGATTTTTCCTTCCAGTATAATTTCAGCATCTGCCGGAACTTCCAGGTCAACGGTCTTGCACTTTACAAGGTCTGTTTTTTCAAGTGCATTTGCAAGAGAAAATTCATCAACTCCCGGCGCAAGAGACGTTGCTGCTGCAAGAAGCATTGATGCCGAATTACCGATGGCTATCGCGACTTCAAGCTCTCCGCCTGCCTTTTTCAGGGCATTGTCAGTTCCCCGACCCTCAACAATCCTTGCAACAAGGCGGTCTTTACCAATAAGCATTAACCTGTGAAAGCAAACATTTCGCCCAAGTTTAGGGTCTTTCACAACAACAATTGCAGAAGGAATGTACGGTCCGCCATCATGCTTGAGATAGGTCATTATAGGCAGCTTTCTTAAATCAACTTCTGTCTCTACAACTTCCTGGCAGGGCGCATTATCCACTAATTTTGGCGGCTTCAATTTGTTCATTGCTTTTGCAAGCATTGGTATCAGATTGCTTTTTTTTGTCCCCAGTGCAGATGCTATCAAGTCCCTCGAAGAATTGAGGTTTCCGGCAACTTTCATGCTGTGCCCCTTTACGTTCTCAAACAGCACAGGCTTTCTGTCGAGCGCTGCCAGTATGTTTGCCATCTCGTACTTTGTTGAAACATCTTTTGTTATTTTCACAAGCTGTTTTTTTGATTCAAGTTCAGACAGGAATTTTCGTAAGGCCATAATATCCCTCGCATTATTTGCTTAAAACCAGTTGCTTCCTTCATTTTATATAATTCACTTTGCCCGAAACACAAAAAAATCTATTTATACGATTTAATAGAAATAACACTCCATGTCTGAAGGCACAAATATGGTAGTAAAACTATTTCTTTTTGCAGTTCTTTTCGTTGGCGCTGTCAGTGCCATAACCATAACATACAACATTATCAATTCAAGTATTCCTGATGTCCTGGGCAACTGTGTTGAGAGAGGACCTGAGTTGATTCATATTTCTGACATAAGAATAGTCTCTTCTGAAGGCGCAAAAAGGGTGTTAGAGCCTCTTATCAACGAAACGCCCGTATTTGCAGGAAACATTATTGAGCTTTGCGGGGTTGGATACGTCTTTAAAGCAGGAGCGGACAAATATATTGTCTGTGAGGACGGCAGCATATCAAAATATGTGACTGTATGCAAAGACGACAGCATTATGGACAAAGGGGCAGGATATATTGAAACACTGAAAGAAGGAGTTTCTGCAAGCGAGTAAGAATTGGTGGGGCTACGAGGACTCGAACCCCGATCAGCGGGTTTCTTCACAGCTAATAAATCACTGCCACATTATGGCTCATAGCTCCAGCCATTTGTATTCTGGAGCCCGCTGTGCTGCCATTACACCATAGCCCCACACAAGAGTTTTGTATGCCTTATACATACCCGGCACTTATTTGTCGCCAAGATTTAAAAAAGAGAGATTATGGCAACACCAAGAACCATAAGCAGAGCCCCGAGAAACCTTCCGCGAATGTTCTTTTCTTTGAAGAATATTGCACCCAAAACCACGCTGAACAGGGCATTGGTTCTTTTGACTGCTATCGCATAGGCCGCAAGTGTCAGTGTGTACGCGTAGATGTATGCAATTGAGCTTAGCCCAAAAAACAATCCTATTTTTGCAAGTGGCCAGAAATTTGCCTTTATTTGGTTGATTTTATTTCTCGACGTAAAAAAATAATATGCTCCAATCCACAATGACACAAAAAGGCAAGAGGATGTTATGTAAAAAAGAGGACTTGAATGCCGAAGTGCAATCCTGTCTATTGTTGCAGTTATGCTCCAGAGGAAAGAGACCAGAATCATTAGCAGGACTCCTTTGTCATGCGCAATTGCCCGAATGGGCGCAAGCAGATTTTTAGAGTTTTTGTTTGCATTGAGAAGATATGCTCCAAGAACAATTAACAGCACCCCAAAACCACCTTCCCTTGTTGTCGATTCTCCAATCAAAATTGGCGTCACCACAAGCATGAATGCCGGGGTCAGGGCAGTGAATGGTATTGCCAGGGAAACGTCGGTTGTTTTGAGTGATTTCATATATAGAATAAATGCTGAGGCAAGAATGGCGCTCGATATGAAAAGAATAATCCAAAGGCCTTTGTCAAAAACAGGCTTCTCAAAAAGTATCAGTGCGATTAAAACAACAGGAACTGCAAAGAGGGTGTTTGCGAGCGCCGCAACCTCGGGCTCAACGTTCTTCAGGCTCTTTTTGCTCGCAATGTCTTTAAGCGAGTCAAAGAGCGCAGAAAGAAGTGCTGGTATGAGCCATAACATTATTTTACATCCCCAGAATCTCTAAAAAATCAAAGAAAAATTAAAAGAAAAATTAAAAGCAGGCCTTTCGGCCTGCAAATAATGTGCGCATTTAGATATCGCGAGCTTTGATAGTTGCCCTTCCGTTCCCTTGTGCGCGTGCGACTGCTTTGTCAAGAACTTCAGCCACAGCCTTGTTGAGAGCATCGTCTGCTTCGGATGAAACGCTCATTTTCTTTCCCTTTGCATACTCTCTTATTTTGCTTTTTACGATAAGGTCTGCCATATTTTACACCTCCGTTGAGTGAGATTATTACCTTTTAACAAAAGATTATATATAGATGCGGCTGTTTAGGGCGCTTTTTTGCCATCTACAACCGTTTGAACTCCGTCCTTCAGGTCGGAGTTACCGGTTGGAGAGCTTGAAACCGAACCAATCAAACCCCGTCCTTCAGGGCAGGATCGTATGAAGGTTTCATGATTTTCCGAGCGTTCAATCTCATGTTTCAGAACAGAGAGATTGTCTTTTTTCTTCAGAGTGTATGCGCAGTACACTGTAAAAGAAACAACAATGAATACGATTAGAATCAGCAAAACAGGAAAGTATTTTTCAGCAAAAAATCCCAGAAATGCAAGTATGGAGGATGCGCCGAGTGCTTTTCCAATTTTTTCATTGAATGAAATTAATTCTTCTTCCTTTGCGCTGCGAAAGAGCTTCGGTAAAAGGCGTGACTTTGAGTTGTATATTTGCGCAGCCGCATACAGTATACCGATGCCTGTTATGACAGAAAGGTTTTGCACGGATGAGAATACAATTTCTGATTTATTGAGCACGATTATCGAGATTTGCGTGTATAAGAAATAAGCGAGAGCTGCCGGGCGGATGTATTTTGCGGTTCTTTCAGGGAATTGTTTGCGCCGCGGGTTAAGTAGCGGTGGAACAAATGTCAACACCACATACAACAGAATGCCTGCAAATGGAAGCACGAAAAGACCAAAGACCTTTGAGGAGACTCCATTTTCATCTGTGCCCGGGTATATTGTAATTTCATTCGGCAGGCTAAAGAAATACACAAGACCTATGAGAAACATAAGTGCAATCAGCAAAACAGATATTGTGTCTGCGCGCCCTCTTGCGATGATGTTTTCAATGGCATCCCGAAAAGCTATGCTTTTCCCGGATGCTGGAGCGGCAGCGACTTCATAGTTGCTGATTGAATATTTATTGCGGTGTCGCATAGGAGCTTCATGATGGTCATTCATCTAATCACTTTTTTCATGTTTTGTGCAAAGTCTTCAGGAATGTATGAAACCACTGCTTCCCTGTGCAATACCTCCATAAATCCCCTGTCTGCTGTGTAAAGTTCCTTTGTCTCAGGCCTTGATATTATAACAACATGCATGTTGAAAAAGTGCGAAAGATTTTCGTTTAAGGGTGAAGCGATTATTGCCATGTTTGCAGAGCGCACGCCGAGCTTTGAGAGTGCACAAAAAACCTTTGAAAGTCCCAGTGCAAGTTCTGCAATGTTTTCAGGAACAAGCTCAAAGAACCCTGATTTTCCTTTCAGGATTCCTGTAACTTCATTTGCCGCCTTTGGCGCAAAGCTTGCGTGCCATGAAATGTTTCCTGTATCAAGAATCTTTCTTTTGCGGTCTTTTTTGCAAAACTCATCCCAGAAATTTGACTTTGTCTTATCAAGATAATCCCAGCTTTTTCTGTAAAGTAAGTCTGTCTGGTTTGTCGGCAACCTGTCAACTGTTGCCTGCATATGAGGGTGTATTACTGATGCCGCGGCAGGCATCATATAATTCATGTCAATTGACGCAAACCCCATGCGCGCATCAAACTTGTGCACGCATTTGAACCATTTTATTGTTCCCGAAAGCGCGTCAGCCCACATCTTCGCTGTAATCTCACTAAGGTCTGCATTATGCTTTTTTGTGAGAACTCCGACTGCATGGTGTGCTGCAAAGGGAAAAAGGTTTGGAAATAAGACAAACTCCCCGCTCTTTATTCTTCCTTCAGGAACAATGGCTTTTGAAAATTTTGGAGTCCCGTTATCAATATGGTCTTTGCAGAAAAGGCAGTCCTTTTTTGCTGCAATTTTCATCGGCTTTGAGGGTGCCTGATGCGGCCTGTTCGCGCGGTCAACATTCAGGCGCGACCAAGCCCCTGTAAGCGGATCCTGCCTGTACTCGACTTCCTGCACATCCTCGCGAAAGTTTTTCAGCGGGTTTTTCAGAAAAGACTTTTCCCTGTATGAATTGAATGAAATCATTGCGAAATTATTTGTTTTAATGGCTTATAAGTCTGGATGTGTTTTATCCTGTACTATATATATTCTGTTTTCCCAAAAAAGTGTATGGTTCGAACAGCAGTATTATGTTTCATCGCATTTCTTTTCATGGCCGCGCCTTTCGCCTACGCAGATGTGCCGCGCCTTATATCTGTTCAGGGCAGGTTGACTGATAATTTTAATACGTTGATAACAGCGCCGACAGACTTTACATTTAAAATATATGATGCTGAAACACTCGGCAATCTTCTATGGACAGAACCATGGACTGGTGCAAGTGCCATAACTCCTGATTCTTCAGGTGTGTTCAGCGTGCTGCTTGGGAGCAGCAATCCACTCAATATTGGTTTTGATGAGCCATACTGGCTTGAGGTGCAGATAGAGGGGGAAGCCCTAACACCCCGCCAGCAGATGGGAAGTTCAGGCTATGCCATCAATATTGCTGATAACTCTGTGACGAGTGCAAAAATAGTTGACGGGGCGGTAACTGGAACAGATATACAAGATAACTCTGTAACTTTATCGGATGTAAATTTCGTAGGGGCTATTGCGGCAAATAAGTGGTGTGTGGCAAACGTAGCAGGAAACGCGCTTGATTGTACTGCAGACTCGCCCGGTGGAAGCGATGCAGACTGGACAATCTCCGGAACAGACATGTATTCTTCTGTAAGTGGCAATGTCGGCATAGGCGAGACAAGTCCGCAAAGAGCGCTTCACATTTCAGCAGCACAGGACGCCAACATACGTTTGCAGGACACAGCAGGAGTGGATCCGGCAGCATATATCGAATTTTATAACGCAACGAATAGATATGGTTGGGTTGGCTTGCCAGGAGCAGAATATCTTCAGATTGCAACCGATTTTGGGAAAAACATAATTATTGATCCTTCAGGATATGTGGGAGTCGGTCTTGTCAATCCGGCATATATGCTTGACGTGTTTGGTGACGTCCGATGGAGCGGGACGCTGCAAGGAGGCTCAGTTCCTTGGGCAAGAATTAGTGGATTTAGCGGAGACACAACGCCCGACACAATTGCAGATGATGGAGTCATCAGCAGTGCTGAAGTGAACTTCAACTATGCCGGCTCGGCAAGCAAGGGTGGGGCTGCAACGACTGCAGTTGCTCTTGCGGCAGACGGCTCAAACTGCCCTGCAGGACAATATCCACTTGGCGTTGATTCTAGTGGAAATGTTCAAGGATGTACGGTTGACCAGACCGGAACAGGCGCAGATGCAGATTGGACAATATCGGGAATAAATATGTATTCTGCGGTCAGCGGGAATGTCGGCATTGGGTTGACAAATCCTACAAGCAAGCTGGATGTTGCAGGCAGTATCAAGATAGCAGACGGCACTCAGGGAGCGGGAAAGGTATTGACATCTGATGCAAGCGGGTTGGCGAGTTGGCAGGATTCGAGCAGCGGAACATCGCCACATATTCAATATCCTCCAAAAGCATTGCACACAACCGGCACTTATTCCCCAACTTATGATTATATAACTCTCTCTAGTTTTGAACAGATTCGAGCAGTATTTTATCCATATACAAGTATGGCGCTATACTTTGTTGCCAAGCCTAGTGTTGACGGAACATATACCATAAATTTCAGAACGAAAAATATTGGTGGAATTTGGTGGTCGTGCGGATATAACAAAGCCCTTACTGCCGGAAATGTCTATGTTATTGAAGACACATCCGCTTTATGCGGGGCATGGAGTCTTCAATCGAGATTTGTACAAATAGATTTTAGTGGACCCGGATCTCTGGAAACCTATATTGTTGGCATGAAGTGAATGCATTCTACTTGATTATACCAGAAACAAATGCTTTTGTAATGTTGTTTATAAGGCGGGTGCCAAAAAACACACTTTCTGCTATCCGGCAATCAGACCACAGATTTTTTAAATATTCATAACACCGTTATTACTAATGGTGATTATGGAACTAAACAACTTCTACATGCTTTTTCAGGACGTTGAATGCGCGAGCCCCCGAACTTTTGCCCGCCGTTTGATTCTCGACAAGGCAAAGCTTTCAGAGTGCCCAGAGATTAAGGGGGATACAAAAGAGAACATAAAGCGCGCACTGAAAGAAGGCGTATCTTATGCGTGCGCGTCCTGCAATTATGGCTCAGCCAGCGTCATACTCCGCCCGTGCAAGGCAGAAGGCAAGGCAACCGGAGAGATGCGCCTTTCCAGCAAGAACAAATTGTTCCCTCTTTTTGATGCAAGCGCGCTTTTTGAGATTGCACTTAAAGAGGATGTGCTGAAGAGCATCTCATATTCTGAAGAGCTTGGCTTTCTTTCTGCGCGTATGGATGAAAAAAACATCTTTGTATTCGAGAACGGACTTATCCGCGTTAAGCAGGCAGAGGATAAAAAAGATATTGAGAAAACGATTGAATTTATCCGCGCACTTATCAAAAAAGCTGAAATCTGTGAGGTGTGCGGGGGAACAACTGAAGAATGTGAAGCACGGTATTGTGGTAAAAAAGAACAGGCTATTTAGTAAAATCTTCCAAAGAACCAATCATATTTTTCACAGCCTCAAAATCCCTTTCATAGATGTGCGCAGAGATTGAATAACTGTGCAATTCCCCGGGCATGATGTTTTCACCAAGATTTTTAGAGATTTTGTCAGCAGCATACTTCTGAAGGTTTCCGAGTGCGACCCAATTGGCGTAGGATGCGCCGAATATATCGTGCGAGCGAAAGACAACTGTGATGTTCAGTTTCTTTGCAACAGGCAGCATTGGCGCAGCAGCCTTTTCTTCGCGTATCTTAAAATCAATCAGCCTCATGCACGGCGGGTCTTTCAGCTTTGCGTCTGCCTCAGGAAAGCCTACATCACAAACAGCCCTTCGGCTTGACGGGTTTTCTGAAAGGCGCTCGATTGCAGCCTCAATCTGGTTGATTTTGTTGTTCCAGTTCCAGATGCGCTCGCCGTATGTGTACTCAAAGCCCCACTTGTTTTCATAGGTCATGACTTGCTCAATGTATTGCTGAAAAGCGTTGCCCTTGAGCTGAAAGTGCTCAGGGATTTTATCATTTGCCTTTGTAGGGGAATAAATTTTTACAAGAAGCCCGAAAATCTCCTTTGTCTTGTCCATATCTTCTGTAACAAGGGTTTTTCCATGTGTCCAGATTGCGCGCACTGCCTCGTGCCATGCCTCTTCAGTTGTTTTTGCGCGGATTAGAACCATGGCTAAAAGTGTCTGGAAATTGTTTTATATGTTGGCTTTTTGCCAAAAACCCAAACCCAAACAAATTTAAACCTTCTTTTAGAACTAATGTTAGTAATATTAGTAAGATGCTCTTTCTCAATGCACTGATTATATAAGTCATTGAATTACAAAGAATATTATTCTAATTAAATTATCAAAAAATAAAGGTGAAAAATAAATGAAATTTTACGCAATTGGCGGCTTCAGCGAAGTCGGCAAAAATATGTGCGCAGTCGAGATTGAAGGAGAGGTTGTTATCTTCGATATGGGCGTGTACATGGATAAAATAATACAGTTAGAGGATGAAGATGAGCGAAACGCCCCAACAAAAGACCTTATCCGCATGGGTGCGCTACCTGATGATAGCATAATTGATGGCAAGAAAGTTTTAGCAATTGTTCTTGCCCACGGGCATCTTGACCATATCGCGGCAGTGCCGCGGCTTGCAGAGAAGTATAATTGCCCGATAATAGGCTCTGACTACACACTAGAAGTTGTGAAGAAGCTACTTCGCGACGAGAAAAAGAAAGAGCTTGAAAAAGCGCTTTATGTCCTTAATGCAGGCAAGACAGCAAAACTGTCAAAAAACCTGCAAGTCGAGATGGTGCATATAACACACAGCATACCTGGCTCGTGCCTGATTGCGCTTCATACGCCTGAGGGCATAATCACATACCTTAATGACTACAAGCTTGACAACAACCCGACTCTCGGCGATAAGCCGAATTACAAGCGCTACAAAGAGCTTGCAAAGAAAGGAATAAAGCTTCACATTTCAGAGTGCGTCCGTGTTGAGGAAGAGGCAAGAACCCCTCCGGAATACGTCGCAAAAGTGCTGGTGCAGGATGCGATTGACAGAGCATATGAGGATCCTTCACTAGTTGTGATAACAACTTTCTCATCACATATTGCCCGCCTTAGAACAATTCTTGCGGCAAACAAGGGAAGGCGTAAAGTTTTATTCTGCGGGCGCTCGCTTTCTGAATACATTAAGATTGCAGAGAAGCTTAACTTAATGAAGCTTGACGGAGCTGAGGTTTTCGGCAGGCGAAAAACAATAGAGCGCGCGTTTGACACCATAGTCTCAAAGAATCCGTCAAACTGCCTTGTTGTCTGCACAGGTAATCAGGGCGAGCCGAATGCGGTCTTGTCACGGATTGCAAGAAAGGAATTCAAGTTCGCTTTCGAAAAAGAAGATCAGGTTATCTTTTCTTCAGAAGTCATTCCGAGCCCGATAAACAGGGCGAACAGGTTCACGCTTGAGCGCGACCTTCGCGAGCAGGGTGTTCGCATAATGGACCACGTGCACGTATCCGGGCACGCGCGCAGGGAAGACCACCGTGACATGATACGAATGCTGAAGCCTCAGAACATTATACCGAGCCACGGTCACATGGAGAAACTGTCCAGCTTTGCTGCACTTGCAACCGAAGAAGGATATTTCCTTGGAAAGAATTTGCACATTCTTTATGACGGGGCTGTGCTTGAAATCAAGTAATTTCAATCAATATATTCTTGCGGCGCGCATATACACTTATGAAACAGGCAATAATACTCCGCCGCGACCTGAAGCTTAGCGCAGGCAAGGCTGCTGCGCAAGCATCGCATGCATCTGTTGAGGCATATAAGAAGGCAGATGAGGAATCTCAGGAAGAATGGGAATCAGAAGGGCAGAAAAAAGTAGTTCTTCGCGTGCAAAATGAAAAAGAGCTTCTAGAATTGTTTATGCAGGCAAAGCGCGAGAAACTGCCTTGCGCACTGATAAAAGATGCAGGTCATACACAGATTGCGCCCGGGACAGTCACTGCGGTTGCAATAGGTCCTGCGGAAGAAATGCTCATTGACAAGTTGACAGGTTCTTTAAAATTGTATTAGTGATGGGCTTATGCTGTTGTTAAAGGATATTCTTTTCTGGGCAATGTATTTCATATCATTTTATATGTCTGTTTTCATTATAATTACTCTTTTTGAGCGCAAAATAAGAAAGAATCCTGTGCAATCAGGAGCGCTTCCTTATGTAAGCGTACTTGTTCCTGCATACAATGAGGGTGAATGCATATCACGCACATTAGACTCCCTTCTTGCGCTTGACTATCCGAAAGATAAGCTTGAGATAGTAGTCATAAATGATGGCTCAACAGACTCCACAGCAAAAATTGTAAAAGAGAACTATGCGGGGAACAGAGTGCTACTGGTAAACCAGAAGAATAAGGGGAAAGCAGCTGCAATGAATAACGGGCTTAAGCATGCGCACGGAACGCTTTTTGCTTGCCTTGATGCGGATTCATTTGTGCAGAAAGACACAATGAAAAAAATGGTCGGCTTTTTCGAAGACATATCTGTGGCAGCAGTAACGCCTATACTAAAGGTCAGCGCACCGCAAACCCTTTTGCAGAAAGCCCAGTGGCTCGAGTATGTACTCTACACATTCCTGAAGATGATACTTGCATCCATACAGTGCCTTAATGTAACTCCAGGACCGTTCAGCATCTACAGGAAAAAGCACGTTCTTGATGTTGGCGGGTTTGATGAGAACTCAATTGTAGAGGATCAGGAAATTGCGTGCCGCCTGCAAATGAAACACTTCAAGATAATGCAGAGCATTGATGGCAATGTTTTGACAATTGCCCCGCGCACATTCAAAGAGCTTTACATCCAAAGGAGGCGCTGGTATAAAGGCACCGTAATCAATCTTTACAAGTACCGAAGTATGTTATTCAATAGAAAGTATGGCGACTTTGGTGTGTTCCAGATGCCTTCGCTGCTCGTGGGCATCATAACGCCTTTTGTTATTCTGCCCCTTTTCCTGTCGTACACCATAAGCCCTCTGGTCAGTTTTTTAAGGCACGTTTACCTTGCAGGGTTTAGTATATCACTAGACTTTGAGTTGCATAATTTCAGGGCAAACTACCTCATTTCCCTTGATTATGCCAAGTTATTTATTATTGCAATTGTTTTCATAATCAGTGTGTGGCTTATGATGCTTGCGCACAAAAACACCCGTGAAAAGCTGGCATTTTCGAGCGTTATTCCGCTGGTGTTTTTTTTCATCATATACTACATACTTCTTTCCTTTATCTGGGCGGGTGCGATGCTTGAACTTGCATTCGGGAAAAACAAAAAGTGGTAATTTATGCAGACAAGAATTACATCCAGCAAAAACAAGTATTTCGCTGCGGGTATGGCGACATTGATTGTATTTGTACTCGGAATACTTCTTGGAATTGTCATTGACCAAAAAAAATACGAGTATGTAACAAATTTGGCGTTGGAGCAGGAAGTTGAGTTCAGCAGCCTGCAGGTTCAATATTTGTATCTGGACAGCATTGGCGGGCCGAACAGTTGCGCTGTAATTGAAAAAACGCTTGAGAACAATCTTAAGACGTTTCAGCCAATACTTGAGCGCCTTATAGATTATGAGGAAAACAAGCAGTACAACAATGACTATGAACTGCTTAAGAGAAAATATCTTCTTGCAAACATCCGCTATGACCTTCTTGCGCAAAGAAGCAAGGCTGAATGCGGCACAGATCTCGTGCGCGTCCTGTATTTTTACAACAGTGACTGCAAGATATGCGGCGACCAGGGATTTCTTTTAAGCAACTTAAAGGATAGTTTGGAAGACAAATTGCTTGTGTTTCCAATAGACATGGATTTCACAAAAGAACCCATACTTTCTGTACTGAGCACACAATATGAAGTCACAGAATTTCCGACACTGGTAATTGAAAACACCAAGTATGTGGGCTTTCAGGACAAGGCAGCACTTATTTCAAAAATATGCCCTCTTTATAAAGTGAAAACAGGTATTTGCGCATGAGGCTAAAACCTGATATGGAGAAGGCGGCATTCTATATCGCGATTCTGCTTGTTATTATCTCATCACTCACGCTTTTCAGGCCGGGCGCACTGTGGTGGGACGAAACCGTTTATCTTAGCATTGCCGACAACCTCTATATAGAGCACGAATATGCATTCAACATCAATAATGAGGAGGAATTTCGGGCGCCTGTGTTTCCGGCTATGATTGCATCAGCATATTTTCTTTTTGGCTCCTCTGAAACAGTTGCAAGGCTGGCTGTTTTTGCTGCATCGCTTTTGTTTGTATTCGCAGTATATTATCTTGGCAGAAAGCTATACGGGGTGAAAATCGCGTCATCGGGTGCGCTTCTTGCGGTCGCGGCACCGCAGTTTGTTTTCTGGTCATCAAAAATACTAAGCGAGGCTGCCGCAGTTCTTTTTGCTGCAACTACATTATACGTGATATACATAGTTGTTGAGGAGAACAGGGAAAAACTATATCCTTTGCTTGGTGCGTTATTAGCATTGTCATTTTTGACAAAATACCCTCTGGGTCTTCTTGCAGTGTTTTTCTTTGCATGGGCTCTGTTCAGGAAAAAGCAGAAGCTTTTTTTTTGCAGGCAGGCGGTTTACGGAGTGATTGTATTCTTTTTGATTCTTACTCCCTGGATGTACAACAGCTATGATGCGTATGGCAGTGTTTTTGGGAGCATGAGCTCTAATGTATCCATAGTAAACGACCCCACACGCACCAATGTCTGGTATGAGTATGTTGTTGGATTCATACCTTTTTTCGGGCTTACAGGCATCCTTTTTCTGGCAGGAGCCGCTTATGTGATCTTAAAGAAGGATAAGCAGGGCATTTTCCTTTTGTCTTGGTTCCTGCTTGTCTTTATTACATTGACTTTCGCAATTGTTGAAAAGCAGATACGATATCTTTTTATCGCCCTGCCGTCTGTTGCCATTCTTGCATCGCGGGCAAGCTTTCTTTTCTTTGAAAGGTTTCGATGGAAGGGTCTGCTTGCGTTTCTTTTCGTGCTTTCTGTCGCCCTTACAGGTTTTGTGCCGGAATTTGAGAGTTCATACAATAATAAAGATGTGGGGCTTGTGGTGGAGGAGGCAGGGCTATACCTTTACGATAATGCGCCGGAAGGCACTATGATAATGAGCCAGAGCGCGCCGCCTTTTCACTATTACTCCAAGCACAAGGTAATATGGTTTCCAAAAGACGTGTGGGCTGTTATGGATTTCATGTATCGGTACAATGTCTCGTATGTGGAAATTGACAACTATGTCTGGTATCCGGACTATGCTTTAAATTATTTTGATGACAACAAATACTTCTCTCTTGAATACAATAAAACAGAAGGAGATAAATTTGTCAGACTTTATAGGTATCTAAATGCCAGCTAAAAAATCAGTTGCAAAAAAGAAAGTGAAGAAAGCCACTTCGCGCGCAGTAAAGAAAAAGGCGGCAAAGCCGAAGGCAAAAAAAGCTGTTGGAAAGGTTAAGGCAGATAAAATAGTCAACACAAAGCTAAACAATACCGCGTCTGCTGCTGCAACATCAAAATCTTCGAAAAAAACACATGAAGATAAAAAACCACCCCTCATACTAATAATGTTACTCGCTTTTTTTGTAGTGGCCGTTATTTTTCTTGCATACCAGCTCAACAAGACTATTGAAGTAAGAACTATTGAACAAAAGTGCCTTGACATACAGAATGATCCGATGCTCCGGTACCCCTGCATCTGCAAGCCAACCATGACTCCTGATGACGAGGATGTTGTCTATTCAAAAACAACCTCAATGTGCACCTGCGAATGCGAGATAGAGGGCGTTGGAACGCAGATTTTTGAAATTAGGGCATCAAAGTAGATTACTTAGATTTCTCAGCAACTTTAGCAATCCATATAGTTGCAATTACGGCAAGTATTGTAACGCTTATTGCATAGGCCCAAGGCCCTCCGGATGAAAGCGTACATAGAGCTCCGGCACCTTCACTTCCACACGGACCCCTGAATAATGCTTTAATTGCATCGTTCCATGCTAAAGCAGCAACTAATCCAAAAGCGGCTGTTATCAATGTGGACAGTTTTTCAATCACCATAGATTTCATTGTTTCGCCCCCGACATTTCAGTAGAATTTTAATTATCATTCATATACCCCGCAGCTTGCTGCGGTTGGGTAAAAGCCATAT
>CBDUVQ010000012.1:0-16949 GCA_965370715.1 uncultured archaeon
TTCATTGAAATCTATTACTCTTCCTTCACATCAACAATAATACGAATTTCCCCGCCAATTAGCCAGTAGTCAGCCATCATGCCTTCTTTTGCCTTGCCTTTCATGTCAGCAGGTATTTTTGTGTCAAACATTTCATATGTCTCGGCATCCATGAGCTGCGCATGGTCTCCCTCAATAGATACAATCTGGCCATTGCGCTTGTCAACTATAGGGGATGGCACTTTCCCGTCACCAGGGCGCATTATAACTCTTTTCTTGCCGTCAATTATTCCTGTTGCAGTTATCCTGCACTTTGCGTGCCCATGCTTTCCGGGCGCAGAAGTCGCGTTGTCAGAAACAATAGATGGCGAGTCATCTATCAGAATATACTTTCCTTTCTTGATATGTTTTGCCTCTACCTGTTCAACATCCATTTGAATCCCTCACAATGTATTTTATACACAACCGTATATATTATTCTAAATCAAGCACCGGAAGCTCTTCCTTCAGTCCCCTGCTCGTTCGTATTGAAAGGGCTGTCTTGTCCTGCAGGTCTGCAGGAAGCTTCTCATAAAGTATGTCAACAAGAGACTGGAACCCGCGCCCGCCTGTTGCGGACTTGAGCGATGCCTCAAAGCCGAACATCTCGGCAACCGGGAGTTTGCATGTAACAATAGTCATTCCAGCTTCATCTCCCATTTCCATTACCTGGCCGCGGCGGTTCTGTATCTCTTTTACAACACTTCCCATGTGCTCAGTCGGTGTATCTATACGAAGAACCTGCTTTGGCTCAAAGAATTGTATTTTCCCATCAACCATTGCATTCTTTAGTGCGCGCTTTATTGCAGGAATGACCTGTGCAGGCCCTCTGTGAATTGCATCCTCGTGAAGCTTTGCATCTGCAAGAATTACCTTTACACCCGCCAATGGCTCTGCTGCAAGAGGCCCTTGCGCGCAAATCTCATTAAATGATTGGGTTACAAGCTCCTGAACTTCGTTCAATTGCACAATGCCTTTTGTCGCATTTACAAGAAGGTTTGTGCCGTTTACAGACCATATCTTTTTTATCTCGTTTCGGTCCATTCCGGACGGTGCAAGCGCTCCTACAACAGCTTTTTCATCCTGCTTTCGGACATGCCCTTGTGGAATATCGCCTATCTGTAGTATATCGACAACTTCCTTTGGAAGAGCCTCAACCTTTATGTAAAATTTGTTGTGCTTGTTCGGTGACTTTCCTTCATATTCCTGTGATTTATTCAGCACACCCTCTTTGTATATGACAATCGGCTTTGAGACAATTACGTCTATGCCCTGCTCTTTCAGGAACCTTTCTACTTTTGCCTCAATATGAAGCTCTCCAAGAGCTGAAACAAGAGTCTCTCCTGTGTCCTCTGAAATCTTGATTCTTATTGTCGGGTCTTCCTTTGACCTCTGTTTCAGAATCTCAATCAATTTAGGAAGGTTTTTGATATCCTTTATCTCAATTGATTTTGTTACAACAGGCTCAAATATGTGCTTAATTTCCTCAAATGTCGCAACTTCCTTGTCAGGGTCGCATATTGTCTCGCCCGATGCCGCAGCGCCAAGGCCTGAAACTGCAACTATGTTTCCGCAAGGCATTGTTGAAACCGGAAGCCTTCTTGGACCGTCAAACACAGATACCTGCTGTGCGCGAAGATTCTTGTTTGCACCGATAAGGTGCACATCCTGCCCGTCTTTTAATGTGCCGCTGAATAATCGAATTGTTGCAATATCTCCTGCATGGGGGTCTGCTTTAACATTTGTTATGACTCCGACAAGAGGCCCGTCCCGGTTGCAGTCTTTCATGCTTTTTCCTTCAGGAGTCTCAATGTCCCCGGTCCATATTTTCTGGATACGGTATTTTTGAGCCTCTTTCGGGTTCGGCATATGGTCTATGACCATTTCCAGAACAACTTCGTGAATCTTTGCCTTTTCTGAAAGCTCTTTGAAGTTTTCTGTTTCATTGAGCTCGTAGATTTCCTTAAATGTAATGCCTGTTCTCTTCATGTAAGGGATTGAAAGAGCCCAGTTTTTGTATGCAGAGCCAAATGACACTTTGCCGCTTTGCACATCAACCATCCAATCTTCTGCCAAGTCTTCAGGTGCGTACTTTCTTATGAGGGCATTGACCATGTTTATGTGCTTTACAAAGCGCTCCTGCATCTGCTCAGGGGTCAGGCGAAGCTCGTTTATGAGCCTGTCGACCTTGTTTATGAATAATGTCGGCCTCACTCTCTCACGAAGTGCCTGCCTGAGAACAGTCTCTGTCTGAGGCATTGCGCCCTCAACCGCGCATACAACGACAACCACGCCGTCAACCGCCCTCATTGCACGGGTAACATCGCCTCCGAAGTCAACGTGCCCCGGAGTGTCAATAAGGTTTATCAGATGCTTTTTGTCCCCGTGTGCATAAACCATTGATACATTTCCTGAATAAATCGTGATTCCGCGCTCCTGCTCCTGCGCGTCAAAGTCCATCTTGACAGCTTTTCCTGCAAGTTCAGCTGAAAGCATGCCGCATCCTGCGAGAAGGTTGTCAGAAAGTGTTGTTTTCCCGTGGTCTATGTGCGCTGCTATGCCTATGTTCCTTATAAGGTCCTGATTCTGTGATGCTGACCTAATGTCGTCTGCTCTTCCCATAAATATCTCACCTATAATTATTTGGATAACTTAAAATGCTGAATTAGAACCCAGACCTTTAAATTTCAAGATTCTTTTAGGCTGAAGATTTATTAAGATTACGGACGGGTAACGCAAAAAAAGTGCAAAAGCATATTAAAAGCGCGCTTTAAGTTATAAATTATGTCCTTTGAAGAAAAAATCAAAGAAATAGAGGAAGAGATAAAGAAGACTCCCTCAAACAAGGCAACGCAGGGACATCTTGGAAAACTCAAGGCAAAGCTTGCAGTGCTTCGCGACAAGTCGGATACTGAGCGCACTGTCAAAAAGTCAGGCACTGGAAGCCATGGCTACAATGTGAAAAAGCTGGGCAATGCCACATCAGTGTTTGTCGGCTTTCCTTCAGTTGGCAAATCAACGCTTCTAAACCGCCTGACAAATGCAGAGTCAAGGGTTGCTGCATACGAATTCACAACACTTGATGTCGTTCCGGGCGTCATGAAATACAGGGGCGCATACATCCAGCTCCTTGATGTTCCTGGAATTCTTGAGGATGCCTCAGCAGGGCGCGGGCGCGGCAAAGAGGTTTTGGCCGCAGTACGCGGGGCAGACATGGTTCTAATTGTAGTTGACGTAAAAAAGCTCAACCAACTCGAAATCATAAAAAACGAAATTCTTAACTCAAATATTCGACCAAACATCAGTCCTCCGGACATAATATCAAAAAAGAAGGATCGGGGCGGTGTGAATATAACAAGCGCTGTGAAGCAGACAAAGCTCTCGAAAGATACTATGAATGATATTGCGCGCGAAATGGGTTATATGAACGCAGATATTGTTCTAAGAGAAGATGTGACCTCAGAGCGCCTGATAGATGGGCTCGCAAATAACAGAGTCTATATGCCAATGCTTGTCGTGGTAAACAAGATAGACACTGTTTCAAATGATGAATTGATGCATGCGCTCTCCACTGTAAAAGACAAATACGTCGCAATATCTGCGGAAAATGGAGAAAATCTCGAACTACTTCGCCAGAAAATATTTAATATGACTGGGCTTGTCAGGATATATATGAAGCCTCCGGGAAAGCCTGCTGACAGGGTAAAGCCCCTTATAATGAAGGGCGCGCCCACTATTGAGGCTGCCTGCGCAAAGACACGGGCAGACTCTATAAAATACCTTAAGAGTGCGCGTGTCTGGGGCCCCTCAGCAAAGTTCGCAGGCCAGCGCGTAGGGCCTGAGCATATCCTTCTGGATGAGGACGAGCTGGAACTGGCGTTTTCTAAGTGAAAAGCATAATAAATGTGTGTGACAATACTTTGATTGAAAACTGTAGGAGCGCTTTGATTAAAATGCTATTGAAAACCACTTCACTGAAATCAGATAAGAACGTCCTTTTTGCCTATGTTTATGGCAGTTTTGCCAGAGGTGAAAAGGACTTTTCAGATGTAGACATAGCCGTATACCTCAAAAAGATTCCACGAGGCATTGTTCTGTATGAACGCCGGCTTGCGAAAGGTCTTGAAAAGGAAACCGGCAAGCCAGTTGATGTCCGGATTATAAATTCCATGCCCCTTCTTTTAAAGTCGCGGCTTCTCAAAGAAGGAAAGCTGGTTTTTTCGCGGGACCAGAAAGCGCGCGTCGCTTTTGAAACCGCACTAATTGGCAGTTATCTTGATTTTTCCCACATTATGAATTTTTATAACGAAAAAAGGCTTGAAAGATATGGCATTAGATAAGACACTAATAAATCTTAGGATTGACTTGATAGAAAGAAATCTGAAAGAGATAGAAATCATAATCAGCGAGGGGGAAGAAAACTTCCTTAAAAACTACAGAACGATTTTAGCCGGAAAGCACGCCCTTCTGGAGTCAATAGAATCTTGCATTGACATAAGCAACCACATAATCGCCAGCATGGGACTTCGAAGGCCTGAAGACTACAAGGATGTTTTCGCAATCATTCAGGAAAACAATATTATCGCAAAACCGCTTTCAGAAAAGCTTCAGGATATGGCTGGTTTTCGAAACCTGCTTGTCCATTTTTATGCAAAGGTTGACAACAGGAAAGTTTTTTCCATAATGCATAAAGACACAAAAGACATTTCTGAATTTATGAAAAAGATACTAAAATATATTGCTTGAAATTAACAGGAGATATTATGTCCAAAAAACAAAAACATGAAAAAATGTCTGATCTTGGGATAACTGTCAAGAAGTCCGAGGATTTCAGTGAGTGGTACACGCAGGTCATACAAAAGGCAGAGCTTGCAGACTATACCTCTGTTTCAGGCTGCATGGTGCTTCGCCCGTGGGCGTACTCTATCTGGGAAAAGATACAGGCGTATGTTGATGAAAAAATAAAGGCTCTCGGGCACAAGAATGTTTATTTTCCAATGTTCATCCCGGAATCGCTCATGAAGAAAGAGGCAGAGCATGTTGAAGGCTTTGTCCCTGAAGTCGCGTGGGTGACTCACGCAGGAAACGAAAAGCTTAAAGAGCGCCTTGCTGTTCGCCCGACATCAGAAACAATCATGTATGAATCATACTCAAAATGGGTGCGCTCGTGGCGCGACCTACCACTGCTTCTGAACCAGTGGTGCAATGTCGTTCGCTGGGAGTTCAAGCACCCAAGGCCGTTTCTCAGGACGCGCGAATTCTTGTGGCAGGAAGGCCACACAGTGCACGCAACAAAAGAGGGCGCAGACAAAGAGGCAATGACAATACTTCTTGATGTTTACACAAAACTTATCGAAGATGTTCTTGCGATTGCGATACTCAAGGGCAAAAAGACAGAGAACGAAAAGTTCCCGGGCGCGCTATACACCACAACAATGGAGGCTGTGATGCCTGACGGAAAAGCGCTTCAGATGGGAACATCTCACAACCTCGGGCAGAACTTCGCAAAAGCGTTTGATATAACATTTCTTGACAAGGACGAAAAAAGAAAAACTGCATGGCAAACTTCGTGGGGCGTTACAACGCGCCTTATCGGTGCGATAATCATGGCGCACGGAGACGATAAAGGCCTTGTCCTGCCCCCAAAAATCGCCCCGCTTCATGCAGTAATAGTTCCCATACTTTTTGACAAGACAAAAAAAGAAGTCTTAAAAGAAGCAGAAAAAATCAGAGAGTCTCTTGAAAATGCCGGAATTTCAACACATCTCGATGACCGTGACGCATACTCCGCAGGATTCAAGTTCAATGAGTGGGAGCTTAAGGGCGTGCCACTCAGAATTGAGGTCGGTCCACGGGATATAGAAAACAAGCAGGCCGTTCTTGTGCGCCGCGACACGAGTGAAAAGAAAATAGTCAAATTAAGCAGCCTTGCAAAAGACGCTAAAAAAGCGCTTGATGAAATGCAAAAAGACCTTTTTGAAAAATCGAAAAAATCACTTGATGAAAAAATAAAGATTGCAAAGGATTACAACGAAATCAAGAAAATAATTGACAACTCAATGCTTGCAAAAATCTCCTGGTGCGAGAACTCAAAGTGCGAGGAGAAAATAAAAGAAGACACAGGCGCGACCATGCGCGTAATACCCTTTGGCGAAGATGTTAAATCAAGCGCAAAGTGCGCTGTCTGCGGCAAGAACGCAAAGAAAGTTGTTTATGTTGGAAGAAGTTATTGATTCTATTTAACCGTAACACTCTTCGCAAGATTCCTCGGCTTATCCGGATCAAGGCCGCGCAACACCGCTAAATAATAAGAAAGAAGTTGTATAGGAATTATATTCACAATCGGGAAATTCTCACCTGCATCAGGGATCTCTATCCATGTGTCAAACACACTGCTTTTCTTTGGCGAGACACCAATTATGTATCCGCCGCGCGCCTGTATCTCGCGCGCATTGTTTATGACATCACCATATGTCTCATCATTTGGCGCGAACACTATGCATGGTGTGCCTTCTTCAATCAGTGCAATCGTACCGTGCTTGAGCGCCCCGCCTGCAAAGCCCTCTGCGTGAATGTATGTAACTTCTTTTATCTTAAGCGCAGCCTCAAGTGCTGTCGGGTAAGACAGGCCGCGCCCGATAACATAAATATGATCCTTGTTCTTCAGCTTTTCTGAAAGCGCCTTTATAGAAGACACACTATCTTTGCTCACAAGATTATCAACATCATCCGCAACCTTTTTGAGAGACTCCTTTCCCTCCGGAAAGCGGTCCATCACAGCATACGCCAAAAGGTGAAGTATTGCAAGCTGTGAAGTATAGGATTTCGTTGCAAGAACGCATATTTCAGGCCCTGCATTCATAAGCAGCGCAGAGTCTGACTCGCGCATGAGTGTCGAACCCATAACATTGACAATAGACACTATCTGCACACCTTTTTTCTTTGCAGCCTTGACTGCTGAAAGAAGGTCTGCTGTCTCGCCGGATTGGGATATTGCAATCATCAAAGTCTTTGGCGTCAGAAAGTCCTCATAGTATGCAAACTCTGAAGCGTCAACAACATTTATGTGCTTTTTTGCAACTTTCGAGAAAGTGTATGATGCAGAAAGCGCTGCGTGTAATGAGCTTCCTGCTGCAACAAAGAAAACACCGTAAGCCTCATTAATCTTTTTTGCGACATCAAGTATTACTTTGTCACTTGCGATTGCAGCCTTTATCGTGCTTTTCTGCTCTGAAATCTCCTTGAGCATATAGTGCTCAAAGTCCCCCTTCTTTGCCTGCTCACTGCTCCAGGGAATTTCAACAACGCTCTTTACAACAGGGGTGCCATCAGCGAGCTTTTCAATATTGAGCGCGTTGTTCATAACAGCAAGCTGCCCGTCATCAAGAAACACAACCTTTTTTGTGTGCTCAATAAATGCAGAAGGGTCTGATGCAACAAAATACTCGCCGCCTTCCTTTATGCCGATTACAAGAGGAGATTCTTTTTTTACTGCAACAAGGTCCTTTGAACTATTGCTTAACGCAATGAATGCAAAGCTTCCTTTAAGCCGTGATGCTGCAAGACGAACAGCCCTTGCAAACCCGTGCTTTTTCAGGTATTCACCAATAAGGTGCGCAATCACTTCAGTGTCTGTCTCAGATGAAAATATATGCCCTACAATAGTCAACTCCTTTTTTAGCTCTTCATAATTTTCAATAATGCCGTTGTGGACAACTGCAACAGAACCGCTGCAACACATATGCGGATGCGTGTTTTTCTCCGAGACCACTCCATGAGTTGCCCATCGCGTGTGCCCTATCCCGACAGAGCCGGTGTGCATCATGGTTTCTCCTGAAAAACCGCTTATCTTTCCCACTTTTTTTGAGACCTTTATCTCAAAGCCCTCTGCAGTCGCAATGCCCCACGAATCATACCCTCTGTACTCGAGCTTCTTCAGGCCATCAAATACAAATCCGCACGCCGGATTGTTGCCGCAATATCCTACAATTCCACACATAAGTTCCACATATTGTCAAGAAATTATAAAACCATTTCTATTCAGGGCAATAAATAGGTTTCTAAAAACGCGGCAGACCGTTAAAAAACAGGTTGAGGTGCCTCGACAAAAGCTTTATTAAGCTTCTTAATAAATAGTAGAATATGTATAAATTGTATAATACCGTTATAAAATAAATTGTAATTGATTTTCATGAAAGCAAGGCTCATAAAAGAGAAAAACGGGGCGTTTTTTGCAAAAGACATTATCTTGCAGGACCGCCCTGAAAAGCTTAAAGGCCTTTTGAATGACACCAGTTGGGCAATCCTGAACGCCCTTGCCGAAAGGCCGTCATACCCTGCAGAACTTGCAAAAAGGCTGAAAATACACGAGCAGAAGGTGTATTACCACATAAAGCAGCTGCACAATTCAGACTTAATTCATGTTGTGAAAAAGGAAGAGCGAAGCGGCTCGCTTGCAAAATATTTTGCTCCGACAGGATATGCATATGCACTTGAGCTTCCGTTTGGGGACGAAAAAGTTGCCGGCATCCCTGAAAAAAAGCAGAATGAGTCCCTGAAAAAGTTTCTCCACCCTGCACTTAGAAGAGGTGTCTTTGACGCTCTCTTTGTAGTGGGCTCTCCCGAACCACACGGCCCGCATCAGGTGCGCGCACGTGACGGGCATCTTGCAGTAGAGCTTGCATTTTTTCTGGGGCAGATGTGCACATTCCCAAACAAGCCCATCTCATTTCTTGATGTTGAACTAAAGGCTCAGGGAAAACTAGGGGCAAACCTTATCGTCATAGGCGGCATACTCACAAATGTTATAACCTATGAGCTGAACAAATACATGCCTATAAATTTTGACGAAAGGCACTTTCCATACAGGCAGATTGTTTCAAAAAAGACAGGCAAAACATATTCCGGGGAAAACTATGGCATAATTGCAAAATGCGCAAATCCCTTTAATAAGGAGAAAAGTGCAATAATTGTTGCAGGAAACACATATGAAGGAACGCGCGCTGCAATACTTGCATTCACAAAAAAAAATGCGGAAATTTTTTCAGGGTATGAGCGCGAGGATGTCTGGGCAACTCTGGTCGAAGGGCTTGACATGGATGCTGACGGAAAGGTTGACAACATAAGAAAACTTGAATAAGCCCGAACTAAGTACGGCTGTCGCCAATAAGAGTGTTTGCATGGATGATATAGACTACGAAAGTTCCTGGCAAGATGCGTCAGGAAACGTGGGAATTATCAGAAAGATTCTTTTTCTGATAAGCGTCGTTATCTTTCTTTTTATAGCGGCAATCACAGCAAGCATAATACAAAGGGTCGATGTCAATATAGACACCTGCGAAATGATTGCTGAAAAAAGCGCATATTATGATCACGAAACACGAATAAGAACGAGAATTGCCGCAGAAAAAATACTGTTTGATGTTGTTGGCCCTGTTGAGTTCTTAGGAGACTCGCTTGAATTATGCGGAGTGGCGTTCATCTTCAAAGACGAGAACGACACGAAATATATGTTCTGCGAAAACGGCATGCTGTATAGAACAATAAAGAAGTGCAACCCCCTAATAGGCAACTAGGCACACGAATAAAAATCATCAACTATCCGTATTCGCGTATTATCATCAGCTCTTCTGTTGAAAGCTTTTTGCCTGCAGAAAACCCTTTTAGAAGCTCTTTTGCGCGGGACTTATATTCCATTTCCTGTGTGCTCTTATCAGAAATGCGCTTTGTCTTTGCACTTTCTCTTGTGTTTTTCCTTAGGGCAATTAATTCACCATGAGCGTCATTTGCCTGCTTGCGAAGCTCGTCAAGTTCTTTTAACACAGGAGCAATTTCTTCTCGTATTACTTTTATCTTGCCGTAAAGAGAAACTACCTGATTGTGCAATTCCTGTGCTGCCTGCGAATTATCAACAACAAGAGAATGTATAGTCTCTGCATCCATGCGCTTTTTTTCAATTTCGTCTGAAAGCTTTGTACGTTTCTCAAAAATTGATGTTCTCTCACCAGAAGCCTTAATCACAAACTCCATCTTATCGAGGCTGTCACGAAGCTCCTCGTCTTTTTTCACAGAACGGTGCTCTGTCTGTATTTTCCAGTCAAGATCTTTTGCCTTCTTCTTAAGACCATCTGCGGATTCAACCTGTACCGGAAGATTTTGTAGTTCCTCACCTATCTTTCTAAGCCGCCCTGCAACCTTTTTTACATCAGCATTTGCAGAATTTCTCTTTTTCTTCAACTCAACAACAAGCTTGTTCTTTTTGTCCCGCTCCTCGCGAAGCTTCTTTGCCGATTCGTTGAGGCTCTTCAAATCATTCGTGTTTTTGCGCACAGATGCGATTTTCTCTTTTACAGAATTGTTTAATTCATCGCGCTTTTTCGTAAGTTCTGTAGCTGAAGGCATAGACATACCATGTAAAACGTTGATTTAAATATTATTGGCTGATTTGGATTTTTTGTGAAAGCCTCGAAAACAAAGACCTTAAAACTGTTTTCGAGGTTCTCGAAAATTTCACTAATTTTCGGACTATTTAATGGTTCGTAATGAACACGCCGTTTTCTGAATCACTCATTAAATATCTTGAAAATCCGCCATTCAAATCGGTTGGGCTTTTCAAGCTTTTCAATAACTCGCCTCAAAAGTGAACAAGCATATCACTTTTGGACTCGTTTATTGAAAACGCCGCGGGCAGGATTCGAACCTGCGCGTCCTTTCGGACACCGGTTTTCAAGACCGGCGCTCTACCAGGCTAAGCCACCGCGGCATCTACAAAACACATCTCCAAATTCAGTTTTGGAGATGACAAGTCGCTTCGACTTTATTGTTCGAAGTCATTTTTGGTGAGTGAGCGCGAAATTGGCATGCTCATCTCAATTTCGATGCGAACCACCAAAAAGCTTGAAAATTCAAGCCAATAGACCTTGTTGAATTTTCATGATCTCAAAAATGACTTTAATTGCTTCATTTTTGAGGTAACTAACCAAGTATGGTATATACTCTTCATCCAACACCTGCCAATTGAAACGCAACCCATATAAAGCTTTTGAACGACATATTCTATCTGGTTTCTATGAAAGTCAAGACAACAAAGATGGGAAAAGACGGAATTTCTGTTGAGATAGAGGGCGCAGGTCACACACTGGCCAATATGCTACGCGAAACACTCTGGGATGACAAAACTGTAACAAGCGCAGCCTATGAAAAAAGACACCCTTACCTCGGTCATCCGAATCTCATGATAAAAGGCAAGAACCCTGAAAAATCGCTTAAGGACGCAGTCAAACGCACAAAGGACACGATTTCTGAGTTTAGAACAGATTTTGAGAAAGCTGTTAAGTGAAGGAATAATTTCTTTCCCTTTTTATTATTTTTTACCGCAATAGTTGTATGAATTCTGATCTAATTTCTCCTCCGCGGGAAAAAAGCGCAAGAAGACATTCTCCCGTATTTTTCACTTGAAGCCTACACAAAATACAAGCTTCGCGTCGAGGCAGCTCTTGCAGAGGGGCTTGCGAAAAACAATGTATGCAGCAAGAAAGTCGCAGATGAAATCCGTGCCGCATCTGACAAAGTGACAACAGAAGAAGTTGAAAATGAAGAAGAACGCATAAAGCACGACATTCGCGCCCTCGCTAACTGCATAAGGGAAAAGGTGTCTGAAGATGCAAAGCCTTATGTTCATTTTCTTGCGACATCGTACGACATTGTTGACACAGCAAACTCGCTTCGCTACAAGGAGTTTTCAGAAAACGTGCTTATTCCAAGGCTGAAAGCGCTTGAAAAGGAACTAATCGCTCTTGCGGAAAAAGAGGCAGGCACGCTCCAGATTGGGCGCACACACGGCCAGCATGCAGAGCCCATTACATTCGGATTCGCTGTGGCATCATACGTCAACAGGCTTGGCTCGCGCATTGAATTAATAGATACCGCAAAAGACGCGCTACAGGGAAAGCTATCGGGCGCTGTCGGGGCGTACAATGCCGCATCAATTGCAATGAAGCGTCCTGAAAAGCTCGAAAAAGATGTGCTTGATATTCTAGGGCTGAAGCCCGCGCTTCACTCAACCCAGATTGTTCCGCCTGAGCCAATGGCTGACCTCGCCCATGCCGCTGTTTCCACATTTTCTGTTCTTGCAAACTTTGCAGATGACATGCGAAACCTTCAAAGAAGCGAAATCGCAGAAATCGGTGAAGCGTTCGGCAAAGACCAAGTCGGCTCATCCACAATGCCTCATAAAAGAAACCCCATCACATTTGAAAACATAAAGAGCCTTTACAAGGCATTCATGCCCAGAATGGCGACAGTTTATCTTGACCAGATTTCCGAGCACCAGAGAGACCTCACAAACTCGGCATCGCAGAGGTTCTTGCCTGAGCTTTTTGCCGCCCTTTATATCGCATCCAGCCGCCTTGAGAACGCAGTAAAAAAGCTGTCTGTTGATAAAGAGAATATGGCGAAAAACTTCGCAATTGCAAAACAGCATGTTGTTGCAGAGCCTCTCTACATAATGCTTGCCAGGACAGGGCACCCGGACGCGCACGAAGCAGTACGAAAGTTAACGCTCTTGATGCAAAAAGAAGGAAAAGAAATTATGGAACTTGCTGAAAACGATTCCTCTTTGAAAAAGTATATTGAAAAAATATCTCCTGAAAACATGCTTATTCTTAAAAGCCCTGAAAAGTATGTCGGCCTCTCGGTTGAGAAGACTGAAGATGTTTGCAAGATATGGAAAAAAAGGCTTAGCCTGTGATTCTATGCTCACCGTTCTTCGCCTCGGGCACCGCCATGTTCGTGACGCCCGCATTACAACTCATGTCTGCCTTACTGCAAGAGCGCTTGGTGCAGACAATGTGATTCTTTCAGGTGAAAAAGATGACAAGATAATTGACTCTGTCCGTGACATTTCAGCGCGTTTTGGCGGAAATTTCAAAATAAGCTATGAAAAAAACTGGAAAAAAGTCATACGTGAGTTTCCCGGGAAAAAAGCGCACCTTACAATGTACGGTATGCCTGTTCAGAAAAAAATAAATTCCATAAAAAAACATAAAGACCTTCTTGTGATTGTCGGCGGCGAAAAGGTGCCGTGGGATGTTTATGAAATAGCGGACTACAATATAGCGGTCGGAAACCAGCCGCACTCTGAAGTTGCTGCCCTTGCAATCTTTTTGCATGACTATTTTGAAGGAAAAGAGCTTTCGCGCGAATTTGCGGGCGCAGACATGAAAGTAATCCCTCAGGAAATGGGAAAGAAGACCCAAACAGACAAAGGTATTTAAAAGTATTTTTACATTCTTAATCCCTAAAGGATTCTAAGTATCCGATGACATAAAAGCCCGTCAGGGCAGATATGTGAGGTGTTTAATATGAGTGTAATTGATTTCGAAGTTCCAAAAAATGTTGCAGAATCTGTGTATGATGCCCTTGAGGCTGTACGCGGTTCCGGTTCAATCAAAAAAGGCGTCAACGAAGCCACAAAGGCAGTTGAGCGCGGCACTGCAAAACTTGTTGTTATTGCAGAAGATGTCTCACCACCTGAGATTGTTATGCATATACCGGTTCTCTGCAAGGAAAAGAAAATCCCTTATATTTCTGTGCCAAACAAGCAAGAGCTTGGAAAGGCAGTCGGAATTGAAGTTTCTACAGCTGCTGTCGCAGTTCAGGAAACCGGAAAAGGGAAAAAAGAAGTTGAAGACATCGTGAAGAAGATTAACGACCTTCAAAAATAATTAGTGATTAAATGGCAGTTCCCGCAAAAGTAATACAGCTCATGGATAAAAGCGGCGCAAAAGGCGTGCGCAGAGTCAGGTGCAAGATTGTCCTGGAAAACTCAAGGCACGAGCGCACTATACTCCGCAATGTCATGGGCCCTGTGCGCCTCGGCGACATACTCATGATCTCCGAATCTGAGATGGAAGCTGCGAGCATAATTGAATAAAGTGATTTTCTATGAAATGCACGTTCTGTGAAAAAGAGATAGCTTCTGGAAGGGAGCGCCTTATCATAAAAAAAGACGGCACAGTGCGCTCATATTGCAGCGCAAAGTGCGAGAAGAACCACAAGATAAGAAAGCCCAAGAACGTGAAATGGGTAACAAAGACGAAGAAAGAGAAAAAGGCGTAAACCCTTTAAAGACAGCGCGCTCTAATTCTGATATGCTCTGCATAGGACTTGAAGGCACTGCACATACAGCCGGTGTCGGAATTTCTAATGAAAAAGGAAATATTCTTGCAAACATTGCCCTGAACTATTTCCCAAAAGAGGGCATACATCCAAGAAAGGCAGCAGAACATCATACATGCGCGTTCCCCGAGCTTATTTCTGATGCCATCAAAAAAGCAGGAATTTCTTTTGAAGATATAGACCTTATTTCATTTTCGCAGGGGCCGGGGCTCGCGCCCTGCCTCAAGATAACAAGCACTGTAGCGCGCTCCCTTGCGCTTTCACTCAATAAACCACTTATCGGTGTAAACCATTGCGCAGCACATGTAGAAATCGGTAAAGTGAAAACAGGTGCAAAAGACCCGATTACACTTTATGTCTCAGGAGGCAACTCACAGGTAATCGGCGAAACACTCGGAAAATACCGTGTCTTTGGCGAGACTCTGGATATTGCGATTGGAAACGCAATAGACAAGTTCGCGCGCGAGCTCGACCTTGGCTTTCCCGGAGGCCCTCTTGTAGAAAAAGAAGCAAAGGGCGGAAAATACATCCCTCTGCCATATACTGTCAAGGGAATGGACTTCTCTTTTACCGGAATAGTGAGCGACGCGCTCAGAAAGAAGCAAGCAGGCTCAAGCATGAGAGATTTGTGCTTCTCTTTTCAGGAAACCGCCTTTGCGATGCTTACAGAAGTTTCAGAAAGGGCGCTTTCCCACACAGAAAAAAGTGAGCTTCTTCTGACAGGCGGAGTTGCCGCAAACTCGCGCCTGAAAGAAATGCTTGAAATTATGTGCCGCGAGCGCGAGGCAACGTTCTATGCTGTGCCCAGAGAATTCGCAGGCGACAATGGCGCAATGATAGCCTGGCAAGGCATAAGAATGCATAAAGAGGGCACAAAACAAGACATCAAGAGCACTTCTGTAAGGCCTGGATGGCGTGTTGACATACACTGATAAACGAATGTTGCGTAAGCAAACTTTGGGCGAAATAAATGGAGCCATTTATCAACTGTTCTCGGCAGCGACTGAAAGGAGCGGAGTTTGGCTCGACTGATTTTTTTAATTTCATCTACCGCAGTTTACAAAGATATCAAAATCTGCATGAATTATTGCTTCCCCTATAGGTCGTGGCCCTATACTTCGTCCAGAGTTATCTGAGGTAATAAATACCTGTAGTAAATGACGACCAGACCTGCGTCCCTCACAATAGGAATTTATGTCCCACTCTACTTTTTTGGTTTCATGAGGTTTAAGCGATATAATTTGTTCTTTAAAACCAGATCCTGGGTCTATAGTTATATCATTTAATGCAGTCTCAAAAGGATTTATAATTTCAATTATTAAACGATTGCTTGAAACTCGTGCAGTAAACCATTTTATTGGAATAACTTCTATCAATTGCATTACTTGAATGCTGTTATTATCATATTCTTTGCAGGAGACATTTACTTTTTTAAGCCTGAGAATTGCTTGCGAGTTTATATACGGATCATCCATATCCATGGATTTTAGGACAGCATTATTGTTTTCGTCAAAAAACATAAAACCAACATCATAATAGTCCACATTAGGTACGCAATAAACATTGTCCCATGCTACTCGCAAAGTATGTATGTTGCCTAATACGGTGTACTCTGTTGAAGAGATTTCGTACTTTTTGGTATCTGTATCATTCGTGTTTAATAGATTAACGCCAACAATCAATATTATCACAAATGTAGCCAGATAAATCAGTTTGATTCTGTTTTTCATAATTAACATTATAATTTTCTTGTTATTTATACATTCTTTTTTTAAAACAGTGATTTTTTCTTTAAAGCCGAACCGAATTACCAATAACGACTAATTAACGCATCACACACCCTCGTGCCCCCGTTTTAAAACTATATATTCTTTCATGCACAATATAACAGTACTTATTAGGCAGAAGCGGATTCTTTCTCGGAAATTGATGCACTGTCGTATTCAAATAGAGGTGCGTATAATGCAAAGCAAAAAAGCAGTTATTGCTAGATGGAAATTGAACAGGCACGATGCCATGAAACGCGGTGTCCTGCATGAAGTAGAAAGAATAAATAAGATACTCAGGTTCTACGGTGAAGGCCCTGCTGAAAAGAGGCGCAGGTGGTAGCGCGAGCTACAGTGCCTCTGCATCTTTTGCGTCGTGAAACTTTCTTCGGATAATGTCCCTTTTCTTTTTCGCGCCATCGATTGCAACGCGCTCGGCATCTTTCATCAGCCTGACAGAAACGTCAACAGGATCCCAGCCCACTTCTTTGACCGATACAAAACCCTTGTCAGTCTTTATCCTACAACGCATCACGTATTTTGACCTCTTGCCTTCAGTCTGGTACGCCTTTGCATGAATCGCAATATTGTGGATATTGAACGCACGTGCGAGCTTTTTCACTGTGGTGTCAATCGTCTTGTGCATTTCTTCTTTCTGGAAGGAATCTATGCTATCTATTGATTCAAGCCCGGATATCTGAACATACAAAACCTCTTTTTCCTTCAGGGAGGCAATGTGGTGTATTATGTCCTTTGGCGAGATTATGCCAACAGCATTAAGATTATTGTCAACAACAATTATTGTAGATATTTCCGGACGTTTGTTCAGCTCAGAAATTTTGTCTTTTAACAAATCATTTTCATTTGACAAAAGTGGATTTTCCTGCATGACTGACTTGACCGGAACCGCGTCTAATGCAACCTCTTTTGGTGTGTATGCAGCACCGGATGTAGAAAGTTCCTCATCGCGCCCGTATCGCTCTTTTG
>CBDUVQ010000013.1:0-15891 GCA_965370715.1 uncultured archaeon
CGCCAATTGGTATGATGGCTCGCAAAGAAACAGTTTGATCAAAAGAAAGATTTGTCGAATGCTTTGAGATATTGATTTGCATTCTCCAAGAATACGTGCAGGGTGAGGTTGGTTCTTGGTGCCTTAAATAACGGGTTTTTTTATGCACAGTACAGAGGAATTGAAAAAGCTGTATATTGCAAACAGAGCAGCTATTTCTGCAAGGCTTAGTGAGTTCAAAAAGCTGCGAAGCGCATCTGATGAAAAACTCTTTTATGAGATGTGTTACTGCGTGTTGACTGCGCACGGGTCTGCGCGCGCGGGAAGGGAGGCGCAGGAGAAAATTGAGAAAAATATTTTTTGGCAGGAAGGGAATCTCGGGGATTGTCTGGATGGTGTGCGCTATCGGAACAACAAAAAAATGTTTCTTTTGAACAACAGGAAAAACATAATTTCTGATAATTTGAATTTGCGTGAGTTTCTTGCCGGTGACAGTTTTTTTGTCAGAAATAAAGTGGCAAATGACTCAAGGCATTTTAAAGGGCTTGGCATGAAGGCATCGTCACAGTTTTTGCGCAATATCGGTTTTTCAAATCTTGCGATACTTGATCGGCATATATTGAAGAGTTTGAAAGAATATGGCGTGATAAGAAGTGTGCCTTCTTCGATTACAAAAAGAAAATATGTCGAGATTGAGGGTGCGATGCAGGAGTTCTCCAAAAGGATTGGTGTGCCGATGGACGCGCTTGATATTTTGTTCTGGACGGGGATGAGTGGGGAAGAGATTGGGGTAGCTAAGTGAGGGGGTTTTATTTGGCGCTATTGAATGATAATAAACAAAAACATATAATGATAATTTTATTTCTAATACTATGAAAGATGCAGATGAATTTTACAAACCAGAAATCAAGCAAAAAGTACTAGTACATGGAATTGCTGCTGAAACAATAGCTAAAGGAGCTACAGGCAAAATAATTCAAAAAGGATTTATAACCTCACTTCAAACGAACTTTACTTCTACAGCTAATGATATTATATCACTTTTTTATTCAGGTAATTTAAAAGATTCCGTTAATAGTTCATTGATTCTTATTAAAAATGATAATAGTGCCAAAATTTATTCTAAATTTCCTTTATGTCTGTTGATGGGCGCAAAAGGAGATATTAAAAACGGAAGGATTGTGACTAGAGAAGATGTTTTTGATATTACTAAACTTGAATTTAAAGATTCAATATATGAAATTAAAATTGAAACTGATGATAAAATAATTTTTCTTTTTAGAAGGGATTGGAAATTTGGATTATTTTTTGATTTTACTCAGAAACTAAATTTAGATAAGTTAAAAGAAGAATTAGGTTATTACTATAAACGCTTATTTTATTATGAGTTATATGCTTTTTTTGAAAATGAAAGCAATTTTAAGAATTTGACAATTGATGGATGGTTTCCATTTATTAGACTTATTGGTAAAGATTTTGATCAAATTATGCAATATTATAAAGACGAGAAAAAACACGAATTTCAAATTGATGAATTAATATCTAATTATTCAAAAGATAAAATTGAATCTTTTACTAAATATTGGTGGAAGAAAGATTTATTTAGGGATAAAAAAGATATAATTGAAGCAGGTATCAACTCCTTTTTGCAAAATGACAAAAAGGGATTTATTGCATGTTTACATACCATTTATCCTCAAATAGAAGGAATTATGGGATTTGATTATTTTTGCATTCATAAGAAGAACCCTTCATTTAAGGAACTCCTGGAGCATATAAAGCAAAAAGCAGAAACCAAATTTAATACGGTATCCTCAATAGGCTTTCCTAGTGAATTCTATAACTATTTGAAAAAAACAGTTTTTAAAAATTTTGACCTTGCCACAGGTAAATTGGATTTATCCCGACATACAACATCACACGGATATGCTAATGCAGATGATTTTGATAAAGCTAAGGCACTTCAGGCAATTTTAATATTGGATCAAATATATTTTTATCTATGATTTTTTGTCCCTCTTTCTTGATTGCGTTGAACAACAAGTATGCAAACAAGATATGTAGACGGTTCGTACTTACTGTTGTGATGCAAAGAACTATGCGAACTCAAAAATGTGGCTTTTGGTATTATTTTTGAGATCATGAAAATCCCACGAGGCTGTTGGTTAGGCTTTTCAAGCTTTTCAGTGGTTCGCATCAAAACTGAAGCGAGCTTGCCAGTTTTGGGCTCACTCACTGAAAATAGGCCCGCTGAGATTTGAACTCAGGACCTTCACCGGTCTCATGCGCACGATTTTTGCGCATTGTGAGGGTGACGTCATACCAGCTAGACCACGGGCCTTTTTTAATGAGCGAGCCCGAAATTGGGGTGCTCGCTTTAATTTCGGTGTGAGCCATTAAAAAGCCCGAAAAGCTTCATTAATGAAACCAAGGGATTTTCGGGACCTCAAAAATGGTGATGGAGTTGCATTTTTGGGGGATTGCATTGGTGAACTAGATCATGAAAATCTACTGTGCTTTTGGTTAAGCTTTTCAAGCTCTCCAGTGGTTCGCCTCGCAGGCATAGCGAGCTTGCTGCCTGCGGACTCACTCACTGTAGATGCAGGGGACGAGATTTGAACTCGCGGATGGACTAACCAACAGGGCCCTCAACCCTGCGCCGTTGACCGTGCTTGGCTACCCCTGCGCCTCTTATGCATCATAGTGTCAGCAGATAAAATTCAGTACCGGAATGCTGTCGTTCCTCATATGCGGTCTACTGTTTGCTGTCTACTTATCCAATATCCTCCATATTTCGCTTAAATCTTTAAGAATATAGTCTGGCTGAAGCTTTTCAGCTTCTTTTCTGTTTAAAACGCCTGTAAGCACGATTGCAGAGGCGACATTAGCTCCTTTTGCCACAGAAACATCAGCTTCTGCATCGCCGATATACAGGGCATCTTGTGCAGTTACGCCAAGTGAGTCAAGTGCTTTGAGGGCGATTTCAGGGTATGGCTTGCAGTTTTTGACGTCATTGCTTCCCAAAACAACGTTGAAATAGTTTCTGATGTTAAGATAATCCAGAAATTTAGCCAAAAATGCGCTGTTTGTGCCGGATGCTATTGAAAGAAGAAAGCCCTGTTTTTTCAATTCCTGAAGAATGTTCTCTGTTTTTGGAAAAAGCGCCATGTCGTCCATGAACCATTTTCTTGAAACTTCTGTGTGAAATTCTGAAGCCAGTTTTTGCGCGTCTTCGATTCTGTCTGTTTTCAATACACACGTAGCCATTATATTTAAAACGGGTTTGCCGAAATGGCTTTTAAGTTCGTTGTCATCTGCTGTCAGGTTGTTTGCTTTAATCACTTTGTGGAATGCCTTTACATAGTTGCTTGTGGTGTTGACAAGCACGCCGTCAAAATCGAAAATTATTGCTTTGTACATTTTTTTCCTCTGGAGAATAAATTGGTGCTCCTGCTGGGATTTGAACCCAGGTCTCGAGAGTGAGAGTCTCGCATCCTTACCGGGCTAGACTACAGGAGCGTTTTTAATGAGCGAGCTAGCATTCGCGTGTGTTATAATGTATTTCAAGATTTTTAGACCATAAACCGCTTTGCTGTTTGAGGGTTTCCAAACTTCGTTTGGAAAATCCTGAAAATCTACTGTACTTTTGGTTAAGCTTTTCAGGCTTTTTGACGGCTCAACTCGTGCTCAGGATGAGCATGTTTCGCACGGTTTCACTCGTCAAAAATCATGAAAATCTACTGTACTTTTGGTTAAGCTTTTCAGGCTTTTTGGATGATTAATCTCGCGCGGACTTGCGAGCATGCCTCGCGCGGCTTAATCGCCAAAAATCATGAAAATCCCGCAAGACGTTCGATTAGGCTTTTCAAGCTCTCCGGTGGCTCACTCTGAAATCAAGTCGAGCATATCGGTTTCAGGTTCACGCACCGTAGATGGACCGACCAGGATTTGAACCTGGGACCTTCGCCACGTCAAGGCGACGTCATACCAGCTAGACTACCGGTCCCTACATTAGATGTCACAAATCAACTATTTCTGACAGCACGTATTCTTGGAGAATGCAACTCAACATTTCAAAGCATTCTACAAATCTTTCTTTTGATCAAACTGTTTCTTTGCGAGCCATCATACCAATTGGCGGCGAAGTAAAGAAAAGTTTGCAACATATGCGTTCGCCGGGATATTCAGACGCGAAGCAGCGGGATACAGGAGGAATACCAAAGTTTTCCGAACTGTTGTGAATCATGAACCACTGCGCATCAATCGAACCCGGGCCGTCGGCTTGGAAGGCCAACATCATACCACTAGACCACGAACGCACAGCAATGTTTAAGCCAAAAATGTTATAAATCTTCTTTATTTGCACTTGTTGAGATTTGACCCTTTAGAGTATGTTTTATTGAGGTTTCATTACGTGCGAAGCATTGAAAAAACTTTCTTTACATCAACATTCGTGTCTTTGCACCCATCCTTTAGTAAAGGGACGCCCATATTCGGTAGTCCAAGGCGCCCTGCAGCCTCCATTGCCTGCTCAAGCTCGACATAGCAGGCAACACCCATGACGGCTTTTGGCTTTTTCTTTGTTATGATCTTGAAAACCATGCTTCCGCCCGGAACTATAAAAACAGAGTATCCGAGTTTTTCGGCATACTTCACCATATCTGAAATCTGGCATGCTCCGCAGTGCTTGCATTCGTATCCGAAGCCGTTCATTTCAGCTTTACATTTTTTGCTGTTTCTAAGGCAGTGCGAAAGAAAAAGGATTCTTTTATTTTTTGGAATTTCTTTTATTCGTGGTGCGTTCAACTCGTTTTTTACCTTAACATAAATTTCATCAACAGGAGCATCGCTTTTGCCAATCAGTGCAAGGGCGGACTTTAGGGCGCTTTTTGTGCCGATATCAACCCCCAGCTCAAGCAGGCGCCTGACAAGATTATCCATTTATCAACAACTCACAAAATCTTTTTTGCCTTTTTGGCAAAGCTTTTCTCAAAAGACGAAAGAAGATTGTATTTTGCTGCACTTATACTTTTCGTATTTTTGCCATTAGCAGATGCTGCGGTTCGGTGTCCTCCCCCGCCGCCATCTATTGTCTTATCCAAAGACCGAAAGGCGCGCGCAAGGTCCAATTTTTCCGGCACACTGCTTCGCATTCTGCCGGAGAGGCGGAGTTCTTTTTTCTTGAGATTGAATACAATGGCAATGTCTGCACCTGATTTAACAAGGCTTAGTGCTGAGCGCGATTCAAATGAGCCAATATGCGAGAACGCAATCAAAAAATCATTAATCCTGTAAAGCTCAAGGCGCTTTGCTGATTGCAGTTTTGCAATTCTTTCTGAGACATCTTCTTCAGCACTCAGAGATGAAAATACATCACTTAGTTCAATGTCTTCTGACAGCTCAACAGCTTTTTTTAGATCATCCCTTGAGGCTTTCCTGAAAAACGCGGTGTCTGCAACAAGGCCTGCAAGCAGAAAGAACCGTATTTCGCGCGTAAGGTTTGCGCCAAGCTCTTTGAGAAGTGAAAGCACAAGGCCTGCTGTTGAGTGAGAAGATGAGTCAACTATTGAGATGTCTGCTCTCTTTGCAAGGTTTCCGGGCCGATGATGGTCTATCAGCACAACAGTACATTCTTTTGGTATGTCTACAGGTACCTGTTCTTTTGAAGAAGAATCAACTATGAATACAAGGCTTTCAAGTTCTGCTTTTTCCTGAATAGGATACGGGTATTTTGAAAGAATAGCACTTGACTGGCGGCTAATATCTGCCGGAGCAAGAACAGTGCATTTTACTTTGAGTTGCGAAAGCGCCTGCGCAACCGCAACCGCGCTGCCAATTGCATCAGGGTCTGCATTGTGGTGTACTATGATTGTAGCGCGCCTGTTTGTCTCAAGCAGCTTTTTTATTTTAAGAGTCGCCCCTTTTAGTGATTCTTCTGTTAATTCCATTAAAAAACAGGTGGGGATTCTATTTTAAATAGATAATGAGATAATCGTTATTATGAAGCACAAAGGAGAAGTTGAGAAGCGCATAAATGAGATAACAGACTCCGGAAGAGGGGTGTTTATGGGGCTTATTGACCCAGACCCCTTAAAACAGACGCCTGAGCGCGCACTCGGCCTTGCAAAGAAGCTTTACGAGGGCGGGGCAGACATCATAATGCTTGGAGGCTCAATAGGTGCACAAGGACCTTTTCTTGATGCTGCCGCACAAATGATTGGCGAGGAAGTGGATCTTCCGTTGCATCTTTTTCCCGGGAACACAGGCACTGTGACAAAATATGCGGATTCAATATATTTCATGAGCCTTCTTAATTCCAGCAACCCCTACTGGGTTGCGGGAGCACCGATTCTTGGCGCACCCACAATAAAGAAGTATGGGCTTGAGCCTATTCCGACAGCGTATCTTGTTTTTGAGCCGGGCCAGACTGTTGGGTGGATAGGGGAATCGCGCCTTATTCCGCGCGCAAAGCCAGACGTTGCTATTGTGTATTCTCTTGCAGCCCAGTATATGGGTATGCGCTTTGTGATTCTTGAGTCCGGCTCAGGCGCGCCTGAGCACGTGCCGAGAAGCACAGTCTCTGCAGTGAGAAAGTATGTTGACATGAACATAGTCATTGCAGGAGGCGTGAAGACTCCGAGGCAGGCATCGCGCCTTGTTGCGGCAGGAGCGAACTGCATACATGTCGGCACAAAAATAGAGGATGCGAAAGATCCTCTGGACAGCATAAAAAAATTCGCCAAAGCAATCCACACAAAAACGTGGTGGTAAGGCAAAACATATTAAGGCTTATAAAACTAAGGCACCCATATGAATTTGAATAATAGGTCAGAGATGCTCTTCATCTCAAAAACAGATGCATGCGAGGTGTTTGAGTGAACGAAGACTTCTTGCGCATACCTAAGGCGAGAGTTCGCGCCCTCATAGGGGTTGGCGGCAAAACCAAAAGCGCGCTTTCAAAAAAATCAAATTGCACTATTGAAGCATCGCGCGAGGGCGACGTCACAATTTTTGGCGAAGACCCGCTCTCTGTATTCAACATGAAAAATGTGGTAAAAGCAATAGGGCGTGGTTTTTCAGCAACAGACGCATTCCGCCTGTTCAGCGGGGACGAGACACTAAGCATAATAAACATTCACGAAATTGCAGGCGAGCGCGAGAAAACAATTGTCCGCATGAAGTCAAGAATAATTGGCTCTGGCGGAAGGTCAAAAGAGCACATAGAATATGTGACGAACACCAGAATCGCGGTGTACGGAAAGACAATTTCCATGATAGGAAAACATGATGATGTTGCGGAGGCTGAGAGGGCAATAAATATGCTTCTTGGCGGTGCAACGCATAAGAGCGCGTTTGGCGCAATTCAGAGAAGAAAAACATCGGGTTAATATATGGCTACAGCAGAAAAGCAGGTTCATGCAGATAAATTGGCAGAAAATCACAAGGCAATATCAATTGCTGAGTTTTTTGAGAAGAACAAACACCTTCTTGGTTATGAGAATCTTCAGAAGTCTCTTCTTACTGTTGTAAGAGAAGCTGTTGACAATGCAATTGATGCGTGCGAAGAGGCGCGCATACTGCCTGATATTTATATTGAGGTTCTAAAAGTAGAAAACGAGAGATTCAAAGTTGTTGTTGAGGACAACGGCCCCGGGATTGTTAAGAAAAATATTCCAAATGTTTTTGGCAAGCTTCTATTTGGTTCAAAGTTTCACCGCCTGCGCCAGAGCAGAGGGCAGCAAGGTATAGGGATTTCAGGAGCCGTGCTTTATGCCCAATTGACCTCTGGAAAGCCCTCAAAAGTTTATTCGCGCATTAATGACGGTAAGACACACATTTATGAGTTGAGGATTGACACGCAGAAAAACGATCCTGAAATAATCTCAGAAGACACAGTCTATGGAAGCGGGCATGGGACGCGCATAGAGATGGAAGTAAAAGGAAGATATGTCCGCGGAAAGCAGTCTGTGTATGAGTATTTACAGGAAACCGCTATAATGAACCCGTTTGCAAAGCTTGTTTTTGTAGATCCTGACAATGAGAAGTTTGAGTTCGCGCGCGCTGTTGATGAGCTTCCAAAAGAGCCAAGAGAAATAAAGCCGCACCCGTCAGGGGTTGAGCTTGGTGTTCTTATCCGCATGCTTAAATTGACGGCATCAAGAAACATTGTAGGCTTTCTTACAACAGAATTTTCAAGAATCGGCAGGGGAACTGCTGTTGAGATATGTGATGCTTCCGGCATTGACCCAAGAATAACACCAACGTCGCTCACGCGCGACGAAGTTGAGAAGATGCACATAAGCCTTGGAAAGGCAAAAATACAGAGGCCGCCGACAGACTGCCTTTCGCCTGTAGGGGAAAAGGCAATTGTTGAAGGAATAAAAAAAGAGATGGAGCCTGAGTTTGTTACTGCGGTCTCGCGCCCGCCAAATGTTTATCAGGGACGCCCGTTTCAGGTTGAGGTCGGCATAGGATACGGAGGGCCCATACTTGACCCGCAGAATTCCATACAGCTGATGAGGTATGCAAACAAGGTGCCGCTATTGTATGAGCAGTCCGGGTGCGCAATCACAAAGTCAATAATACAGACTGAATGGAGAAGATACGGGCTTAGCCAGAGCGGAGGGTCTTTGCCTTCTGGCCCGGCAGTCCTTACGATTCACTTTGCATCTGTCTGGGTGCCGTACACTTCAGAAGGCAAGGAAGCAATTGCATCATACCCGGAAATCATAAAAGAGATTAAGCTCGCGCTGCAGGAAGCTTCAAGGCGGCTCGCGCTTTTCCTTGGCAAGAAAAGAAGGGCGGGCGAGGCGCTTCAGAGAAAGACTATATTTCAGAGATACTCTCCTGAGATTGCAGACGCACTTTCTGTTTTGACAGAAAAGCCAATAGAGCCAATAAAGGCAAGCCTGGATTCTTTGATAGAAGACAAGATGAAGACAATGGACTTGGGAGATGCTGCTGCAACAGCAGAGCAAAAGCCGCCGGAAGATGATGCGGGCGATGAAGATAACGGATTTAATGGTGACGAAGACAAAGATGAAGATAGTGAGTGAATATTATGACTACTACAGACGGAGAAATAGACGAACTTGTTAGGCGGCTTGGGACTGTCGGCAAAGAAGTTATGCAGCAGATAGATGACAAAAAGAACCCATCAATTTCAATTTTGACGCGCGCACTTAACAATGTTTATTTTGACAAGGAGCAGGGGCTGATTAAGCTCGGTGACAAGACGCAGAAAAGGTACTACTTCAACCTCAATCAGGCAAAGAAGTTCATGCAGACTCTTCTTGTGGCAAAGCAGATAAAGTGGCTTCTTGAGCAGAGAAAGCCTGCACTCAGCACTCGTCAGTTGTATTATACTTTGAAGCACTCAATACCAAATTCAAAGGAGAATACTTTTGACAGCCAGCAGAAAGAGACAGACCCAATTATTGAGGACATCGAGGTTGTGGTGGATGCGCTTCGTGAGCAGTTGAAGCTTATTGCAACACCAAAAGGTGTGCTTGCGGGAAACATAATTGTTCGCGACCAGAATGGTGACATGCTTGACTTTTCAAAAATGGGCTCTGCAGGCGGGGCAGTACCACCGATTGTTGAGAAGTATGCTTTTGACATAAAAGAGTGCAAGGCAGACTTTATTCTTGTAGTAGAAAAATTTGCCGTATGGAATCTTTTGAATCAGAGCAGATACTGGAAGGATGCAAACTGTTTGCTCATGACAGGCAAGGGGCAGCCTGCGCGCGCAGAAAGAAGGCTTCTTCACCGCCTTTCGAAAGAATTGAAACTGCCTGTTCTTGTTTTCACTGATATGGATCCGTGGGGTTACTACATATATTCTGTGTACAAGCAGGGCAGCATAAATCTTGCTTTCTTTTCTGAAAAGGCAGGCACTCCAAATGCAAGGTATCTTGGATTTCGGGTGAGTGATGTTAAGCAGTTTGAATTGCCAAAGAGCGCGTTCATCAAGCTCAAGGACGTTGACTATAAGAGAATTAAGGAAATCGAGGAATATGACTGGTTCAAGACACCTGCATGGCAGAAAGAGCTTAAGGCAATAAAGGAGTTTGGCTACAAGGTTGAGCAGGACTCTTTGGTTGCAAAGTCAATTGAGTTTACTGCAAAAGAATATCTGCCGAGAAAGATTAAGGCTCAGGATTATATTGACTAGCATATTCTCGGCACAAGATTTCCTGAAGGCATAGGAAGGATTCTTTCACCGAATTTTGTTTTGACAATCACATTTTTTGAATTCGTGACTTCACCGATTATTTTAGCATCTACGTTAAATTTTTGGAGGGTTTTTTCTGCATCAATCGCATCTTTTTCAGAAACTATGCACACAAATCTGCCCTCGCTTGCAATGTCATAAGGGCTTAGCCCAAGAATCTCGCAGATTTTTTTTGCTTCCTTTTTTATTGGAATTTTTTCTTCATCAATTACAAAGCCGCAGCTGTTCTTTTTCGCAAGCTCGTTCAGGGTTGCACTGATGCCGCCGCGCGTTGGGTCGCGCGCCTGTTTGATGAATTCTTTGATTGAAGTGATTTCCTTTAGTATTGATTTTGCATCGCTCTTTATGTCTGACGAGTATCCAAAGCGCTCTGTAAGGACTGCTGCGCCATGCTCTGCGATTGCGCCTGAGACAATAACTTTGTCTTTGGCAGATATTTTTTCAATGAATATTTTTTCTGCAAGACCGACACCGGAAGTGTTGATAATCAGTTTATCTATTTTGCCTTTTTCCATGACTTTTGTGTCGCCTGTTGCGACAGGGATGTTTTCTTTTTCGCAAATAACTCTCACAGAAGAGAGTATCTTTTTCAGGGATTCTTTTGAAAAGCCCTCTTCAATGACAAGTGAAAGCGAGATTCCAAGCGGCTTTGCGCCCATTACAGCGAGATCATTTATTGTTCCGCACGCCGCTATTTTGCCAATGTCCCCTCCAGGAAAAAATAGAGGGCTTGCGACAAAAGAATCTGCTGTGAAGACAATGTATTTGTCCCCAAATTTCATGTATGCTGAGTCGTCATTTGTTCCATGCCAGTTTTCTGCAGTGCCGAGACTCTTTCTTATCTCTTCTACGATTTTTTGGGACTCCTGCCCGCCGGCACCGTCTGAAAGAGTTATTTTGTCTGTCATAATCCACTCTCGTAATATATCCTGCATGTTCCTTCTAAAGAGACCATGCACGCGCCCTCGGGATTATTTGGGGTGCAGGCATTTGAATATAGCGGGCACATCTTAGGGGTTATTTTCCCGCGAAGAATGTCTGCGCACATACATGCGGTTTTTTTCGGTTCAGGAATTTTTTTGAAGAGATCTTTGTATATTTTCTTTGCGTTTAGGGTATCAGTTCTCACATCAAGGCCTGAATTTTTTATTGTTCCAAGGCCGCGCCACTCTGAATCGGCAATAATAAATTGCTCTTTCATAAGCTTTTTGGCAGATATGTTTCCTTCAGGCGTTACAGCCTCTTTGTAGTCGTTTATGACCTGTTTTTTGTTGTTCTTTATTTCAAGCAGGAGAAGATAGATTGCATGCAGGATTTTTTCAGGGGTGAAGCCTGTGATTACCTGAGGCACAGGGATGTTTTGGTATGCATCTGAGCCGATTATTGTTGAGACATGCCCCGGAGCAATAAAGCCGTCGATTTTTGTATCTGTTATAAGGGCTGAGATGGCAGGAGGCATTAGTTTGTGCGTAGAATAAACAGGGACGCCTCTTTTCAAAAGGTGCGCTGTCATCGGAGCTGTTGTTTCAAAGCCGATTCCGAAAAAAACATGCTCTTTTGTGAGAGTTGCGTCTGTTGTGGATGTGACAACAGTGACTTTTGCGCCGTCGCTTCGTGCTTCTTCAAGGTTGCCAACTGAGCCGGGCACGCGCATCATATCCCCGTATGTGGCAACAGGAATCCCTTCTTTTGCAATAGCAATCATGAAGTCTATGTCTTTCTGGCTTGTGACACAGACAGGGCAGCCGGGACCTGAAACGAGGGTTATGTTTTTTGGCAAGGCACTGCGTATGCCGCTTTCGATTACAACGCGCGTGTGCCCGCCGCACACTTCCATCAGGATTGTTTCTGGCATGCCTTTTGCAGCAGAATGTATTTTTTCAATCAATTTCATAAAGCAGCCCTAAATCCTTTTTGGCAATGTCTTTGTCGACTTTTTGTATGGCAAAGCCTGCATGAACAAGAATATAGTCGTTTATTGTGAGATTTGGCACAAGAGAAATGTTCGCGCTTTTTTTAAGCCCGCCAAAATCTACAGTTGCGGTTTCTCCGTTTATTTCCGTTATTTTCCCAGGTATTGCAAGGCACATAAATATTATTCAACAAGAAGCACTTTTTGCTTATCCGCCTTTACGTTTTGCTCATTCATAAAAGCATCAATTTTACCAAGATTCTCGGCAGGGACAAGAACGCAGCCGTTGCCAAGCTTTCGTCCCTTCAGTTTTTGCAGAATGCCAATTCCCTGCGTTCTTCCGACCAGTGCCTGGCTGAATTGCACTTTCTGCACCGGTTTTTTGTCTGCAAGCTTGAACGTGAGAATGTAGGCTTCTTTCCATTCCGAGACTGGCTTTTTTTGAGGGGCTGGCTTTGTGTCATGTGATTTTTTTGTTATTTCTTTTTTCAATATCTCAAGTTCTTCAAGAATGCCCATACGCAGTCTTCTGCCCTAAATTATATATGTTTATGTTAATTCTTAACAAAGGCGTACAAAAACAGCACCATTAGAACCATGCATCTTTTTTGTTTACACTTAACGAATTAGTGTTTGGTATTGCTTTACAAAGACAGGATGTGTGGACGATATAAGGGGCTTGATGGGCTGGAGAATAAAGTGAATGCATGTGTTGATGCCGGCAAGAACATATATATCTCATGTAAGACAATTAATTATAATGCCGAAGAAAGCGAGCACTCCTGTTGACTGGGCTATTGGCGCAGTAATTTTTGTATTTCTTGTTGCAGCAACATTTTACTATGCTAATTCTATTATGGGTGCCAAACAGCCTTATGAAACTGTGCTTCGAAATGCAGGCACTGATGTTGCTGAAAAAATTGAATCAAATGTTACATGGACTATAAAGAGGATGCCTGTTGCGGTATTTTCAGGCGGTTCCATCAGCCGGCAGGTGCAGGTGTATTTCAGGCTGCCTGACTCTGCATATGCGAGCACACTTTTTGTGGCAGACAGTACAGGAAACCCGGTTGCGCGCATTTTTGAGGACAATAATATCATTTGGAGTGCAGAGCTTCCTGATGCGAAGACAATTTATTATATCCATTATTCAGAGGACATCAACCTGACAGAATATGCCTATGATACAGACGTATTGGTGTCGGGCACAACCATAAATAATTCCGTTATATCTACAAATTTTTCAGCTGCCGGCCAGAATAGCATGATATTTGATGGCATGGAGTTTTTTGATGGCAACGGAATGGAGCTTGAGACTCTGGCTGTGCCGTTAATTAATAACAACACGGTTTTTGCTGAGGCAAATTACAGCAGCGGGGTGTCGCTAAAAATATACAGCAGAATACCAAAAGTAGAGGTTTATTCAGACCACGGCATCAATGTTACGATATCGCTCTCAACAGACTTTACAGAATTTTATGCCGGCGGAAGTGTGTATTCTTTTTCTGCAGGAAGCTATAACGGAATAACAGATTTTGTGGATGTTTACAATACAAGCGGGCTTGCAGTGATTGGTGACTCGATAAATTTCTCGGTATCTGGTGCGGGATTATACAGGGAAATCAAGTTGTACAATGTGAGCGCTTTTGAGATTTATGCGCACAACGGGAACTACACCAATGCTGTTGCGGAAAGGGATGCTTATTTTAGCCCGTTATCCTACCTGATAGGGATACCAGAAGATATAAAGGGAGTCTCAACCCAATTGTTTTCAGATATGTCGTTGCCTAGTTCACAGAGCGTGCTAAAAGAAAGCCTGGGCTTATCTGGTATTAAATTTCAGGTACTTTTCAATGAAACAGAAAACTATGCGTCCATTCCCCGGGATCGCGGTGTTCTTGTGGTAAAGCACCCCATTTCAGTGCTTAATAGGTTTGGGGACGCTGAAAGTACATATCTTGGTGTTGCAGTATGGTCAGGAAAATGATTGCCAACAGAAAAGGATTTATTCATACACTTGAGGCATTGATTGCGGCATCAATGGTTTTGGGATTCGTAGCGTTTGTTGTTCCCGTACTTCAGGAACCCCCTGAATTAGGCCAGATAGAGCGCGAGAGAATGTCAGAGCGGCTTTCTACAATGGATCTTTCCGGTGACATTTCAAGCTACATCACAAATGACAGCGCAAACCTTTCCGGGCTTAAGGACAGGATTGCCTCTGAATCAGACGCATACATGTATTCTATCGGAACCGTTTCGTATGCAACAGACATTATTGTGGGAAACAGGCAGCTGGATTTTGTATCAGGAGACAATATCATCACAGATATGACTGTTTCTACTTCGCGCAACAATGTAGTTGAATTGCCCGAGACAACAATATGGGATGCCTACGGACCTAAAGACACAAATGTTATTATAGCAGGCCTTAATTTTACCAGCACTAGAATTAGCCCCACAATCCTTCGAATAAATTTTGTATGTTCCGCAGAACTAGGAGCGTATCACTACCGAATAAAAAAAGTTGATATTGAAAGTTTGCTGCCCAAGGACACAACAATCTGGGTGTCCTCATACCTTCCTTCAGAGATGGATTTGATAAATTTTCCAAATAATTAGCAATTTGCACTAAAATATATAATAAGGGGTACTGCCTAAATTAAAGGGGAGAATATATGCGCGCCTTAATTATACTTTGTCTGGTTTTGATGTTGCTGCCTTCACTTGCCGCAGCCACACCACAACTTGTTTCTTTGAGCGGAAAAATGACTGATGCTTTTGGAAATAATATAACCGGTTTTCGTGACATGGCCTTCCGGTTGTACACTCAGGAAACCTTGGGAACCGCCATATGGAGTGAAAACTGGAACACAAGTACCGAAAAAGTGACGTTTGGCTCTGATGGCTATTTTTCGGTTCTTATCGGATCTCACAATCCACTTGACCTGCCTTTTGATACACAGTATTGGCTTGAGATACAGGTTCAGTCAGACAACCTTACTCCTCGTTTCAAGCTGGGTTCTGTTCCATACACATTTAGGGCAAACATAACCGAAAATCTTGCGGCAGGGGCAAAGGCTGCTGGAAATCTTAATATGAATGGTTATGATTTGGTGGGTGCCGGAGGCATTTACGGCACTACCTTATATGAGGGCGGGACTGCATTGTCTTCAAAATATATTCCCACATCCAGTTTTGGCACGGGTTTTCTTGGATGGACAAACCTCACGAATTATCCTTCGGCGTGCCCGGCAGGAAAGTTCGTAACAACACTTGGCGACACCATAACATGCGGAGAGCCTTCTGTTGCAGCGGCAGGCGGATGGACCGATGACGGGGCTATTGTTAGGCAGACGACATCAACAGACAATGTTGGGGTCGGAACCTTGATTCCGCAGGCAAAACTGCATATTGCAGGTGGCTCTCTTCTTGTGAACAACAGCATTTCAACAGGCAGCCCGAACCTTGGAATTTTCAGGAATGATGCTTCAGGAGGAAATACTTTATTTTTAGGTGTAGGGGCAACAGGGACTGTACTTGGAGCGAACAGGATTGGGCTTGGCGACACTACAGGCTACCGTCTTGTTTGGGACACGGCGAATGGGAATGTAGGTATTGGAACAAGCGACCCTCAATCAAAGCTTGAAGTTGTCGGAACGCTCAATGTCACAAACATATCTTTTAGGACAAACTGTGCAGACGGAAATGTAATCAAGTTCTCAAATGGTGTTGTAATTTGTGGAGTAGATATGTGAGGGGACGCAGA
>CBDUVQ010000014.1:0-15305 GCA_965370715.1 uncultured archaeon
GTTTTACTTCTGGTTTTACTTCTGGTTTTACTTCTGGTTTTACTTCTGGTTTTACAACATCAACTTTCTTCTTTTCAACTTTAGGCTTTGCCTTTCCTTCTTCAGGCGCGCCCTTTTCTTCTGCTTCAGCAGCAGGCGCTTTTACGAGTTCTATTATTGCATCTTTGTTGCCCTTTTCAGGAGTTGCCTTTTCCTCTTCTTCTACCGGCTTTTCAAGGATTGCTTTGAGTCTCTTCTCAACAAGCAAAACATCAGGAAGGGAGTGCATTATGCGAACCTTTATCCCGATAACACCCGGACGCAGGTTTGCGGTTGTCTGACCGTAATTTGTGCATATATCCCTTGAGTGCCCGCTTTTCTTTAGGTTCCCACGCATGAATTTCTCAGTCCTCTTGCGCGCGCCGGATACTTTTCCTGCAAGGCATACTTCAACGCCGAGTGCCCCTGCACTCATAATGTTCTTAAGCATGATATTTACAACGCGCCTGTACTTGGTTCCGCGCTCAAGAGAGTACGCAATCTGTTTTGCAATAACAACTGCATCGAGGTGCGCGCCCTCTATATTTCCAACCTCAATCTGGGGATTTGAAACCTCAAATCGCGTGCTAATGACCTCTGTTAATTCCTTTATTTTTGCTCCGCTTCTGCCGATAACCATACCGGGGCGGCCTGCGTAAATCATTATTCTTGTGCTAAGGGGTGTCCTTTTTATGACAGAGTGGCTGTAGTCTGCACCTGAAAGGGATTTTTCAAGATAATCCTCGAGCTCCATCTTTCTTGTGCCCTTTGCAATGAACTTTCTCTCAATCATGCTTTTGCAACCTCTTTCTTTTCAACTTCTTTTTTTACCGGTGCTTTTTCTTTTACAGCAGGCTTGACATCTTTTTGGACAGGCACTGCCTTCACTTCCTTTACAGCCTGCTTTTCAGCATTTGGCTTTGAAACCTTTTTCACAGTTGCTTCAGGCGTTTTTACATCCGGTTTGCTCTTAGCCGGCTTTGATACTGGCTTTTGCTTTTCAACTGCCTTGACAGCCTTCACTTCTCTCTCTTCAAGCAAAAGAGAAATGTTCGCACTCTTTTTTGACCGCCCGCGAAACGGCGAGCGCTTGGGTGTTGTGTATGAAGACGCTCTTGTTGCCCACACATTCTTAACATAAAGATTTTTTACTTCAAGGCCCTTGTATTCAGCATTCTTCTCTGCGCTTTCAAGCAGCTCAATCATCTTTTTGCTCGCATTCACCGGATATGACGCTGCAGCCATGCCGCTTCTGTGCGCCATGTTTGTGTTGAACCTGCCAAAGGGAACCGGCTTTTTCAGCACCACAACTTCTTCGAGGTATTTTATTGCTGCGCTCGATTTCTTCCCTTTTATGAGCCTGCCAATCTCTCGTGCCTGCTTGAAGGATATTTTGACTGCCTTTGCGCAGACTTTTGCGCCTGTTTTTTCATCAGATTTCAAAGGATACATATTATTACACCTTACTTAAGCGGCACGAACTTGCTGGATCTTGTTGCACCGATACCGGGTCCGGAGTGCTTTGGTGCCTTTCTCGTGAGCGAAAACTCTCCGAGCCTGTGGCCCATCATCTCTGGCTGTATTTCAACCTGCACGAACTCCTTGCCATTATAAATACCAACTTTTGCTCCCACCATGTCCGGGAACACAACCATGTCGCGGCATTTTGCCTTTATGAATCTTTTATTGTCTGATTTGACTAACCTTTCATGAAATTTTTTCTCTGCATGCGTAAGCCCTCGCTTAAGCTTTCTTCGCTCCCTGCTTGTTATGAGCTTTAAAAACTCTTCTTGCGGAAGGGCTAGAACAGTTTCATAGGTCAATCCCCTGAATTTGAACTTTTTGTACTTTGATTCCGCTGCTTCTGAAGTGTTTTCGTCGTTCATAATAATCCTCTAACGCTTTCCTTTTCGCCCGGTTGCCTTTGCAGCAATGCTTCCGACCTTTCTTCCTGGCGGAGCGTGCCTGCTGGATGTCTTTGTGACACCGAGGTTTGAGCCGCCGAACTTGTGGTCAACTGCATTCATTGCGCGGGCGCTTGTTCTCGGGTATAGCTTGCCGCGTGCGCGCATTGCATGGTGCTTCTTTCCTGCCTTTGCGAACGGCCTTGCCGTCCTGTTTGACCCTGCCGCAACGCCTACTGTAGACCTGCAACGCGAGTCAAGTGTCTTTAGCTTTTTAGATGGGAGCTTTATTACTGTCCGGCTCCCTTCATGAGACATTATTATTGCGTACCCTCCGGATGCGCGAACAATCTTTCCGCCGTCCCCTGGTGTGAGTTCTATATTATATACATATAATCCTGCAGGAACGCTGCCAATAGACCTTACATTTCCTTCTGCAAGCACAGCGTCATCGCCTATGCTTACCTGCCCTTTTACCTGCATTCCGTGCGCTGCCGGAACAAGGCATTCTATACCATCATCATAAGCGAGTTTTGCAATAGGCGTACTTCTACCAGGATCATTTATCAAATCTGCAATAACTCCTTTTGCATTGCCCTTGACAAGCGCCCTGTATCGAACCCTACCGGCATACCTGTGGCTCGGCGCCCTGTATGTCAGAGACCCGTGCCCTCTTGCCTGCGCAATGATTCGTTTTCCCATACTACATCATACCCAGTCTCGTTGCAATATCAGCAGCCGAGTTTTTCTCGTCAAGGCGCACGAACGCCTTTTTCTCGCCCTTTGTTGTCGAGGTCATGTTGACCTTAACAACTTTTACATTGAACGCGACTTCTATAGCCTCTTTTATCTGCTTTCTTGATGCGCGGTTTTTAACTATGAATACCAGCTTGTTCTGGACCTCTATATTTGCTGTTGACTTTTCACTCAGATGAGGAAATTTAAGTATAGTCCACGGATCCATTTTCGGCTGTTTTGAAACTTCTTTTTTTTCTGCTTTTACAGGAACTTTCTTTTTTTCTACTACTTTTTTTGGCTTTGCTGAAACAGGCGCTGCCTTCTTTTCAACTGTTTTTGGAGCTGCTTCTTTCTTTGGAGTTTCAATTACGGGTTCTTCTATCTTTTCAGCTGCTTTTGGTACTGCTTCTTTCTTTGTTTCTGCTACAGGCTCTTTTGCAGCCTCTTTTATTGGTTTTTCTTCAACAGCCATAAAAATCACTTCATAAACAGGTTCTCTTTTGAAAGCCTGTCAACAGCGGATGCTGTCCAGACTGTAAGCCTTCCGGGTTTTGTGCCTGGTGCAAGCATTTCAGCATTAAGCTGGTCTACCTGCACGACATCAACACCCTGTATTGCTTCTGCAGATTTCTTTACAGACTCTTTATCGCTTGCAACAACTATCAAAGGGCCGATTTTTTTCTTGTATGGCCTTGCGCGATTTTTGCCGCGCCCTGCACGAATGTTTTTTTCCTTTGTGCGCACGATTTCGCCTTCAAGGCCCATCTTTTCAAGGGTCTCAAGGATGTCCTTTGTCTTTGGGATTTTCTCAAACGCACCCTCAACAACAAGGGGAAGCGCAAGCTTCTGGTCAAAAACATGATTTCTCTCTTTTACAGTATCAGGATTCACTGTTGCTGCAATTGCAGAGCGTATTGCAAGGCGCCTTTCCTTGTCATTGATTTTCTCGGACCACACTTTCTCTGCCTTTGGCGGATGCGCGCGCCTTCCCTTGACTGCGCCCGGAACAAGCCGTGCTACGCCCGTCATAGCACCTGAGCCTATGCGAATTCTTTGTATTCTGTGCATGTTCTTGTTTGCCCATGTGCCGTATTTTCGCCTTCGGGCAATGTGCTTTGCACTGGTTCGAAAACCTGCGTCCGGGTTTGCACCGTATGCCTGCCGTGCATTGCTCTGCATTGCAAGGACAGCGCGCTTTATGACATCCGGTCTGTATTCCTCGCCAAACTGTGCAGGTAGAGTTACCTCTCCCTTTTTCGAGCCATTAAGAGCATAAATTATTGCTTTCATTTGTAACACACTTTAATCATATCTTAAGCGAAATTATCTGCGGCGATAAAACCTTGTCCACATGCGAGCGCAATGCATGGCGCATCCTTATCACTCTTTTTGTCGGGCCCTGTATTGAACCGCGGACCAAAAGATACTGTCCGTTTACAAGGCCGTATCTCTTCCAACCCTCAGCATTTATTTCCTTTGGGTCTTCTCCAATCTTAAGTATCCTATTGTTGAACTGCGTGCGCTTGTGAAATCCCATTTGGCCCATCTGCGGGACTCTTGGGCTGACCTTGTGCGGGTGCCACGGCCCAAGATTGCCTGCCTTTCTCGTCAGCTTCTGCGACTTCTTTGCAAGAAGCTTGACACCGAATCGCTTTACACTTCCCTGGAATCCTTTTCCGACAGTAACGCCTACAGTATCAATATATTCTCCTTCAGAGAAAACATCTTTTATCGGGATTTCTTTCCCAATATTCTCTTTTGCATATGCAAACATCTCAGAAACGCTTCCGCCAAGATCTGTTTCGAAAAGCTCTGGCTTTTTCTTGCTTATGCCTGCATTAACCGGCTGCGTATGAACAATAAGTGTGATTTTTGAGAACTCTTCAAGCTTTTTCTCAAGCTCTGCCATCTTTTTTGAAACATCAGCCTTATTCTTTGGAAGGTTTGTTTTTCTTGAGAGCTCTTTTTTCTGCTCTTCTGCCCAGACTTCGCTAACTGTATCTTCGCCATATGGATGCTTCCTGTACGCGCGAACACCTGCTGCATAAAGCGGTGGCGTCTCAATTACAGTTGCAGAAACAACAACCTGCTGGTTGTGGGTTGGAGAGCCTTTCCTGTCGTCAATCATGCGGATTTCGGTCATTCCGACCTTGTACCCCGCAAAGTCAAGGGGCTTTGCATCTTTGATTACCTTCTTTGAAGATACTCGCGGGTATATGCGCTTTGACCTCTTTCTTGGCGCAACTGCAAGCGATCCTCTTCTTGGTCGATGAACCGTACCCATTTATTCAGTCTCCAGATAATACATTCTTCTATGTGACAAATCAATCTGAATGCCAGATTTGCCCATATAGACCATGTGCCGGCTTTAGCAAAGGTTTGCACATAATCTATCAAACCCTGCAGGTTCTGCAGGATTCCTTCTTCCACTGAAAGAAGTTTCGAGTTTCGAACAACGTATATTCACGTGTGAAGTATATAAAGGTTGCTAATGTTTTTTTCCCAAAATACGCTGCCAGAAGATATGTATTTGCCCTAACAAGAAAGATATTAAATATTATTCTGAAATGTCAACTTCCGCAAATGGTGTTCCTTTTTCCCAAGACTCATTAAATAAATTATTTGAGTTTTCCATATCAAGCCAACTTGGTTTTGGCGGATAAAATACGTCTTTTGCGTCACCATCTTCATGTTTTTCTTCAATCCAAATAAAACCATTCTCAGACTCTAACGGCTCTAACGGCTTATAGATAAAAATATGGTTTTTAGTTGGAGGCTCCTTTAATATCCGTACATCTGCTCCTAAGCGATATAATCTTTCTAAGCTGTCCCTGTATGTTTCCTCTGGAGGCATACCTCCCAGAAGCTTAATTGATGCTGTTTCTGTTGTCAATAATCTTTCCAGTTCTTTGTAGAATGGGCTATCGGAGTTCCATCCAGGAGCATATTGAAACTGATGACTTATTATTTTTATTTCAGACCCGTTTTCTGCATTCTTAAGAACAGGAAGCAATGTCCCAATAATATATCCAGAGGTCATCTATTCTTAGTTGATATAAACACTTATAAATGTTGCTTACTGTTGAGTGAATCTTAAATGATACACACCGCTGTCAACATCATACGCCATATTTACCCATACAATAAACTCTTTAACACAAACACTAATAGAAATTGTGCGCACTGTATTCTCGTGGTTGTTCTAGAAATCGCGACTATTCTTTAAGGCGCCACATCATCTTTCTGCCTGCACCAACATCCGCAACTTCAAGCTCACCCTCAACAACGTTTTGGTCCTTGAGCTTATAGCAGTGTGTGTTCGCAGTTGACCACGATATTTTCGCGCGCTTTGCAATCTCATAGGTTGATAGCGGACCTTTTGAGTCCTTTAGCATCTTTTGTATGACTGTTCCGACCGGAATGTTTTTTGCCATGAATTCATCTCCCTAAAAGAACTCCTTTTGGTGTTAGCTCCTTGCCAATATCTCCTTAATCAAATATTTTCTAGGTTTATGTTGATATATTGAGATGGAACCCTTTAAATAGCTTATGCTACCACGTAATAGGCGTAAATTATATAAATCCATCGGTTACATGGGCTATTAAGTCTTGTGGATACGAATAAGTTAAAATTAGCATAAATCGGCTTTACCACTTTATTTATGCCAACAGAGCCAAATAGGCACATACCCACTATAGAGGTCTCCTCAAGCACCAAGAAGAACTTTAAGTCCCTGAAAGGCAAGATAGAGGTCTTGGAAAACAGGATGATGGACGACAATCTGTTTATGATCCACATCCGGTATCTTGTTGAAAAAGAGTTGAAACTCAATAAGATAGGGAAATAGGGTTTTTTGGTGTGTAGAAATGTATTAAAACCATATAAACACTTGCCTCTAAAGTGATGATATGGAGAATCATAACTTATTTAACATAAAAACAATCAAAAAAATGTCTTCAGGAATAAAACCAACACCGAAACAGAAAAATAAAGCAAAACAATGGATTGAATGGATAGAGTCAGGTTATTTGGTTGAAGAAAAAAAGCGTTATTTTGATTTCAGGGATTTAATTCTAAGAGATATTTTGGGATATACTGAACAAGAAATAAATTTTGAAGAAAATAATGTCGAATTCTCTGTAAATAATGAAAAAGGAAAAAGAGCAATATGCCTTGAATTGAAGGGAACTAAATCGAATCTATGGGAACGACAAGGTAGAAAAGAAGAACATCAAACGCCAATCAAACAACTGTGGGATTATTTAAGACGGGATGCAACTCCATATGGAATAGTAACCAACTATCAGAAATTTATTTTATTTGAGTATGGAAAAGGGGATAGATTATATCATGAGTTTAATTTTCTTGAGATGAAAGAAAATGAAGAGAAGTTAAAGGAATTTATTGCAGTATTTTCAAGAAAAAGCATCATTGAGACCAATTTCATTGATAAACTATATGAAAAATAACAAGTAGAAGAACGAGAATTCACAAAAGAATTCTACAAAATATATCATGAAACAAGGTTAATGCTTATCGAAGAATTTAAGACAAATACCGAATTACAAGACACAGTAACTACTCCAATCCACTTTGCACAACAATTCCTAAATAGGTTGATGTTTATATTTTTCGCAGAAGATACAAACAAATTACCTGAGAGGCTTTTCGAAAAGAGAATTATTAACATACTTTCAAGTGTGCCATTATCTGAGCATTCTCATTATGTTTGTGATTCAATATCTGATTTATTTGAAAGCATGAATAAAGGTTCTGAAACACCAATAAAGATATTTGGGTTCAATGGCGGATTGTTTTATGGTAAGATACCACTAAGAATTTATTTCAAGGATTTAAGAAGTGGTGAATTTTTTAAACAAGCATATAAGAACTCTAATCTTTTGAAAATAACAAAATTAGATAAAAATACGGAAGATGTACTTGAACTGCATAAAGGCAAATTAAACCTAATTATAAGAAACATGTTGCTAATGGCATCTTTTGATTTCAAAACAGAGGTCAATGTGAATATACTTGGTCACATATTCGAACAATCAATATCTGATATCGAACAGTTAAAAGAAGGTAAAGATGACAAACGAAAGAAAGACGGTATATTTTATACACCAGAATACATTACAAATTATATTTGCAGAAATACAATCATACCATATCTTTCAAAATCAAGAACTAATGATATTAAAGAGTTAATTAGTGAGTATTCGGATGATATCAGCGTACTTGAAGATAAATTTCAGAACATTAAAATATTAGATCCTGCGTGTGGCTCCGGTGCTTTTCTTATAAAGGCAACGGATGTTCTTCTCGAGATTTTTAAAGAGATACAGAATTTCAAACAAATAAAGGGCATATATCATAAAGAAATGTTAGCTTCAGCAAAGAACAACAAGAAATTAAAGAAATTCGTTGGAAGGCAGTTAAATTCACTTGAGAACTCTGGTGAGTCTTTAAATTGGCTTAAAAAGAACTGGGAAGAACAGGAAGCCAGAATGATAATAAAGAACAATATTTATGGCGTTGATATCAATGAAGAATCTGTTGAAATAACGCAATTAAGCTTATTTTTAAAAATGGCAACAAAAAACAAGAAACTGATTAACCTTTCAGACAACATTAAATGTGGTAACTCGTTAATAGATGATTCTGAAGTAGACAAAGAGAAAGCGTTCAAATGGAAAGAGAAATTCAAAGATATTTTTGAAAAGAATGGTGGCTTCGATGTTATTATTGGAAATCCACCGTATGGTGCTGAGTTGACAAAAGAAGAACAAGAGTGGCTTAATAAAAAATACTCACTTGGTTCAACGGACACAGCACAATTGATGATGTTGTTGTCTCAAAGTTTGCTAAAAAATACAGGTATTAATGGATTTATTATTCCAAAAGCGTTTATATTCGCATCAAATTGGAAAAATATTAGAAACCGATTTTTACCAAATATAAAGACCCTTGTTGATTGTAAAAAAGTTTGGAATGAGGTCAAACTAGAACAAGTAATATATTGCTATCATAAATATGAAAAATTTGAATCTTATGAAACTTGTTCGAGACAAAATGAAATCATTATCTCTAAAGGTAAAATCGATAAAAAATATTGTCATTTATTTGACTTCATACTCAATGATATTACGAATAATGAATTAGAAATAGGTCTTAAAATTAAAAAAGTGCCAACAAATCTTGGTGATGTTAGTTCTAATAAAAGAGGGATGATAGTTAAAAACTACAACCTTTTAAAAAATAATAAAGGTATGGAAGATAAAAAACTTCTATGCGGAGCAAATATTCAACAGTATTACATTTTTGGAAAAAAAGGATACATACACGAATCAGAAATTACAACAAATTCAATCATTACTGAAAATTCAATTCTTGTTCAAGGAATAGTTGCGCATATACAAAAACCTTTTGATCATATCAAATTAATTGGTAGTATTCTTGATAAAAAGAAGAATATGGCCATCATGGATAATATAAATCAGATTCGGTTAGAAAATAAAATAAATAACAAATATGCCATATCCTTACTTAATTCTAAATTAATTAGTTGGTATTCTTATAGATTCATTTACGCTAGAGCAATAAGAACGATGAGATTTGATACACCCATAACATCTAGAATACCTTTTCCTGTTTTAGATAAAAACAAACAAAAACCATTCATTGAAAAATCCAGCATAATGCTTGATTTAAACAAACAATTCTATGATAAAAAACAAAAATTCTTAACAAGATTAAAAGATAATTTAGGATTGGAAAACGCGACAAAAAAGCTTGAAAACTTCTACGAAATGACATTTTCTGAATTCATAAAGGAACTTAAAAAACAAAAAATAAACATTTCATATAAAGAACAAGAGACTCTGGATGACTATTTTATCGAAAGAAGAAAAGAACTTCTTGAACTAAAAGAAAAAATAGATAAAACAGGCAAAAAAATCGACAAAATGGTTTATGCTTTGTATGGATTAACTGATGACGAAATAAAAATCATTGAAAGTAACGTCAATCCTTCTCAATAACCAATTTCCCATCCTTAACTTCGGCTTCCAGTTCCTGCCCTGTTTTCCACCCTAGCTTTTCAACTAGCTTGGTTGGAACAATAACCCAGTATTTTCTGTATTCTGTGTCCTTATACTGCCTGCTGACTTGGGAGAGAAGTTTCATTCAGTTATTTAGGTATCTAAGCTTATAAAGTTTTAGGTAATTAATGTTATGTAGAAATAAGACATCGTAACTTGGATGTTATGTCGTTTATTTACGAAGAGTAATCAAATTATGCCTATTTGTCAAAAACACTTTTAACCGAATATTCCAAAACTATTTCTCTATCAGCAGGACTATTCATACATGCCACATAGAACTCCAATAAAGATATTGGTTTTATCTTAAGACCGACATACTTAGTTGGTTCTTGAGTAACAAAGTATTGGATATCTGCCCATCTGCGAGAAACCAATTCTTTTGTTTTTTGTATCATTACTTCAGTATCCACATGGATTGGGTCTTTCTCTGTAAAATCTTCTTTCAATTGATAACCTGCTTCTGGCTCAAACCATCCACGAAAATGCCCGATTAAAATTTGTGCGTTTTCTTCATATCGCATTGTTATGTTGTGTCTCCACGTATCCCATACTTCGTTTGCTACTACGGCTTTTTCTCTTTTTCTTGACAGATAATGTTTCAAAAAGCCTCTTTCAAATTCGGATTCGGTTCCAGCAAAGGATTTAGGACACAGAACAATCATTCAAAACACCAGAACCATTAAAATATGTTACACGTTGCTTTCATCTCTTTTTCAAAAGCTTTGAAGTATTCCACAGGATTGCCATCTATTGGTGAGATGCTATCAATTTTTTGTGGAGATGCTGTTACATAAATGACCTTACAAAAACCCTTCCATTTTTTCATGTACTCGTCAGGATTCACTTTTTCAGAAATTTGTCTGGTTATTTCTTCACTTGCTTGTTCAGGCATATCACTAATATGCTTAACCTTCACTTCAAAAATATTTTCTTCCATATCAAATCACCATTCATATCCTCTATACAATATTTCTCGTCAGAATTAATATAGTTTTTCCAATCTAAGAGTAATACTAACACAAACCATACTTGAATATATGGGGTTTGAATGAATATATAGTTTTCGGTGACTATTTTAGATACCTAAAAGATAGTATGGAAACAAATCAAAAATGCCCCCACTGTGTGCTGTTAAGTCTATTGGATACAGAAAGCACTAGCATAACGATTTTGTACAAAAAAATAGAATGTGTTAAGAAACTACTTCAGAAATCCAAAAATCTTTGACAAGAAAGAAGGCCCTCTATATGACGGGGGCTTGTAATCCACACCAACCAGTGCTGCGGCAAGCTTCTTTATCTCAATAGATGATTTTGCGTTAGGGGCGTATGCAACTATAGGCATTTTCGCGGCGAGGCTCTCGACCATTGTATCATCATGAGGTACCTGTGAGATTACTGGATATCCAAGCAAAGCCTCAACATCACTGACTGAAAGCTCTGCACTCCTTCCCTTAATCTTGTTAAGTATAACACCGACAACTTTTGTTCCCTCTTCCTCAGCAACCTTTATTGCCTTGAGCGCATCAGTCACTGCAGGAAGTTGTGGGTTTGTAACAACCAAAAGCTCATCTGCAGCATGTATTCCTGCCATGGACTCTTTCCCAAGGCCTGCCGCACTGTCAAGAAGCACAACATCATGATCTCCTACAAGACCTATCACTGCCTTGGAAAGGTTCTTTGGGTTTGTTGCCTTAAGGTCTGCCATTGAGATTCCTGCCGGAATCACTTTCAGGCCAGAAGGATGAATGTATGTGGCATCATCAATTGATGCCTCGCCTTTCATTACATCATGAAGGGTTTTCGGGTAAAGCGGAACTCCGAGGTGAAAGCCAAGATTCGGTGTTGTGAGGTTTGTGTCAACAACAACAGTTTTCTGACCGAAGTCATTAAGGGCAACACCAAGATTAGAAGTCATTGTTGTTTTTCCGACCCCACCTTTTCCAGAACTGACTGCAATAACCCGTGTCATGAAAGTGCACCCATGCAGGATATTACGCTGTTGATGTTTATATGCTTAACGACATTTTTTTCAAAAAATATTGTTTTGCCACGCTATTTTCGGCAAATAACGATGTTAGTAACATTTAAATATGTTCGAAAAACAAATGGTAGCTTAGTGAAGGAGATATCATGAGCGAGGAAGAGAAAATGCTGATAAGAAAAGTACATTCTGTAAATATCTCCAAGCATAACTTTGTGTTTGCATCAACCGGTCTTATTCTTCTAGTGACCGCGCTACTATTTTAGGCGCGCGTCAGAACATTAACACTCAACATCTTTTTTCGTTTTTGTTCGTGCGCTTTTCAATTAGGGATACTTATGTTTTTCAACAACATTTTCGTGGACATTGAACCTGTGAAAGAAAAAGTGTCAGCTTTGGTTATTTTTGTAGTGCTACTAGTGCGCCTTGTGTTTTAGGGCGCGCACAATTTTTTCGGGGGTTTTCCGTTTTTTTTGTGTGAATTTCAAATAGGTGAGTCTTTATGGACATAAACAAACTTTGTAAGAAACTCGGTCTTGATACCGATGAATGCCATCGCGGCATACAGAGGTATGGAGCTAACGATTTCGAACATCACTTAGAGGAAGCTTTGGACAGAACACATAATAAAGCATGCAGTCACGGAGCGAAATACAAAATAACAGAAGCGCACCTTGTGCCTGCCACAAAACAAAACCTCAATGGGACGGGTGACTGCGATGCATTTATTTTGGTATCTATGATGGTGGATAAAAGTCTGGGCATCCATTACAGGCACCCCATACCGTACGGTAAAGGATATAATAGTTCAAGCATTTAGGATTAATGAATACCATGAACTTCAAAAGCCTTGATGATAAGTGGAACAAGCGCTGGGACAAAGAAAAAATATTCCGCGCAAACACGAAGAGCAAAAAGCCGAAATATTATGTCCTTGAAATGTTTCCATACCCGTCAGGAAAACTGCACATGGGGCATGTCCGCAATTACTCTATCGGCGACGTTATTGCGCGCTACAAACGGATGCAGGGCTTTAATGTGCTTTACCCAATGGGCTACGACTCATTCGGTATGCCTGCAGAGAACGCAGCAATACAAGGCAATGCGCACCCCAAGGCATGGACTGACAACACAATAAAAATGATGAAAGAGCAGCAGACAGAAATGGGTTTCTCGTACGATTGGGAACGGATGGTTGCGACGTGCCGCCCGGACTATTACAAATGGAACCAGTGGATATTTCTTAAGATGCTTGAACGCGGGCTTGCCTACAAAAAGGAGGCGCCTGTCAACTGGTGCCCGAAGTGCGAAACAGTTCTTGCAAATGAGCAGGTTGAAGATGGAAAATGCTGGCGCTGCAAAACTGAGGTCGAGGAAAAAAATCTTTCCCAGTGGTTCTTTAAAATTACAGAATACGCTGACGAACTTTTACAGGAGATTGACAACCTCACTGAGTGGCCGGAGCGCGTGCGCGTCATGCAAAGAAACTGGATTGGCAAAAGCTTTGGAGTTGACATACACTTCAAGCTTGAAGACACAGACACAATACTTCCGACATTCACTACACGATGCGACACAGTTTTCAGCGTGACATTCCTTGCACTCGCACCGGAGCATCCGATGATTACAGATCTTGTTAAAGGAACAAAGTATGAAAAAGGCGCAAAAGACTTTGTGCGCAAGATGAAAAAACAAACCATTGCAGACCGCGTCAATGAAGAAAAAGAAAAAGAAGGTTTCTTCACAGGCAAGTATGCAATAAATCCTGCAAACAAAGAAAAAGTGCCAATATATATAGCGAACTTTGCACTGATGTACGGAAGCGGAATTGTCATGTGCGACGCGCACGACAAGCGCGACTTCCGCTTTGCCAGAAAATACAAAATACCACTCAAATTTGTGATAAGCAAAGACGGAAAATCCATTGACCCAAAAGATTACCGCGATGCATTCACTGACGACGGACTGCTTTTCGATTCAGGAAAATTTAGTGGCATGAACAACCGCGAAGCTCTTCCAAAAATGGCTAAGTGGCTTGAGAAAGAAAAGTTCGGCAAAAATACAGTCAACTACAAGATACGCGACTGGCTCATCTCAAGACAAAGATATTGGGGAACACCCATACCCATAATATACTGCGACAAGTGCGGCGCTGTTCCGGTTCCTGAAAAAGACCTGCCTGTTGTTTTGCCAGAAGACGTAAAATTCACAGGTGAAGGCAACCCACTTAAGACATCCAAAAAATTCATGAGTGCAAAGTGCCCTAATTGCGGCAACGATGCAACGCGCGAGACAGACACAATGGATACCTTTGTTGATTCCTCATGGTATTTCTTTAGATACTGCTCACCGAATGAAAGCAAACTGCCATTTGACAAAAAAGAATCTGCATACTGGATGCCTGTTGACCAGTACATCGGCGGCATTGAGCATGCAGTGCTTCATCTTCTTTACGCAAGATTTTTCACAAAGGTTCTTCGCGACCTTGGCCTAACAAAAGTAAATGAACCATTCAAGCGCCTCCTTGCGCAAGGCATGGTGCTAAAAGGCGGGGTCAAGATGTCAAAGTCACTCGGCAATGTGGTCGACCCGACAGAAATAATCAACAAGTTCGGTGCAGACACTGCGCGCCTTTTCATGCTTTCGACAGCTCTTCCTGAAAAAGAGCTTGAATGGGACGAGCGCGGGGTTGATGCATCAAACAGGCTCCTTGCGCGCGTCTACAATTTCGTGCAGGAGAATAAAGACAAAATCAAGCAAGGCAAAATAAATACAAAAACACTCAGCCAGAACGCAAAATATCTTTTGAGCAGGACAAACAGCACAATTCGCGATGTCAAGGATGATTTTGACAACTTCCGCTTCAGCTTTGCTGCAACAAAGATAACCGCGCTCTTTAATGATGCGCGCGACTTTCTGGAATACGCAGAAAATCCTGATAAAAACGAGCTTTCGGTTTTTACAAAAGCAACAGAAACCATTGTCATCCTTCTTGCACCTTTCACCCCGCACGTATGCGAGGAGATGTGGGAACTCATTGGCAAAAAGCAGATGATTTCCGAAGAATCGTGGCCGAAGCATAATGAAAAAGAAATTGATGAGAAAACTGAAAACTACAGGCAGTTCGCAGAAAAAGTAGTGGATGATGTTAAATCAATAAAGAAGATTTTACAGGGCTCTGCAAAAAAAATCACTATATATGTCGCGCCAAAATGGAAGCACAAGGTTTATGCTCTTGCAGAAAAAAAGCCAAAGAACCTTGTGGCAGAAATCATGAAGAGCGCGGACATAAAAAAGCAGGGAAAGGATGCTGTGAAGTTCGCGCAAACACTTTCAAAGCGCCCTGTTCTCGTTAAAGTGCTTTCTGCAAAAGACGAAATGGATGCGCTCGCAGGACACAAGAAGTTCCTTGAGCAAGAGCTTAGCGCAGAAATTGAGATTTTGTCTGCTGAGGGCAGCGCATCAGAAAAAGCAAAGAGAGCTGAACCAGGGAAACCAGGGTTTGAAATTTCTTACTAAACCTGATTCTTTTAAGTGTTTTGCGACATCTGTATC